>NZ_JAQGLG010000148.1 GCF_028292965.1 Sphingomonas bacterium | reverse complement strand
CCGCCCACCGGCGCCTTGCGATTGCGAGCCGTCGAACAGGTCGAGGAACAATTGCCGTTCAGCCGGACTATAGTCGGTCATCGCCGCGACCAGGCGTTGCGCACCGGCGGCATCGCCGCGTTGCAGCGCGATGCGGAGTTCAAGTGTCGCGCCGGCACCGGGTTGGACCTGCTGGACCACCGCCAGCGCGCGCGTCGCGCCATCGAGATCGCCGGCGCTGTAATCGGCATTGGCCCGCAACAATTGCAGCGGCCCGTTGCGCGGAAAACGCTGGGTCGCCTGCGCCAGCAAAGCGCGACTCTCCGCCAGCCGGCCGGTGGTGATGAGCAGTGACGGCAACGCCATCAGCTCGGCCGGGCTTTTTGCTGCGGTCGGCTGGAAGGTGGCGCGTGCCAACGCCTCCTGCGCTGCGTAGCCTGTGCCCGATGGGGCGACGGCCGGTGTCGCAGGCACCGGGCCGGACACCGGCGGTTGCACCGGCGATGGGACCGGTCCGGATGCCGGCATGGGCAGCGGTACATATGCCGGAACATTCAACGGCACAGCGGCGGGCAGCGCTGCCCTGCCGCCGGCGGATGGCGGTGCCGCGGCCAATGCCGGGGCGCTCGGGGCGAGCATGGCGACGGTCGCCGCGGCGGCCGGCTGGGCATCCGGCTTCGCGCCCGGCGCGGCGTGGAAATAGAACAGACCGAGCGTCGTAGCCGCCACGGCTGTCACGGCCACCGCGCCGGCGACGAGCGCGGCGCGCGCCGTGCCGCCGCTCTTGCCGGTCGCGACAACAACGGTGACGTGCGGCTGGGTCATCGGGCCGGCGGTGCCGTCGGCGCGCCAGGCATAGGCGCGTACCGGCTCGGCGATGTTCTTGAGCGACTGCTCGCCGAGATCGTCGAAGGCGAGCGGCAGGCGGCGCAGGTCGCGCCACGCGCGATCCGACACGCAGATCCCGCCGGGCTGGGCGATCTGTTCGAGCCGCGCGGCGATGTTGACCCCGTCGCCGAACACATCGCCCTCGTCGATGATCACTTCGCCGACGTTGAGACCGATGCGCAGCAGCATGCGCTGGTCCTCGGCGACGCCTTCGTTACGCTGCGCCATCCCCTGTTGCAGCGTCTCGGCGTAGCGGAACGCATCGACCACGCTCTGGAACTCGATCAGGAAGCCGTCACCGGTGGTCTTGACGATGCGCCCGCGATAGCTCGTCGCCTCGGGGTCGATCAGCTCGCGGCGCAGGCCTTTCAGCCGGGCGAGCGTGCCTTCCTCGTCGCCGCCCATCAGCCGGCTGTAACCGACGATGTCCACGGCCACGATCGCGGCGAGTCTGCGTTCGACGGGTTGTTCCGGCATATCACCCCCGTGAGCGATGTTAGCCCCAATGTCGGCGGGGGTGAAGCCCGTGCCGAGTCCCTAGACCCGTCGATCTTGTTTGACCGCCGGCCCGCGCGCCGCCATCCCTCGGGTGACAAGATCAGGAGGCGAGGATGAGCGACGTGACGGGACTTGAGCTGCGGTCGGCGGTGGATGCCGACGGGCATCTTACGCTGAGCCTGGAAGAGGTGACGCTGAGCCCGCCGGGCGAGGGCGAAGTGATAGTGCGGGTCGAGGCGGCGCCGATCAACCCGTCCGATCTCGGGCTGTTGCTCGGCCCGGCCGATGTCTCGACGCTTGCCGTGTCGGGCAGCGCCGATCGTCCGACGGTGACCTTCGCCATTCCGCCCGAGCGCGCCGGCGGGGTGCGGGCGCGGGTCGGCCAGTCGCTGCCGGTCGGCAATGAGGGCGCCGGCACCGTAATCGCGGCGGGCGCGGGCGCCGAAGGGCTGATCGGTCGCAAGGTCGGCATGCTCGGCGGGGCGATGTACACCCAGTTTCGCAAGCTGAAGGTGCGCGACACGGTGCCGCTGCCGGAAGGCGCCAGCGCCGCCGACGGCGCGGCGATGTTCGTCAACCCGCTGACCGCTTTGGCGTTCGTCGAGACGATGAAGATGGAGGGACACAAGGCGATCATCCACACCGCCGCCGCCTCCAACCTCGGCCAGATGCTGCAGAAGATCTGCCTCGCCGATGGCGTGCCGCTGGTGAACATCGTGCGCAGCACGGCGCAGGCGAAGATCCTGACGGATATCGGCGCCACTTATGTGCTCGACAGCACGGCGCCCGATTTCCGGAAAAATCTGGTCGATGCGGTCGCCGAGACCGGCGCGACGATCGCCTTCGACGCGATCGGTGGCGGCACTTTGGGCAGCGACATCATCCAGTCGGTGGAGCAGGCGGCGAGCCGCGCCGGCGGCGAATATAGCCGCTATGGCTCGAACACCTTCAAGCAGCTGTACATCTATGGCGCGCTCGATCTGTCGCCGACGGTGCTCAACCGGCTCGCCTTCGGCTTCCAGTGGAGCGTCGGCGGTTTCCTGCTGACGCCGTTCCTGATGAAGGCGCCGCAGGAAACGGTCGCGGCGATGCGCCAGCGCGTGGTGGATGAGCTGACCACGACCTTCGCCAGCCATTACACCGCGACGATCGGCCTGGCCGAGGCACTGAACCCGGATGTGCTGAAGGCCTATGAGCGCAAGGCGACCGGCGAGAAATATCTGATCGACCCGTCGCGCTGATCCGGACCAGCAAAATATAGGCGGTTTTGGCGGGACCCCAAAACGGCTTCGCACGTTTTACGTCATGCCGAATGGAAGAACTCGCCCCGCCGGAAACGGTGGGGCATTTTTCTGCGTGATTGACGTCGCGACTGCTTCAGCTCTGCCGAAACGGGCGCGGTGCCGACCGCTCTCCACCCGGCCTCCCATCAGGATATTCCCCGGGAGGTCGGGCCGGGAGCGAGCGGCACCGCCATTCAACCCGACTTAGCCAGGTTGCACGCCGCGCGGGGTCGCGATGATGGCGACCCCGCGCTTGTCAGTTACTTCTTGGCGGCCTTGTCGATCGCGTCGGCCTGATTCTCACCGGCGGCGCGTACCGCGTCGGCATTGTTGTCGATGCGATCGGCGCGGTTGTCGATCTTGGCTTCGAGATTGGCGCTCGCATTGTCGCCCATATCGCGCACCGCCTCGGCATTCTGCTCCATCACGTCGGCGGTGTTGTCCGCTGCCGCGGCGACATTGTCCGCCGCATCGGTCTTGTGACCGCAGGCCGAAAGAGCGAGCAGGCAGGTGCCGGCGGCAAGGATGAGTTTCTTGGTCATTCGCATCAACCCCTATTGGCAGGCTCCCGGACGCCATTGATGACGGCCGGGCCCGCGATTGGATGACAGGGCGTTGTGATGCGCACCACGCGGATGCGTGGGCGCGCCCTGACCCAACGCCAAACCCCGCGCGCAGCTTATTGTTCCCATGTCCTTTTCACGCAGTGTGCCGCGGTGGGTGACGACCCGCCGATGAAAGTTGCGGCGGCGGCCCTACATTAACCCCGACCCACGAATACCGACCCACGAAAAAAGGTACGCCGTCATGACCAGGCAGATGCAGATCGATTTCGTCTCGGACGTGTCATGCCCATGGTGCGTGATCGGGCTGCGCGGTCTGGAGCAGGCGCTCGTCGCTGTCGGCGACCTGCTCGACGCCGAAATCCATTTCCAGCCCTTCGAGCTCAACCCGCAAATGCCGGCCGAGGGGCAGGAGATCGGCGAGCATATCCGGCAGAAATATGGCTCGACGCCTGAGCAATCCGCCGCCAACCGGACGATGATCCGCGACCGGGCCGCCGCGCTGGGCTTCGCCATGACGATGGCGGAGGGCAGCCGGATCTACAACACGTTCGACGCGCACCGCCTGCTGCACTGGGCCGGGCTGGAGGGCGGCGAAGCGCAGCGCGCGCTGAAGCATGCGCTGTTCGACGCCTATTTCACGCAAGGCCGCAACCCGGGCGATGTGGAGGTGCTGGTCGAAGCGGCGGGCAAGGCCGGGCTCGACCGGGAGGCGGCGCGCGAGGTGATCGAATCCGGCCGCTACACCGATGAGGTGCGTGCCGAAGAGCGGCACTGGCAGGCGGAAGGGATCAGCGCGGTGCCGGCAGCAATCATCGATGGCAAATATCTCATCTCCGGCGGCCAGCCCGAGGCGTTCGAACGCGCCTTGCGGAGCATCGCGGCGGAGAACTGAGCGTCACGCCGGAGGGTTCGCCGGTACGCTTGCGAAACGAGACCGGCGTCATCACATCCTCGCCAACACAGGAAAGGCCACGCCATGACCCGCTTCGCCCAGCCCACCTATATCGCCGCCGGCCTGCGCACGCCCTTCGGGCGCGGCGGTGGCGCGCTTGCCGATCATGACGCGATCACCCTGTCGGTGCCGCTCGTCCAGGCGATGGCGGCGAAGGCGCGGCCCGATTTGTTCATCTGGGGCACGGTGATCCCGAGTCTGGGCTGGAGCAATATCGGCCGCGAGATCTGGCTCGACGCCAAGCTCGACCCGACGGTGCCGGCCTTTTCGGCGGTGCTGGCCTGCTCGACCAGCATGGTCGCCGCGTTCGCCGCCGCCGGGTGGCTCGGCGGCGACACCGACCTCGTCATGGTCGGCGGCGCCGAGGTGATGAGCAATCCACCGATCGGGCTGAAACTCGACGTGTCGAAGCGTATCGTGAAACTGTTCCGCGAGAACCCGGCCGGGGCGCTCGCCGCGTTGCAGGCGCTCGGCCCCGACGACCTGACCCTGCCGGTCAAGGGCTGGGCCAACCGTATCACCGGCCGCACCATGGGTGACCATATGGAGGAAACGGCGAAGATCTGGTCGATCGGCCGCGCGGCGCAGGACGATTGGGCGCTGAAGAGCCATCAGCGCGCGGTGGCGGGGTGGGAGAGCGGTTTCTTCGACGATCTGGTCATCGCGCTGCCCGAAATAACGCGTGACGCCAATCCGCGCGCCGACACTTCTGCCGAGAAGCTGGCATCGCTGCCCGCCGTGTTCGACCGCACCAGCGGCCAGGGCAGCCTGACGGCGGGCAACAGCTCGCCGATCACCGATGGCGCCGCGGCCTGTTGGGTCGCGACCGAGGCGGGGCTGGCGCGGCTGCCGGCGGGCACCTTCCATGCTGAACTGGTCGATCACGAGATCGCCGCGGTGGATCACGACATAGACGGGCTGCTGATGGCACCGAGCTTCGCCATCCCGCGCCTGCTGGCCCGGCACGGGCTACGTTATGACGACATCGCACTGTGGGAAATCCACGAGGCGTTCGCCGCGCAGGTGCTGGCCAATGTCGCCGCGCTCGAAAAACCCGGCTGGACGCGCGACCGGGCGGGCGTGGATTTCGATTTCGGCCCTTTCCCCTGGGACCGGGTCAACCCGAATGGAGGCTCGGTGGCGATCGGCCACCCCTTTGCGGCAACCGGCGCACGCGACATGAGCCAGGCGGTCAAGGAGCTGTGGACGATGCCCGCCGGAAGCTGGGCGGTGGTCAGCGTCTGCGCCGATGGCGGACATGGCACGGTGGCGCTGCTGCGGCGGCTTTAGGCTTCGAATGTAGGGAAAGCTGGATGCCCCGTGAGGATTCGAACCTCAATTAACGGAGTCAGAGTCCGTAGTCTTACCTTTAGACGACGGGGCACCAGAGGCCGCGCGAGATAGGGCGGGCCTCCCTGGCTGTCAACCGAGTGCGGCTTGCCCGCGCGCCTCGTCGCGAGTAGCATCGCCGCCAAGCACCGAACGGGCCGATGTGGCCCGCGACGGCAGAACAGAATAAGCGAGTTAAAACGGCATGGGGGATCATCCCGCCAAGATGCCGTACCGGCAGGACGCACCACCCCCTGCCCGTCCGGTTTCCGCCCCGCGCGGCGACGCGCGCTGGGGCGCGGCACGGCATTTCGCCGCGCTCGACCTGGGCACCAACAATTGCCGCCTGCTGATCGCGCGGCCGCAGGGCGACGGCTTTGCCGTGGTCGATGCCTTTTCGCGCATCGTCCGCTTGGGCGAGGGCCTCGCCACCACCGGGCGGCTGAGCGACGCGGCGATCGAACGGACCATCGCCGCGTTGCGCGTATGCTCCGACAAGCTCAGGCGCCGCCATGTCGCGCTGGCCCGCTCGGTCGCGACCGAAGCGTGCCGCCGCGCGAGCAACGGCGCCGACTTCATTGCCCGCGCTTATGAAGAGACCGGCATCCATCTCGACGTCATCTCGGCCGAGGAGGAGGCGCGACTCGCCGTGCTCGGCTGCCATGTGCTGATCGAGCCGGGTGAAGGGCCGGCACTGATCTTCGACATCGGCGGCGGCTCGACCGAGCTGGTGCTCGTCGATACGCGACCGACCGTGCCGACCGTGCTCGACTGGCACAGCGCACCGTGGGGCGTCGTGTCGCTGACCGAATATGCCGGTGCCGGCGACGGGCCGGAAGGGCGCGCCGCGGCTTATGCGCGGATGCGCGGCCTGGTCGCCGAAAGCTTCGCGCCGTTCGCCGAGCGGCTGCCGAAGGATGTCGCGCATCACCGGCTGCTCGGCACCAGCGGCACGGTGACGACACTCGCGAGCGTGCATCTAGGGCTCGCCAGTTACGACCGTTCGGCGATCGACGGGCTGATCGTGCCGGCCGCCTCGATGCGGCGGATCAGCGCCGATCTTGCCGGCAAGGACCTCGCCCAACGCGCCACCCTGCCGTGCATCGGCACCGAACGGGCTGACCTGGTGGTGGCGGGCTGCGCGATTCTCGAGACGATCCTCGATCTGTGGCCGGCCGAGCAACTGGGCGTGGCGGATCGCGGTATCCGCGAGGGCATTCTTCGTCGGTTGATGGGAGCGCGCGCGCTATGAGCAAGGATGGCGGCGGACTGCGCGTTCGGGTCAAGACCGCGAAACGGCGCACCGCGCAGTCGACGCGCTGGCTCGACCGGCAGTTGAACGATCCTTACGTCAAGCGCGCCAAGGCTGAGGGGTTTCGCAGCCGCGCGGCGTACAAGCTGAGCGAACTCGACGAGCGCTTCGACTTTCTCAAACGGGCGCGATTCGTTGTCGATCTCGGCCTGGCGCCGGGCGGCTGGAGCCAGGTGGTGCATCGCAAGATGCCCAAGGCGAAGATCGTCGGCATCGATCTGCTGCCGGTCGATCCGCTCGACGGGGTCGTGATTCTGCAGATGGATTTCATGGACGATGCCGCGCCCGACCGGCTGGTCGCCGAACTGGGCGGGGCGCCCGACCTGGTGCTGTCGGACATGGCGGCCAACACTGTCGGTCACCCGCAAACCGACGCGCTGCGGACGATGGCGCTGGTCGAGGCGGCCCTGGCCTTTGCGGTCGACGTGCTGGAGCCGGGCGGGGCGTTCGTGTCCAAGGTGTTCGCGGGGGGCGCGGATGCGACGCTGGTCGCGGAGTTGAAGCGCAATTTCAAGACCGTGAAGCACGCCAAGCCGCCCGCGAGCCGCAAGGGGTCGGTCGAGTGGTTTGTCGTGGCGCAGGGGTTCAAGGGGCGGAAGGCGGCGGCTGAAGCGGGCGAGGACGTCGGCGAGGCCGAGCAATAGCCGTCATCGCAGCAGAATAACCGTCATCGCAGCGAAAGCTGGGACTCCCGGTAATGGAGCGTTCCCGTGCGGCATGAGATCCCGGCTTTCGCCGGGATGATGGAATAATATGGAGAAGCGGATAGCAGGTTGCGCCGCGGCAAAGCCGCGTCGTCGGTCGCGCCCGTTGGGCGCGCCGGCCGGCACTCGGCTGGTCGCGATTTAGCTTTCCGCTAAATCGCTGCCTCGTGCTCAGCCCTCGTAGTCCCCGCCCAGATTCTGGTTGCGCGGCGGTGCGGCGGCGGTGAGGCGAAGTGCCTCGGCCGAGGCGGCCAGGCTGCCGATCTCATCGGGCGTGTCGTCGTCGTCGACCTGAACCTTCTGGAGGCCCGAAACCACGGCTTCTTCGAGGTGCACGGGGTGCACGGTCTCTTCGGCGATCTCGCGCAGCGCGACGACCGGGTTCTTGTCGCGGTCGCGATCGAGGGTCAGCTCGGCGCCGCCGGAAATCTGCCGCGCGCGCTGCGCTGCGAACAGCACCAGGTCGAAGCGGTTGGGAATCTTGTCGACGCAATCTTCGACAGTGACGCGCGCCATGAACGGCTTCCTTCGGGTGACGATGACGTGAAGGCCGGCGATCTAGGGGGCGGGGGCGCCAGAGTCAAGAAAATCGCCCGGCCCGCGCACCGTCATCGCTCACCGAGCGCGGCATCCGTTGCGCGAATGAGATCCCCGAGCACCGACCAGTCGGGCTCACCTACTGCCTCGAAGCCCATCGCGCGGACCGAGGTCAGGCCGGCGCGCAAACCCTCCCATCCATCGCTCAGGCCGTTGAAGGCGACATAACCCGGCAGCAGCCGTGCCAGCGCGGGCAGGCGGCGCTGATCGCACCAGCGGTCGATCAGGTGCAGCAGCGCCGGCGAAAATTCCTCTTGAGTCTCGATTGTCATGCCGTGCCCCTTGCGTACAGACACCGCCTTTGGACCCTTCATCGGCGCGATGATATCGGCAAATCCCGCCGGGCCGCGCAACGCCGCTTGCGCCTGTCGCCGCGCTCCCGCAGAGCGGGGGCAGCATGGAAAACCCGCCTGTCCAGCCGACCTTCGACATCGACGGTAACCGCCTGACGATGCTCGATACCGGCCCGCGCCGGCTCGATGCGCTGATCGGGCTGATCGATGGCGCCGAGCATTCGTTGCGCATGATCTATTACATCTATGTCGATGACGAAGCCGGCGCGCGAGTGCGCCAGGCGCTGATCGACGCGCGCGCGCGCGGCGTCGCGGTGGCGCTGATCGTCGATGGCATGGGCAGCGAAAACGCACAGAGCCACGGCTTTTTCGCGCCGATGCACGACGCCGGCATCGATGTGTGCCGCTTCGTGCCGCGCTGGGGCCGGCGTTATCTGCTGCGCAATCACCAGAAGCTGGTGCTGGCCGATGAGTGCCGCGCGATCATCGGCGGGTTCAATGTCGAGGACAGCTATTTCGGCACGCCGGCCGAGCACGCATGGCGCGATCTCGGCCTGCTGATCGAGGGCCCGGCGGCACAGCATATCACCGGCTATTTCGACGCCTTGTCACGCTGGGCCAAGCGCCCGCGTCCGCCGCTGCGCGGGCTGCGCTACGCGCTGGCCGAGTGGAGCGAGCCCGTCGGCAAGACCCGCTGGCTGTTCGGCGGGCCGACGCGACGGCTGTCGCCCTGGGCGCGCGCGGTGAAGCGCGACCTGCAAAAGGCCAAGAAGGTCGATCTGATCGCGGGCTATTTCGCGCCCAATCCGGGAATGCTCAGGCGGCTCGACCGGGTCGGGCAGCGCGGTCGCGCGCGGATCGTGCTGCCGGCCAAGAACGATCATCCGGCGGCGATCCGCGCGTCGCGCTTCACCTATGCCGGGTTGTTGCGGAAAGGCGTGCAGATCTACGAATATCAGCCGACCAAGCTGCACACCAAGCTCTTCGTGATCGACGATGTTGTCTATATCGGCTCGGCTAATTACGACATTCGCAGCCTGTTCCTGAACCTCGAAATGATGCTGCGCATCGACGACCAGGCCTTCGCCGCGCATGTCCGCCGCTATATGGACGGCGAGGTGGCCAATTCGGAACGCATCACCCCAGCGCTCTACAAGGCGCGCACCAGTTGGTGGATGCGCATCCGCCAGGCCGGCGCGTTCTTCGTGCTCACCGTGCTCGATTTCAATATCACGCGCCGGCTGAATTTCGGCGACGACTAAAGGCCGAAGACCCTAGTCCTTCCACGCCCAATAGAGCTGGGCCGGCGGCACGTTCCACCATTCCATGTCATGGTCGATGCGCTGAAAGTACGGGTCGAGAAAGTCCTTCACCTTTGGCGAGAACTGATAGACCAGAAAGGCGCCGCCCGGGCGCAGCACGTCATGCGTCGCCTCGGCGATCGCCGGGCCAACGCCGGTCGGCAATGTCGAGAAGGGCAGGCCCGACAGCACGTAATCGGCCGATTCGAAACCGTGATCGGCGACGATCTGGCGCACGTCGGCAGCCGAACCATGCACCGCCGCGAAGCGCGGATCGGTGATGTCGTGACGCAGGTAACGGATGAAATCGGGGTTGGTGTCGATCGTCACCAGCTTGGCATCGGGCGCGAGGCGATCGAGGATCGGGCGACAGAAGGTGCCGACGCCGGGGCCATATTCGACGAACAGCTTGGTGTTGGCCCAGTCCACCGGCGCAAGCATCTTGCGGATCAGCACGCCCGACGAGGGAACGATCGAGCCGACCATCACAGGATGCTTGAAGAAGCCGCGCAGAAACATGCCCCACGGGGATGGCACGCCGGCGGCTGCCCGGCGCTGTCGCCTGGCGGCGGCGGTCGATATATTCACAGGCGATCCCTCTGTCCGGTTCCCGGGTAGTTTAACGACGCTCGTCGCAAAGCGCCAACGAACATGCAAGCCCCGAGGTTCATTCCCTATGAACGCGGGGGTTGCGTAGTGGGACGAAGCGCCTAATCGGTCGCCATGCGCGACGAACGGCATGGCCAGATAGTGGTGATCTTCCTGTCCGAGCGGACGCCGGATGGCGACACCGGCTATGCCGCCACGGCCGAGGCGATGGCAACGCTCGCCGCCGCACAACCCGGCTATCGCGGGATCGACAGCGTGCGCGGCGCCGACGGTGTCGGCATCACACTGAGCTACTGGGCCGACGATGCCAGTGCGCTCGCCTGGAAGAACCACCCCGAACACAAGGCGATTCGCGACGCTGGTCGCGCCGACTGGTATCGGCGCTACGAGGTCGTCGTCGCCGAGGTGCAGCGCGATTATCGCTGGAACAGGGATTGAGGACACCCGCAGCCCTCAACCGCGAGTTCGTGCTGCTGTTCATGGTCATGCTGACGATCGCGGCGGGCAATACCGCGCTGCAATCGGTTCTGCCGGCGCTCGGCCGCTCGCTCGGCGTCAGGGACAACGCCGTCGCAGCCGCCTTTTCGGTCTCCGCCCTGCTATGGGTGATCGCCGCGCCGTTCTGGGCGGCGCGCTCCGACAAGCATGGCCGGCGCGCGATGATCCTGCTCGGGCTGGGTGGCTTCTCGCTGTCGCTGCTGCTGTGCGGCACCTTCCTCACCGCCGGCATCAATCACTGGATCGGCGGGACGGCAGCGTTCGTCTTCTTCATCGCCGGGCGACTGATCTACGGCACCTTCGGCGCCGCCGCGCCGCCGGCGGTGCAGGCGGTGGTCGCTGGCGAAACCACCCGCGAGGAGCGCACAAAGGCGCTGACCTTGCTCGCCTCGGCCTTCGGGCTGGGCACGATCCTCGGGCCGGCGATCGCGCCGTTCCTGCGCCTCGGCGAGATCGGTGCCGTCGAGATCGGGCTCGCCGGACCGGCCTTCGTGTTCGCCATTTTCGGGATGGGGATGTGGCTGGCGGTGCGCAGCCAGTTGCCCGACGATCGGACCCCGCAGCCGGGCACGCATGGTGCGTCGAGCGCCTATCCCTCGATCGGCGGCGCGCCAACCGGGGCAAGCGTGGCAGCCGCGATGCAGCCCGACAGCGAACAGGTCGGCTATCGCGATCCGCGCATTCGCGGCTGGATGCTCGCCGGGCTGGTGATGGGCCATGCCCAGGCGATGACCAGCCAGGCGATCGGTTTTCTCGTCATGGACCGCCTGCACCTCGCCCCCGGTCTGGCGATCGAGCCGACCGGCATGGTGCTGATGATGGGCGCCGGCGCCTCGCTGCTCGCGCAATGGGGGGTGATCCCGCTGCTCGGCCTCAACCCGCGCCAGCTCGTGCTTTCCGGGCTGGTGGTGGCGGCGATCGGACTCGCACTGACCGGGATGGCCACCTCGCTCTACGGCATTTCGGTGGCCTATGGTCTTGCCAGCCTCGGCTTCGGCTTCACTCGCCCCGGCTTCACCGCCGGCTCGTCGCTGGCGGTCGGCCCGCAGGCACAGGGCTCGGTTGCGGGCAAGGTGACCAGCATCAATGGTGCGTCGTTCGTGTTCGGCCCGTCGATTGGGGTGGGCCTGTATGAGGCCAGCCATGCGCTGCCCTATCTGACGGCCGCGACGGCGCTGGTGGTGTTGTTCGGTTATGCGTGGGCAGCGTTGCAGGAACCTATTCCTCCCCGGCACGGGGAGGGGGACCGCGACGCGTAGCGGCGTGGTGGAGGGGGCTGGCCGCAAGCACAGCGTGTGTGGCGATCCCCCTCCACCAGCTTCGCTGGTCCCCCTCCCCGTTCCGGGGAGGATTTAAGAGGTCAGTCCGTCCCCTTCGGCCCATGCGGATGCAACTGCCCCGGCGTGATGAAGCCGATCGGCTGCAACGACGCCGCATCCTGTTTCAGCCGCGCCGCCATCTGCTCGTAATCCCGCTCCATTTCGGGTGTCACCGAGGCGCGGGAATCCTCCAGCGCGGCGTCGAAATCGGCCATCGTTACTTCGCGCGCGTCGAGCGAGCGGCGCAGTGCCGATAGGCCGGCACGGCGCACGACATCCTCGAGATCGGCCCCGGTGAAGCGGTCGGTCTGCGCCGCCACCGCGTCGAGATCGACATCGCCGGCCAGCGGCATCTTCTTGGTCTGGATCGTCAGGATGCGCCGCCGCCCCGGTTGATCAGGCACGCCGACATAGACCAACTCGTCGAACCGCCCTGGCCTGAGCAACGCCGGGTCGATCAGGTTCGGCCGATTGGTCGCACCGATCACGACCACGGCCTGGAGCTCCTCCAGCCCGTCCATTTCGGCGAGGATGGTGTTGACCACGCGCTCGGTCACCTGCGGCTCGCCCAGCCCGCCGCCACGTGCCGGGACCAGCGAATCGAGTTCGTCGATGAAGATCACGCACGGCGCGACCTGGCGCGCTCGGGCGAACAGCTTGGCGATCTGCTGCTCGCTCTCGCCATACCATTTGCTCAGCAGGTCGCTCGACTTGGTGGCGATGAAATTGGCTTGCGCCTCGCGCGCCACCGCCTTGGCGAGCAAGGTCTTGCCGGTACCGGGCGGGCCGTAGAGCAGGAAGCCCTTGGCCGGGCGGATGCCCATGCGGCGGAACGCATCGGGGTCCTTCAGGGGCAGCTCGACGCCTTCCTTCAAACGCGCCTGCGCCGCATCGAGCCCGCCGACATCGTCCCAGCGCACGCGCGGTGCCTCGACCATCACTTCGCGCATCGCCGAGGGCTGGACGCGCTTCAGGGCATCGAGGAAATCCTCGCGCGTTACCGCCAGCGTATCGAGGATCTCGGGCGGGATGGTCCCCTCCGCCAGATCGAGCCGCGGCATCAACTTGCGTACCGCCTCGATCGCCGCCTCGCGCGCCAGCGCGGCGAGATCGGCGCCGACGAACCCATAGGTGGTCCGCGCCAGCTCATCGAGATCGACCTTGTCGCCGAGCGGCATGCCGCGGGTGTGGATGCCGAGAATCTCACGCCGCCCACGCTCGTCAGGCACGCCGACCACGATCTCGCGATCGAACCGGCCCGGCCGACGCAACGCCTCGTCGATCGCCTCGGGCCGGTTGGTCGCCGCGATCACAACGATATTGGCGCGCGATTCGAGCCCATCCATCAGCGTCAGCAACTGAGCGACGAGACGCTTCTCGGCCTCGCCCGACACCTGGCCGCGCTTCGGTGCGATCGAATCGATCTCGTCGATGAACACGATCGACGGCGCCGCCTTGGCCGCCTCCTCGAACACCTGACGCAGCTTGCCTTCCGATTCGCCATAGGCAGAGCCCATGATCTCGGGGCCGTTGATCAGGAAGAATTCGGCCGCACTTTCATTGGCGACGGCGCGCGCAAGGCGCGTCTTGCCGGTACCGGGCGGCCCATGCAGCAACACGCCCTTGGGCGGATCGACGCCGAGCCGCTGGAATAGCTCGGGATAACGCAGCGGCAATTCGACCATTTCGCGCAACTGGTCGATCGTCGAGCCCATGCCGCCAATATCGTCATAGGTGACGTCGGCGCGGCGCGCGTCCTTGGGTTCCTCATATTCGGGGCGCAGCTCGATCTCGGTATTCTCGTCGATATGCACCACGCCGCGCGGCGTGGTGCCGATCACCGCGAGACGGATCTCCTGCAACGCATAGGCTGGCGCGTTCATGAACTGGCGCACACCCGCCGGCATGTCCTGCACGCGCTGGTGCCCGGCAGTGGCGACGACATCGCCCTGGGTCAGCGGGCGTCCGAAAAAAGTCCGCTTGAGCGCGTTGGACGAACCTTGCAGTCGCAGATTCAGCTGCGCCGGCGCGAACACCACGCGCGTCGCGGGTTTCGATTCGGCCTTGCGGATTTCGACGAAATCGCCCGAGCCGGCGCCGGCATTGGCGCGTTGCAGGCCATCGATGCGGATGATCTCGAGAGCCTCATCCTCGGCATAAGGCGCGACCGCGCGCGCCACGGTGGTTTCCTTGCCGACGATCTCGATCACATCGCCCTCGGTGATGCCGAGCGCGGCCATCATCGCGCGCGGGATATGTGCCAGCCCGCGCCCGCTATCTTCGGGGCGGGCATTGGCCACCTGCAATTTCCGGGTGGGCGCTTCGCCGTCAGCCATGAGGGAGTCCTTAAATCGCGCCTCGCCAAGCGCGCGAGATAGGACAGGGGTTCCCGTTATGCGAGCCCTCGGCTAACCCCGGCGGCACAAAGTCCGGGAAACGGGCACAAAAAAAGGCCGACCCCGGAGGATCGGCCACGAAAGTTTTTAGGAGAGGATGCCTGAAAGGCACGCTCTATGTGCAGTGCAGCGCGCTATGTTGCAAGTGCGAAAAGAATCATTTTGATTGCGTCAAACGCAATCAAGGCTGGCTTTTCCCCTCCTTTGCCGGCAGTTTTCGTGTCAGCGGTATGTGACGCACCGCACCATCGGGAGGGAGACACATGCGCAGATTGCCGCCGTTGACCGCGATCGAGGCGTTCGTGCAGGTCGCGCGACTCGGCTCGATCAAGGCCGCCGCGCAGGAACTTGCGCTGTCCGCCCCTGCCCTGAGCCGCCGAGTCCAGGCACTCGAGCGCTTCATCGGCCGGCCTCTGTTCGATCGCCGCCACCAGGCGGTGGTGCTCAACGCCGATGGCGACCGGCTGTTGCAGCAGATCGCCCCGGCGCTCGATTCGATGAGCGACGCGGTCGAAATGATGACCAGCGGCACCGACGTGTTGCGCCTGCGACTCGGCATCCTGCCGCTGTTCGCTTCGCAACGGCTGTTCCCGCATATGGCGGAACTGCGCGCCAAGCATCCCGAACTGCATCTCGACATCGATACCGCCGGGCATGGCGTGGCGCGGCTCGGTGACGGGCTCGACGCGGTGATCGCTTTGGTTCGCGATGTCGATCCGGCGCTGTACGCGCGGAGGCTCGATCGCAACTCGATCTATGTCATCGGCGCGCGCGCGTTGCTCGACGGCCCCGATCCGGTGACACGGCCAGAACAGCTCGCCGGGCTCACCGCCCTGCTCCACCGCGACATGCCGGAAACCTTCACTGCCTGGCGCCGCGCCGCCGGCCAGCCCGATCTCGAACCGGCGGCGATCGACCATTTCGATTCGGGCCAGCTGATGCTCGAAGCGGCAGCGCAGGGCCTCGGCGTGGCCTTCATGCACGAAAGCCATTTCGAGGACGCGCATGATGTGCGGCTGGTCAGGTTGTTCGGCATCTCGGTCGAGAGTCCGTACAGCTACTGGTTCGTGTGCCGCCCGCGTGCGCTGACCCAGCGCCCGGTGCGGCTGTTCCACGACTGGCTGATCAAGACCCTCGCGGATCCGAGCGTCTAAGCTAGCGCTCGCCCGTTGTCGTGTTCCTGCGAAGGCAGGAACCCAAGGTCGCGAGCGATGCCGTCTGTGACCCTGGACTCCTGCTTTCGCAGGAGCACGATACTGGTCAGCCGCTCTTACTCGGCGCGAGCCTTGATGATCTTGCCCGGTTCCCGCGGCGGCTCGCCCTTGGGCAGCGCGTCGATATGCTCCATGCCCTCGGTCACTTCGCCCCACACGGTGTACTGGTTGTCGAGGAAGCGGGCATCGTCGAAGCAGATGAAGAACTGGCTGTTGGCCGAGTTGGGGTTCATCGTGCGCGCCATCGACGCGGTACCGCGAACATGCGGTTCCTTGGAGAATTCGGCCGGCAGGTCGGGCTTGTCCGAGCCGTGCATGCCAGTGCCGGTCGGGTCGCCGCCCTGCGCCATGAAGCCGGGGATCACGCGGTGGAACACCACGCCGTCATAGAAACCGTCATTGGCCAGCTCGGCAATGCGCGCGACGTGCTGCGGCGCGAGATCGCCGCGCAGCTTGATCTTCACATCGCCCGTGGCGAGCGTCAGGGTGAGGGTTTCGGGGGTATCGGCCATGTCGGCAAGCTCCGGTAGAAAGGGGAATTGGCGTTGCCCCTAGACGCGTCGCGCGGCGCTGGCAAACGCGCGCGAATGCGGTTATCGCGCGGCGACGCGAAGCATCGGCAGGAGGTCGGACGATGAGCGAGACCGAACTCTCTCCCGAGGCCGAGGCCGACAACCAGGCAGACCTTGGCCAGCTCGACGAGGACGACCGGCTCAAGCCCGAGTTCGTCCGCGCGGTGCTCGACGCGGTCGAGGCCGGCGATGCCGACAAGGCGCGTGCGCTGGTCGAGCCGCTCCACCCGGCCGACATCGCCGACCTGTTCGAACTGACCCCGCACGAGGAACGCGCCGCGCTGGCGCATGCCGTGTCCGACCTGCTCGATGGCGACGTGTTCGCCGAGATGAACGATTATGTCCGCGAGGACCTGATCGACGCGCTCGAGCCGCACCAGGTCGCCGACATCGCCGCCGAACTCGATACCGACGATGCCGTCGCGATCATCGAGGACATGGACG
>NZ_JAQGLG010000127.1 GCF_028292965.1 Sphingomonas bacterium | reverse complement strand
GTCGCCGGCCTCGCCGCCGCGCTGGCGCCGGGTGGGCTGCTGATCCTTTCCACCCCCAATCGCACCGCGCTATCGCGGCTGGCGATGATCACGATCGGCGAGGGGCTTGGCCGTATCCCACGCGGCACGCATGACTGGGAGAAGTTCCTCACGCCCGACGAGCTGACGGAGTTGCTCGAAAGCGTCGGACTGCGGGTGATCGACACGCGCGGGCTTTCGCTGTCACCGGCGCGGGGCTTCGTGATGTCAGACGACATGAAGCTCGATTATTTCGTGACGGCGGTGAGGGCGTAGGGGCGGGACGCAGCGCCTTTTTGGAAGGGGCGCTCCCTGTTTTTTCCCTGCTAATTCCCTGCTAACTCCCTGCTACTCCCTGCTATCGGTAAAAAGTTTTTTGGCGCGGGAATCCGGCGCGCCTGCTTGCTGATAAGTCCATTGCTTCAATGAGATACGAGCGCGCTCCCTGTTCCGCGGAACAGGGAGCGCGATGCGTTAGCAGGGAGATAGCAGGGAGCCCGTGCGGCACGCATTCGCCGTCGGCGCGACGGCGCATTTTCTGTCCAGATCAACGATGCGAAAGAGCGGGCGCGAGTCGGGTTGCGAGCCGCGTTGAGTGCAAGGTTTGGCCTGATTTGGCGGAGATTGAATCAACACGTGTTGCGCGACGAGAGACAGCCCGCAATGCGCCCAATCCTGGCCGTTCCGCGGCAATGACGCCGTTTCCGAAAGCGCCGTTCGTCGCGGAAAGGGAACGGCGGCGGCATATGGGCAGCGGACCTCAAGCACGACGACCAGGCGGCTTGTTGCACGACGTCAAAAAATCGTACGATCCGCGAAGCTTGATAGGCAATAACGAGTAAGAGGACCAGGATCTGGACGCGTTCCCGCGGGCTCAGCAGGCCGATAAGGCAAACCAGCGCGAGGCCCGCCTGAGCGATCGGATATTCGATCCCGAGCGATGCGAAATAGGCCGAACCTTTCGCCCAGGTGTCGACAAAATCGATTGCCAGCCATGCGATCAGCATGCCGAAGAACCACCGCCGGCGTCCCACGAAATATTCTTTATAGCTCTGGATTGTCGCAACATCGCTGGGGACGAGCACCGCGCAAATCAGATAGATGAGGAAGGCATAACCAAGGACGAAGGCGTAAAGCTGAAACGTCCAGTTCGCGATCAGGCGCAGGCGAAACTCCCACCACCACCAGAAGACCGCATTGACGAACATATAGCCGACCCAGCCGAGATGGACCCACCACACGCGCACGCGATCGGGCTGTTCGATGATTCGCGCGACGCCCTGCATCAGATGCGTAAGCGCCAGCCCGATCACGACACCTGTCAGAACAACGACATATTCGAACATGCCCATGAGTCCCCCCACTTCCGCAAATAGCGATAGTTCGGCCTGCGACCAATCTTGTGGCGTTTATGGGTCGGAAGCAACTCGGCAGCCGCGCAACAACCTAAGTCATTCGACGCTGTTTCGCCCGAGCCTGAATACGGCCAGTCATTTATTGCACGATGCGACGGAAGACAGATGGCGGTCATTGACCCTGCTCGTCTCGGACTTGTAACAACTACCTGGCAAGCGGGGCGGGATATGATGCCGGAATATCAAGTACAGCATCCAAGAGTCACGAACGCGCAATTGATCGGAGTCACGCTCGGCAACGCGCTCGAATTCTACGACTTCCTGGTCTTCTCCTTCTTTGCCGTCCAGATCGGCCAGTGCTTCTTTCCCGCCGCCAGTCAGCAGACCAGCCTGCTTTCGGCGCTCGCTACCTTCGGTGCCGGCTTCTTCATGCGGCCACTCGGCGCGCTGGTGATCGGCGGGCTGGGCGATCGGCTCGGCCGCCGCCCGATGCTGATGGTGTCGTTCGCTCTGATCGGACTTTCCACGCTCGGCGTAGCAGTCACGCCGGACTATGCGTCGATCGGCATAGCCGCCCCTGTGATCGTGATCCTCTGCCGGCTGATGCAGGGCTTTGCGCTTGGCGGTGAAGTCGGCGCGAGCAGCGCCTTCCTGGCCGAGGTCGCCCCACCGAGCCGGCGGGGACGCTATGTGTCGCTGCAATTCGTCGGACACGGCCTTTCGATGCTGGCGGCCGGGCTGGTCGGCGTCGGCCTATCCGCTGTGATGGACGATGCGGCGCTGGCCGGCTGGGGATGGCGGATCGCGATGTGCCTGGGTGTCGCGATCGTGCCGATCGGGCTGGCCCTGCGCAGGACGCTGCCGGAGACGATGGACGCGGACGTGTCGGCGGAACCCGCGCCGCGCCTGGCGACCTATCGGGGGGTCGCGCTGTTCGCTTTCCTGACGATGCTGTCGGGAACGATCGCCACCTATGTCCTTGGCTATATGACGACCTATGCCAAGACCGTCCTGCTCCTGCCGTCGGGTGTGTCGTTCGGAGCCACCGTGGCAGTTGGCCTCGCCTATACATTCGGCTCGATCGCCGCGGGCATGGGGTCGGACAGGTTCGGCCGGCGACCGTTAATGATCTGGCCGACGGCCATCGCCACCGTGCTCATCATGCCTGGCTTCTGGCTCTTGTCCCACCTGCCTGGTCCGGCGACGCTCTATTCCGTCAGCTTCGCATTGCGTTTCCTCCTGTCGATGGCGACGGCAACGGCGTTCATCACGGTCACCGAGTCCTTCCCTCCTCGCGTGCGCTCCGGTGCGATCGCAGTCGTCTATGCCGTCGCGACGTCGGTGTTCGGAGGCTCGACCCAATTCGTCGTCGCCTGGCTGACAGGCGTAACTGGCGACCCACTGGCCCCGGCCTGGTACATGCTGGTTGCCGCGTTGCTCGGCCTCTTCGCAATGAGTCTCGCGCGCGAGACTGCGCCGATATGTGTGGGGGAGAAGCACGACGAGCCGGACGCCGCCCGCGTGGTGGGAGTCGCGATCGGATGAAAGCCGAAGGATGAAGGGAAGAAGAACGTCGAGGGCCGGCCGACAATGGCGTGGCTATCGCGCCAGCTCCTGACGGATGGCGCGGAGCGCCCGGTCCACGTCCTCTTCGTCGTTGAAGATGTGCGGCGACAAGCGGATGCCGTTGAACCAGCGCTTCTCCGCCATCTTGACGATCACCTGATGGTTGGTCCGTAAGGCCGCGCGAAAGGCGGAGCTTTCGACGGCGTCGGGAAGATGGGCGGCGACAAGCGCCGTGGCGCCCGGTCCGGGCGGCACGCTGGCGAGCCGCAGTCCCGGGATGCGAGCCAGTCCCTCATATGCCTGGTTCCGCAGCGCGAGCGTACGTGATCGGACCGACGCCATCCCGCGCTTGCGCGCCGCCTCCGCGGCCGCGCCAAGCCCGATGCACAGCGGAAGGCAGCCCACCCCGGTCGAATTCGAGATGAAGCGATGTCCATCCTCGAGCTGTACCGGCTCGATTTCGTCTCGGGTCTCGGGCGCCAGATAGAGCATCCCCGTGCCCTTCGGGCCCATCAGCCATTTATGCCCCGGTGCCGCATAGGCGTGGCAACCGAGCGCCTTCACGTCCACGGGGATCTGCCCGAGCGCCTGCGCGCCATCGACGACGCACAGAACGTCCATTTTCCTGGCCAGCGCCGCGATTTCCGGAATCGGCATGAGATACCCGGTAGCTGAGATGACGTGACTGATGCTGACGACTCTGGTCCGGGGCCGGATCGCGCGGGCGAAACGCGCGACGATCGCATCCGGGTCGTGGTCCTCGGGGGCGATCGGGATCGTCTCGACGACGATGCCGCGCCGCCGCGCGAGATTGGTCCAGCAATAGGTGCCGCCCTCATGCTCCTGGTCAGTCAACAGCACATGATCGCCGGCATCCAGCCGCATTCCCGACGCCAGGACGTTCATCGCATCGGTCGTGCTTCGCGTGACCAGCAGTTCCGTCGAGCGGCAGCCGAGCAGGGCAGCGATTTGCTCCCTCGCCTGGTCGGACTGCAGATGCAGCGGTCCGTCGTTGTAGGTTTCAAAGACCGGGTTTTGCTCTAGTTCCACCCAGGCGGCATCCATCCTGGCCCGCACACTGAGGGGCGTCGGTCCAAGCGAGGCCGTGTTCAGATAGGTCAGCCCGGGCGTGAACCCATATTCGGGGCGCGGGTCGACCGCCGTGTCCGCCGCCAGCGCCGCCTGGGTAGGTATTGCCAGTCCGATCGCTCCCAGCAGCGCGCGGCGCGTGCGATCGACCGATGGCTCCTCCAACACCCGCCGCTCCTGCCCGACCTGGAGAATATCCTCGGGGTCGCTTCCGTTGGGAGCCTGCCGAAACTTCGGATGCGAGTCCATCGCGCGCGGCATCCGATGTCGCGCGGCACCTGAAAGGCATCACTGCCTGTCGAACACCAGGAGCTGCGAGAATCTCTCACCTTTTCTGTTTGTGCCCTCGTCCGAGATGGTCAGGGCTTTTCCATCTGGCGAGACCGTCCGCACGGCAACGCCCACCGTTTTTCCGTCTCTTTTTTCCTCCGATCTGACTGTCCGGTTATCAATGCGCACGGCGTTCAGCGTGTCGTAGCTTGCCGAGCCGAGCATCGGATAGTCGCGCCCGTCATAGGCATAGGTGTAGCTGACCTGCATCTTCTCGCCTTTGGCATCGACCCCCGTCCAGGTGACCGCAACCCCTTCCGGAGTGGCTTGGTATATCCGGATCTGGCTTTGCCACCCCGGCCCGGGTGTGAAATGCGACCTGGCGACATTCAACTGCCAGGTCCCCAGGACCGGATCGTCGGAAGATATGGCGTGCGCCGCGGACAGCGCGAGCCCGACAATGCATCCGAAAACGAGCGCTAGAAGGCGTAGCCTCATGGTTTCTCTCCTGCACGTAGCCAGCACTTCACTGCAAGTCGACGATAGCAGCGGTTTGGCCGGCGGAAAAACAACCTGGACCTACGGCCCAACGGACGCGCAGGAATCCTTCGAGCTGTAGCAATTGCGCGCGATACCGCAACCAGGTCCGCTTTATCGGCTCTTGATCGGAAAAAGCGGACAAGCAGCTTCCAGCCACATCATGACATCGCCATCGCCTTACCCGCCGTTAGCAGACTAAGCAGCAAGCATGGCCAAACGAAAACGCTACCTCACCGCCACCCTGCCCGACGGCTATATCAAGACGATTGGCCCGACGAGCGAGGCCTTCACGCATTACTGGCGGATCGTCGCGGTGCTGGAGAACGGCAAGAGCGAGGTGTTTTGGGGCCACACCCGATCGCTCGCCGAGGCGAAGAAGAAGCGCACGGCAACGGAGGAGGCCGCGAAAATGCGCGGGTGGAAAAGCCACGCCTTCGAGTTTGTCGAACTTGTCGAGACGGCGGAGAAGCCAATCGCTTGCGACTAGACGACACACGCCGGCCATGGAGGTCGGGGCAGGCGACAGGAGCGGTGGACGGCGCCGCGGCGCTACGCGACCGGGCTGGGCGACGAGTTCGCCACGATGCAACAGCCGACAGCATATCTGCGCGACAATCTGTTGCGCGCGACGCGGGCGGGGGCGAGCGAGGGCTAGAGCGAATTGCGATAGATTGGAGGCATTCCTCTCGCGGGGATCGCTGCAAAGGATCGCCACCCTGAGCTGGGGCGCCTATCCCGTTTCAAGCGCGGCGAAGGGCGTTGGGTTGAGCATGCCCCGCATGCGTGAGGATCGTCCGGGGGACGATCCGACCCAGCGCGGAACCCAGCTGGGGAAACGACGGTAAAAGGGCGTGTGTTCTATTACTTCTTCCTTCCTGACTGGGCCCCGGCCTTCGCCGGGGTGGAGCTTCTTTTCCTTGTTTGAACGAGACGCCAGACAAGCTCAGGGTGACGATTGATGGCGCCTGCGTTCGGTGCCGCCAATTTATCGCCGATCCGTTGGCCTTGCGACGACCTCCCTATCGACTTCGCCCGCAGTGCGGTTAGCGTGCGGGCGGTAGCGGGAGAAATTTCCTGACACGCTATTATGCCGACCTTGCCGGAACCCGGCACCGTTTCGCCGATCTGCGCCGGCTGCTCGCCGTGGCGAGCCCGCTCAGGTCGGGCGATGTGCTGGCCGGCATCGCCGCCGACAGCGCCGAGCAGCGCGTCGCGGCGCGCTTTGCGCTGGCCGATCTGCCGCTGCGCGCGCTGCTCGACGATCTGGTCATTCCCTATGAGGAAGACGAGGTTACCCGCCTGATCGTCGACCACCACGATGCCGGCGCTTTTGCCGCCATTGCGCATCTGACGGTCGGCGGTTTTCGCGAATGGCTGTTGTCGAACGATAATGACGGCGCCGCGATCGCGCGCGTCGCGCCGGGGGTGACGCCAGAAATGGTCGCTGCGGTGTCGAAGCTGATGCGCAACCAGGATCTGATCGCGGTGGCGCGCAAGATCGCGGTGGTCAGCCGCTTTCGCAACACCATTGGGCTGGCCGGGCGGCTGTCGGTGCGGCTGCAGCCCAACCATCCGACCGACGACCCGGGCGGCATCGCCGCCTCGGTGCTCGACGGGCTGCTGATGGGCGCGGGCGACGCGGTGATCGGGATCAACCCGGCGCGCGACGATGTCGCGGGCACCGCGACCCTGCTGCATCTGCTCGACGAGATCCGCCTGGCCTATGCCATACCGACCCAGTCCTGCGTGCTGGCGCATGTCACCACCACGATCGATCTGGTGCGGCGCGGCGCCCCGGTCGATCTCGCCTTCCAGTCGATCGCCGGGACCGAGGCGGCCAATCGCGGCTTCGGGATCGATCTCGCCTTGCTCGCCGAGGCACGCGCGGCGACGCTGTCGCTGGGGCGCGGCACGGTCGGCGACAATGTGATGTATTTCGAGACGGGCCAGGGATCGTGCCTGTCGTCGGGCACGCATCACGGAGTCGACCAGCAGACGCTGGAGGCGCGCGCCTATGCCGTGGCGCGCGCGTTCGACCCGTTGCTGGTCAATTCGGTGGTCGGCTTTATCGGCCCGGAATATCTCTTTGACGGCAAGCAGATCGCACGCGCCGCGCTGGAGGACCATTTCTGCGGCAAGCTGCTCGGCCTGCCGATGGGGGTCGATATCTGCCACACCAACCATGCCGAGGCGGACGGCGACGACACCGACAATATCCTGACCCTGCTCGGTGTGGCGGGCGTGACCTTCATCATGGGCGTGCCGGGCGCCGACGACATCATGCTCAACTATCAGTCGACCAGCTTCCATGACGCGCTGTACCTGCGCGAGGTGCTCGGGCTCAGGCCGGCGCCGGAGTTCGAGGCGTGGCTGGAAGAGATCGGGCTGGCGCGGAACGGGCGGATCGCCGAGCAGGCGCCGGCCGCGCTATCGCTCGATCGCATCGCCGCGCTGATGCTGCCTTATGGCTGACCCACCGGCCTTGCGCGACCGGCTGCGCGCGCTGACCCAGGCGCGCGTGCTGCTCGGCCGCGCCGGGCAGGGACTGCCGACCCGCGCGCTACTCGACTTCCAGCTCGACCATGCGCGGGCGCGCGATGCGGTCCACACCGCGTTCGCGCCCGAACGTGTCGCCGCGGCGCTCGGCCGGCCCGTGATCGAGGTGCGCAGCCGGGCCGCCGATCGAGACGAGTATCTCAGGCGGCCCGATCTCGGCCGGCTGCTTCACCCGGACGACGTCGCCAACCTTTCCGCCACCGGCGATACGCTGGCGATCATCGTCGCCGATGGCCTTTCGGCGACGGCGATCCATGCCCATGCCGCGCCGCTCGTCACGGCGCTGCTGACGCGGCTGACGGACTGGCGGATCGCCCCGATCGTGCTGGCACGTCAGGGCCGCGTCGCGCTGGGCGATGCGATCGGGGCCGCACTGGGGGTCGAGTTGGCGGTGATACTGATCGGCGAGCGTCCGGGGCTCAGCGCGCCCGACAGTCTCGGTGCCTATCTTACCTGGCAACCGCGGCCCGGGCGGCAGGACAGCGAACGCAATTGCGTGTCGAACATCCGCCCGCCGCACGGCCTGGGCTATGATGCCGCCGCCGACGCCATCGCCACGTTGCTTGTGGCGGCGCGCCAGCGGCGGCTGACGGGGGTTTCGCTGAAACCCGGCACAGGCGCCTTGCCGGGCTAGAGCAGGCTGCGTTTCGACGGAAACGCAGCCTGCTCCAGATTCCTTGTGGTCGCGTGCTTGATGGCGAATAGCCGGATTCCACCTATTCGCAGCACGCTCTAGGAGGCCCCCGGCTCCGCCGCCACATCATCCCGCAACAGCGGCGACGCCAGCGTGAACCGGATGGTCGTCCCGTCCGGTCCGGTTTTTTCCACGCCGATCTCGCCGCCATGCGCCTCGACCAGGGTGCGGCAGATCGACAGGCCGAGACCGAGGCCCGATTCCTTGGTCGTGAAGAAAGCGGAGAACAGTTCGTTCGATACGATCGGGATGCCCGGGCCATTGTCGGTCACCGAAATGGCGACCACCTCGTCCGAAACGCGCTCGCCTTTCACCGCCACCTTGAGGTGGGGCACCGCGACGCCGGCGTCGAGCGCATTGTGGATCAGGTTCATCAGGATCTGCTGGATCTGCACCGCGACCGCCATGATCATCTCGGCGTCGTGTTCGACCGCGCAGGACAGGCTGAAGCCCCGTTTCGGCGCACCCGATCGCAGGATGTTGCCGGCATCGTGGCAGATCGTGGTCAGCGGCACATAATGTTTGGCACCGCCCCTGCCGGACACCACCGCACGCACGCCGCGGATGATCTCGCCGGCGTTGCGCACCTGGGTCGCGGCGGTGTCGATCGCCTCGATGACGCGTGCTTCGGGCGGGTTGAGCGCGCGTTCGAGCAGGCGCCGGCACGCCGCGAGATAGTTGGTGGCGATCGCCAGCGGCTGGTTGAGCTCATGCGCCAGTGTCGAAGCCATCGCGTTCATCGCATCGACGCGCGAGTGATGCGCCAGCTTGGCCTCGACCTCGCGCAGCTTGCGTTGGGCGGTGACGTCATGGTCGGTGCCGTGAATGCCGATGATCGCCCCTTCGGCATTGCGCCTCGCGACCGCGACAATGTGGCGCGTGCTTTCGGTGCCGCTGGGTAGCGTGACGTCGAGCGAATATTCCTGCCGCACGCCGGTGGTCAGCACGCGCACCATCCCCTGCCCGATCCCCTCGCTATCCTCGTCGCTGGCATAGATGCGGATGTCCGAGAGCTGGGTGACGCGATCGGCCGGATCACGCTCGTACATTTCATAGAGGTGCGGCGACCAGTGCAGCTGGCCGGTCGCCGCATCCAGTTCCCAGTCGCTCATCGCGCCGATGCGCTGCGCCTCGACCAGGCGGCGGTTGATCGCGGCCAGTTCGGCGACCTGGCGTTCGCGCCGGCCGATCCCGCCGATCAGCGCCCAGGCCGCGCCGAGGATCGCCACCGAGAGCAGCGCCGCGGCGATGATATAGCTGCGTTCCCGCGCCACGACCGGCGCCAGTACGACGTCCGTCGCGAGGCCGCTGGTCACGAACAGCGGATAACCCGGCACGCGGCGGTGGCTGAAGAAGCGTTGCGTGCCGTCGAGCCTACTCGTCGCGATGAAGGTCCCGTCGCGTTTCGCGATGCGCATGCGCGCACCGCGATCGCGCGGGAATGTCTGGCCCCAGCTGACCGTGTCGCCCTTGCGGAGGACCCGAACCACCCCGTCCAACCCGGCGAGCGAGATCACGTCGGTCTTGGAGAACGCCGCGCCCCGCGCCATGTCGGTGAAGATGGTCGGTTTGACCAGGATGCTGACGCGCCCGCCCGCGACACCGTCACGCGCGGGGAAAAAGCGGGTCAGGGAAATCACCGCACCGCCGGTTTGCCGCGAAACCACCGGGAGGCCGACCAACAGCCGGTCGCTATCGGACGCGGGCGGCGGGTGGGCGTGGTCGGGCGGCGGGGTCGCCGCGCCCTTCGTGGTTGCGAGGAGCCGGCCATCGGCGCCGATCACTTCGACCGCCGAGAAGTTCGGGTTCGCCAGCAGGGGATCGTCGATCAGCCGGGGCGATGCGCCCGGCGACAGCATCTGTGGCGGATAGGTCCTCATCGTGTGGTCGAGCGCGATGTTCGCAAGATCGAGCGTGCGCACCACATATTGGCGGAAAGCCGAGGCGCGGTTCTGGTTCTGCAGGATCGCCGCGGCAACCACCCGCTCACGTTCGAAGCGCACCTGATCGACCAGCGTCAGCCACAGCGCGGCGACCATTGCGAGCGCGACGAGGCCGATGAACAATTTTCCCCGGCGCGCGTACGCTCCCTTAGGGTCAGCCGGGTGGTGTACGCGCTGGTCGATCATAGCGAGCCCAGTCTAGCGTGTTCGCGGCGCATCTCGAAACTCCCGCGATGCCCGGAGATAAACAATCAGGGGATTGTTTTATCCGGCTTTTGCATGCGCTAGCACCGCCCTGGTGAAACTTCCCCGGGCCCGGCGCCGATTTCACGCCGGCTCGATACATAAAGCTGTTCGACGACATGCCCCACTTTAGGTACACTCGGTGCCGCCACACTGAATCTCCGGGGAAGATTTGGACATATGATGGACATGCGCACTGAGGATCGGATCCAGACAGTGTACGTCATCGATGACAGCGGCGAAATGCGGCGGTCGCTGCATTTTCTTCTCGACACGATGGGCATGCGGACGCGGCCCTTCGCCTCGGCCGAGGATTTCATCGACAGCGTTGCGACCTTGCCGGAAGCGCCGTTGCTGATCGACCTGCGCATGCCGCAGATGGATGGCCTCCAGCTGATGCAGGAATTGCACACCCGCGGCCTGGGGTGGCCGGTCATCTTCATGACCGCGCATGGCGATGTGCCGGTCGCGGTGCGCGCGATGAAGCTGGGGGCGATCGAGTTCCTCGAAAAGCCGTTCGAACCCGAGGCACTCGAGGCGGCGCTGGAATATGCCTTTGCCGCGGTCACCGAGCATGACCAGGTCAATGCCGTGCACGCTGCCGCCGCCGAACGGCTCGACCGCCTGACGCGGCGCGAATGCCAGGTCGTCGAGCGGCTCGCCCAGGGCACGCCGAACAAACTGATCGCGCACGACATGGGGTTGAGCGCGCGCACGATCGAAATGCATCGCTCGAACGCGCTGGACAAGCTGGGGGTGAAGAACCTCGCCGAGCTGATCGCCCTGCTCAACGACGCCGCGCCGGGAGGTTAGCGAGAGGTGGTTTTCAGCGCTGCTGAAACACATCCTGCGCGCCGATCAGCGGCACCATCTGGTCGCCGTCGACGCTCACCCCGATCCGCCCACCGGCAGTCCAGCGAATGCGGGCGGGGATGGGCGGCTGGCGGCCGATCTTGATCAACAGATTCTGTCCGACCCGCAGCCCGGCGCTGGTCTCGAGCGACATGCCCGAGCGCGAAAGATTGCGCACCATCGCCGGCCGGCGCGGGCGGCCCGAGCTCATCCGCGCCGGAATGTTGAGCGACAGCCGCATCGAGCGCGATTGATGGCCGGGATCGGTTTCGGGCTCGATCTCGTCGAGAGCGCCGGGAGTGCCGAAACAATCCTCGACGTGCAGCCCGAAGCGCCGGCCGCGGATCCAGCGCACGATGCCCGAGCGGTGGCTCGTCCCGTCGAACGACAGATGGACGACCTGCCCCACGGTGAGGTCGACATCGGCCTCCGCCATCAGGCCCTGCTCCGAAATATTGTGCACCGTGACGTCGTCGATCGAGTCGATCGGAAAGATCGATGCCTGGAGCAACACCCGAACGCGCCTCTGGCGGCGCTGATCCGAACCGGGGTCCGGGCTGAGGTCTGCGCTGGCCGGTCCGTCGCCCGGCGGGTCGTCCTGCGACCGCGCGGTGAACGACGTCTGCATGTGTTGTTCTTCCACCTGATGTCCTTCTTGGCGCAGCCGAAGGCGCGAGACCATGCTGGGGATGCATGTTCTCGCGCCCCGGGGGGGATGCTGCGATCCGGCGAAGCGGGATCAGCCCGCAATGCCGATCGAATCGACTTTTATTGTGGCATCGTTTTTCGCGAAAAACCGGTGCCCGCTTTTTCGCACGATGCTCTAGTGACGGCGGTGAACCAACCTCGTGCCGTCCCACAGCTCATGCGGGAAGACGCCGGCGAAGCTCACGGACCTGGTGATGGCGAGATCGTCCCGCGCAGCCCTGAAGTCCACGACCGCCGCGGTGCGTTCCGCACTCATGGCGCGCACGACGAGCTTATATGCAACCATATCCGGTGCCCACCCTTTCTCGATTCAGGGTCTAGTCTTTTGAAATCGCCACAACAATCTGTGACTTATACGGGGAATGACGGAGCTTTTCGGTAAGGTTTCGATAATATTTGCCAGTTTTTCGCTACGGGCCTGGGGGTGCGCGATCCTGGAGCCCGAGCCGTTGCTCGAGCCAGCGCGCGGCGGCGTCCGGACTGTCCTTGTCGGTATCGCGATCGACGCGGTAATTTGCCTCGCGCATTGCCTCGACCGGGATCCGCCCGACAAGCGACTGCAGGGCGCGGATGAACTTCGCGTCACGCGCGTGTTTCGGGCCGGTGAGCAGGATCGCGTCATAATGCGGGATGGCGTGGCGCGGATCGGCGAGCACGGTGAGGTGCTGCGCGGCGATGCGGCCATCGGACGAGAAGGCCGAGATGATATCGGCCTGGCCGCTGTCGAGGGCGCGGTACATGAA
This sequence comes from Sphingomonas bacterium, assembly GCF_028292965.1. Lineage (GTDB taxonomy): Bacteria > Pseudomonadota > Alphaproteobacteria > Sphingomonadales > Sphingomonadaceae > Sphingomonas. The sequence goes on along the minus strand of NZ_JAQGLG010000127.1, from coordinate 18,957 downwards.
GGTCGGGTTATAAGCGTGGGCGCTGGCGAAATTCAGCGGGTAGGCGCGCTTTACCGCGGCCCATTCGGGGCGCTCGAGAAATTCGAGATCGGCGCCGAAGTTGAGCCGGGGGGCGGCACCGACCAAATCCTCCAGCGTGGCGATGCCGTGCGATTTCGCCAAATCGGCGCGCATCGCAAAGGCATAGGCATTCTCGAAGCCGAGCGGGCCGAGCAGCCTGATATGATGCTCGCGCTCGCTCCAGCGGCCGATCTCGCCGAGCATCGCGGCAGCGTCGGGATTGTCGGTGCGGCGCATCTGGTTGGTCCAGATCGTGCCGGCATAATCGACATAGACATCGATATCGCCACCCGACAGCGCACCGAACACCACAGCGGAACCGAGCCCGTCGCGGTAGCGCACATGGTAGCCGTCGCGTTCCAGCCGGTGGCCGATCAGGCGGGCGAGGATATATTGCTCGGAAAAGCCCTTGGCGCCGATGGTGATCTCAGGCGCGCCGCGCGGCCATAGCGGCGCCAGCGCCAGCGCAATACCGACCAGCAGCGTGATGCCGGCCGCGACGACGGGCACGCGCCGGCGGCGGCGGACGCCATATTCGATTGCCCCGAGCAGCGCATCGACCGCCAGCGCAAGGCCCGCCGCACTGACACAGCCGGCGAGCACCAGCGCCCAGTTCTGGGTTTGGAGGCCGGCGAAGATCATGTCGCCGAGGCTGGGCTGGCCGACCGTGGTGGAGAGCGTCGCGGCGCCGATCGTCCATACCGCCGCGGTGCGGATGCCGGCCATCAACACCGGCGCGACGAGCGGCGCCTCGACCAGGCCGAGTTTCTGCCAGCCGGTCATCCCGACGCCGTCCGCGGCCTCGAGCACGGCGGGGTCGATGCCGTTCAGGCCGGTGACACCGTTCCTGAGGATCGGCAGCAAGGCGTAGAGCGTCAGCGCGAGCAACGAAGGCAGGAAACCGAGCGCGGGAATGCCGCCGCCGACCAGCGACGAAAGCGACAGCAACAGCGGGTAGAACAAGGCGAGCAGCGCGAGCGAGGGGATGGTCTGGACCAGGCTGGCGAACGCCAGCGCCACGCGGGCGACGGCGGGGCGGCGGGCGGACCAGATGGCGAGCGGGAGGCTGATGGCGAGGCCGAGCAGCAGCGCGGACGCGGCGAGCAGCAGGTGCGCGGCGAGCAGGTCGGGCACGCGGGTGAGGGCGTCGAGGAAGGCGGTCATCGTGACCGGTCCATTGCAACTTCATACCTCCCCGGAACGGGGAGGGGGACCGCGCGCTTCTTCAGCGCGTGGTGGAGGGGGGTTGCCACAGGCGCTACGTTTGCGGCACACCCCCTCCACCGTCCTTCGGACGGTCCCCCTCCCCGTGCCGGGGAGGTATTTAAGTTCCCGGGCGCCCTCACGCCCCCGCCCCCAGCGCGTAGAGCTTAGCCGCTTGCGCCCGCGGCACCGCGACCAGCGCATCGGCCTCCGGACCGCCGTTGCCCGCCAACAATTCGGCCGACGTGGCATCGGCCACGATATGCCCCGCGCTCATCACCAGCACGCGATCGGCGAGGATCAGCGCCTCGGCCATGTCGTGGGTGACCATCAGCGTGGTCAGGCCGAGCCGGTCGTGCAGCGCGCGGATCGCGGTGCCGAGCTGGTCGCGGGTGACGGGATCGAGCGCGCCGAACGGCTCGTCCATCAGCATCAACCCGGGCGCGGTGGCCAGCGCGCGCGCCACGCCCACGCGCTGGCGCTGTCCGCCCGACAGCGCGTCGGGCATGCGGCTCGCGACGTCGCGCGGCAGATCGACCAGGTCGAGCAGCTCGGTGACACGGGCCGCGCGATCCTTCACGCCGGCCAGGCGCAGGCCGATCGCGATATTCTCGGCGACATTCATGTGCGGGAAGAGCCCGACATTCTGGAACACGTAACCGATGCGGCGGCGCAGTTCGTGCGGGAGCACCGCGCCGACATCCTCATCCCCGATCGAAACGCTGCCGGCGGTCGGCGCGATCAGCCGGTTGACGGTCTTGAGCAGGGTCGACTTGCCCGAGCCCGAACTGCCGACCAAAGCGACGAAGCTGCCGGGCGCAATCTCCACCGTCACGTCATCGACCGCGACCGTTCCGCCGGGATAGGTCTTGCTCACGCCGGCAAAGGCGACCGAGGGACCCGTAGCGCGCGATTCTGCCATCGCCTTTGCTTGTGCGGGACGATAGGCAGGCGGTCAAACAGGAACGAGGGGGTTTGTCCGTGAGCGAGGCGAAAGCGATCTTCATCACCGGCGGCGGATCGGGCATCGGCCAGGCGACCGCGAAATTGTTCGCGAGCCGCGGCTGGCGGGTCGGCCTCGCCGACGTCAACCGCGCCGGGCTGGCCGAGACATTGGCGATGCTGCCGGCGGGCATGGTCGAGACCTATGTCATGGACGTGCGCGACCGCGAGGCGTGGGTGGTCAATCTCGACGCCTTTGTCCGGTCGAGCGGCGGACGGCTCGACGTGCTGTTCAACAATGCCGGGGTCGGCACCGGCGGGCCGCTGGCGACGATGAGCTTCGAGGATATCGACCGCACGGTGTCGATCAATCTGATGGGCGTGCTCAACGGCGCGCGGATCGGCCATGCCTATCTGGCGAAGACGCCGGGCTCGTGTCTGCTCAACACCGCCTCGGCCTCGGCGATCTACGGCTCTGCCGGGCTGGTGCCCTATTCGGCGACCAAGTTCGGGGTGCGTGCGCTGACCGAGGGGCTGGACGGCGAATGGGCCGCGGACGGCATCAGGGTGCGCGATCTGGTGCCGAGCTTCATCGAAACGCCGCTGCTCAACGCGACCACCGGCGACAGCAATCGCTCGGTGCGCGAGAGTGTCGTCGCGGCCGGACTCGAGCTGACGCCGGTCGATGCGGTCGCGGAAGCGGCATGGGCGGCGGTGCATGGCGACAAGGTCCATACCTATGTCGGCAAGACCGCCCGCCGCATGGCCTTCGCGGCGCGCTGGATGCCGGGCAGCATGCGCAAGATGATGCGGCGCGGGGTGGTGAACGAGGGGTGAGCAAATTCCCTCTCCCGTTGGGAGAGGGAGGGAGTGCCGAAGGCACGGAAGGGTGAGGGCAGTTTCGCCTTGCGCTCGCTTCATCCCTGCCCTCATCCGGCGCTTCGCGCCACCTTCTCCCAATGGGAGAAGGATTATCCGTCAATCTTGTCCAGTTCTGCCACCACCTCGTCGGGCAGCTGCAATTCGGCCGCCGCCAGATTCTCCCGCAAATGATCCGGCGACGACGTCCCCGGGATCAGCAGGATATTCGGTGAACGCTGGAGCAGCCACGCCAGCGCGACCTGCATCGGCGTCGCGTCGAGCCGCGCCGCAACGTCCGACAGCGAATCCGACTGCAGCGGAGAGAAGCCGCCGAGCGGGAAGAACGGCACATAGGCGATGCCCTTGGCGGCAAGGTCATCGATCAGCGCGTCGTCGTCGCGATGCGCGAGGTTGTACATGTTCTGCACGCACACCACCGGGGCGATGCCGCGCGCCTCCTCGATCTGTGTCGCGGTGGCGTTGCTGATGCCGAGATGACGGATCAGGCCCTGCTGCTGCAGTTCGGCGAGCGCGGTGAACTGCACCGCGATCGAACCCTCGCTCGTCCCATGGCCATCGCCTATCACGCGCATATTGACGACATGGATCACGTCGATGCCGAGGTTGCGCAGATTGTCGTGGACGCCGGCGGTCAGTTGCTCCGGGCTCTGCGCCGGCTGCCATGATGCGTCCGTACCGCGCACCGCCCCAAGCTTCGTGACGATGGTCAGGTCGTCGGGATAGGGATGTAGCGCCTCGCGGATCAGCTGGTTGGTGACATGCGGACCGTAATAATCGCTGGTGTCGATATGGTTCACGCCCGCCGCGATCGCCTCGCGCAATACGGCAAGCGCCGCCTCATGGTCGCGCGGCGGGCCGAACACACCGGGGCCGGCGAGCTGCATCGCACCATAGCCCATGCGGTTCACGCGGCGGTCGCCGAGCAGAAAACTGCCTGCGGCTGAAAGGTCGGTCATGGTCGGTCTCCTGGTCGGTGATGGCGTGGAGATAAGCGTGGCACCGCCGCACGATAATCCCTAGAAATGCGCACGCACTGTGCGGATTGTCGAACAATGAAGCTCGAGCTCGATGATCTCTCCGCCTTTGTCGCGGTGGCGCAAGCCGGCGGCTTCCGCGACGGTGCGCGCGCCAGCGGCACCTCCGCCTCCAGCATGAGCGAGGCGGTCAGGCGGCTCGAGGGGCGGCTCGGCGTCAGGCTGCTCAACCGCACCACGCGCAGCGTCGCGACCAGCGAGGCAGGTGCCAAACTGCTCGAACGCCTGTTGCCGTTGATGGGCGAACTCGAAGCGACGCTCGACATGGTCAACGCGTTTCGCGACCGGCCGAGCGGCACGCTCAAGTTGAACGTGCCGGCCAGCGTCGCGCGGCTGGTGCTGCCGGCGATCGTGCCGCCGTTCCTCAAGGCCTATCCCGATATCCGCATGGAAGTGGTGGTGGAGGACGGTTTCGTCGATGTGCTCGCCGCCGGGTGCGATGCCGGCGTTCGTTATGGCGAGCGGCTGGAACAGGACATGATCGCGGTGCCGATCGGCCCACGCGTGCAGCGCTTCGCCACGGCGGCCGCGCCGGCCTATCTCGCCGCGCGGGGCACGCCCGAACATCCGCGCGAGCTGCTCGACCATGCCTGTCTCAGCGGCCGGTTCAGCAGCGGGGTGACGCCGACCTGGGAGTTCGTGCGCGGCGGGGAGACGGTGCGGATCGATCCGGTCGGGCCGTTGATCGTGCGGCTGGGCGCGGCAGCCGACCTTGCGATCGATGCCGCGATCGCGGGTCTCGGCGTGATCCATTTGTTCGAGGACTGGCTGACGCCGCATTTCGACAGCGGCGCGCTGGTCGCGGTGCTGCCCGACTGGTGGGAAGAGTTTCCCGGGCCGTTCCTCTATTATCCCGGGCGGCGTCATTTGCCGGCGCCATTGCGGGCCTTTGTCAATTTCATCAGGCGCTAGCTTCCCGACAGTTGCCCGATCGCCCGATTCGCGTCAAAGGAGGGCACAGCGCCATGGCACTACCCCCCTTCCCCTGGATCGACGTCGTCATCCTCCTCGCGATGATCGTGCTCAACGGCGTCTTCGCGATGTCGGAGCTGGCGATCGTCTCGTCACGCAAGGCGCGGCTCGAGGCGATGGCGCGGGCGAAGAAGCGCGGCGCGCGTACCGCTTTGGCGCTGGCCGCCGACCCGGGCAAGATTCTCTCGACGACGCAAATCGGCATCACGCTGATCGGCATCATTGCGGGCGCCTATTCAGGCGCGAGCCTGGGCGAGCCGATGGCCGCGCGGCTGCACTGGCTAGGCCTGTCGGCCGAGACGACGCAGACGCTGGGGTTCGTCATCGTCATCGGCTGCACCACCTACGCCTCGCTGGTGATCGGCGAGCTGGTGCCCAAGCAGATCGCCTTGCGCGCGCCGGAAACGCTGGCCGCGATCATGGCACCGGCCGTCGCCGCGCTGGCCTGGCTGACCGCGCCGCTCGTCTGGCTGCTCGATTCGTCGAGCGCGCTGCTGTTCCGGCTGATGCGCCTGCAGCGCGAGACCGAGGAGCATGTCACCGCCGAGGAACTGCACCTGATCGTCGCCGAGGCGTCGAAATCGGGCGTGATCGAGGAGCATGAGCGTTCGATCATCTCGGGCGTGGTGCGGCTCGCTGACCGCCCGGTGCGCGAGGTGATGACACCGCGCACCGAGATCGAATGGATCGACATCGCGCTCGACGATGCCGGCGTACGCGCCGCGCTGCGTGATTGCGGGCACAGCCGGTTGCTCGTCGCCGAAGGATCGGTCGATGCGGTGGTCGGTGTGGTGCAGGCGCGCGACATCGCCACAGCGCTGGTGCGCGGCGAGAGCCTGGAACTGCGCGCGCTGATGCGCCAGGCGCCGGTGGTGATCGACCAGATCGACGCGATGGATGCGCTCAACGCGCTGCGCCAGGCTGAGGTGCCGATCGCGCTGATCCATGACGAATATGGGCATTTCGAAGGCATCGTTACGCCGGCCGACCTGCTCGCCGCGATCGCCGGCGAGTTCGCCTCGGATGCCGACCCTGACGACGCGCCGTCGGTAGTCGAGCGCGACGATGGCTCGCTGCTCGTCGCGGGCACGATGGCGGCCGACCTGCTGGCTGAGCGGATCGGCATCGACCTGCCCGAGGATCGCGATTACGCGACCGTTGCCGGCCTGGCGCTGGCCGCGTTCCGCCATCTGCCGGGTGAGGGCGAGAGTTTCGTCGAGCAGGGCTGGAAGTTCGAGGTGGTCGATCTCGACGGGCGCAAGATCGACAAGCTGCTGGTCAGTGCGGTGACCGGGCGCGCGTGAGCGGCGCGCTCGAAAGAGAAGGGATTTGTTCGCGCGGAGACGCGGAGGGCGCGGAGGTGTTGAATTCGCGGCGAAGTGCCGCGCGAACGCGCAAGCCCGCTCCCGCTGCCATGCAGACAGGATCTGCGCTGACGCGCAACAGTCACGACGATCGCAACAACTCCGCGTCTCCGCGCCTCCGCGCGAACCCATTCTTTCTTCTTCCGGGCGTTATTCCATCCCGACCCGCATCGCCGCGCCCGCAACGAAGGGCGCGCCGGCGATCAGCAACAGGCTGACTGCCGCCAGCAATTTCAGCGCGCCGGCGCCGCCATCGATCGACCCGGCGCCGAAGATCAGCAGCGGCACGGCGAGCGGCAGCATCACCAGCCCGGCGACCGCGCTGGCGCCGCGCAGGCCGGCGACCAGCGCCGAGGTCGCCACCGCCAGCGCCGCGAGGCCGGGCGTGCCGAGCAACAGGCCAAGTTCTACCCGCCACAATGTCGTGCCCGGCAGATCGAGCAGGCCGGCGGCCAGCACCGCTGCAAACATCAGCGGCGGGCCGAAAGCGAGCCAGTGCGCGACGATCTTGGCGGCGGCGACGCTGCTCATCGACAATCCGCGTATCGCGAGTTGGTCGAGCACACCGTTTTCGGCATCGGGGCCGATCAGGCGCTCGACCGGCATCAGCGCGGCGAGCAGCGCGGCGGCCCAGATGATGCCACCGCCGACGCGCGCCAGCAGCACGGTGTCGGGACCGATCGCGAAGGGAAAGAGGATCGCGACGAGCAGGAAGAAAGCCAGCGGATAGACCGCGCCACCACCGGCCCAGGCGCGGCCGAGATCGCGTGCGACGAACGTGCCGAAGCCGCTCACGCCGCCGCGCCCAGCGCGATGGATTGCGCATCGGGCAGGTCGATCGGCAGGTGTGTCGCGACCAGCGCCACGCCGCCACCAGCACGGTGTGCGGCGATCAGCGCGGTAAGGGTCGCCACGCTGGCGGTGTCGAGACCATTGGCCGGTTCGTCGAGCAACCACACCGGCGCTTCGCTGGCCAGCACGCGGGCGAGCGCGGCGCGGCGGCGCTGGCCGGTCGACAGCAAGCGGACCGGCACTTGCGCCAGCGGCACGAGCGCGGTTGCTTCCAGCGCGCGCACGACCCGGCCTTTGGGGTCGGCCGATGCATCGAGTTTCGCCCAGAACAGCAGCGCCTCGGCAAGTGGCCGCGCAACGTCCAACGCCAACGCTTCCGCCATCAGCGCGCGTGTCGGTGCGCCCTCGACTGTTCCGTGTGCAGGCGCGAGCAGGCCGGCGGCGACGCGGATCAAGCTCGACTTGCCGACGCCATTGGGGCCACTGACCAGCGCCGCCCTGCCCGGCGCCAGCGTGAAGGACAGCCCTTCGAACAGCATGCGCCCGCCGCGCACGCAGCTCACGTCGCGGAAAGCCAGCAGCTCGCTCAATCGGTCACCGTGTCTTCGAGCGCGTGCATGTCGTCGTCGGACAGTCCAAAATGATGCCCGACCTCATGCACCAGCACATGCGCGACCAGCGCGTTGAGCGCGACGCCGGTGTCAATCCATTCGTCGAGGATGGCGCGGCGATAGAGATGGATCCGATCAGGCAGCGCACCCGAATCGAGCGAGGATTTCTCGCCCAGCGGCCGGCCATGATAGACGCCGGTCAGCTCGAACGGATCCGCGATGCCGAGCGCGTCGAGCGTCTCGTCGTCGGCCAGTTCCTCCACCAGCAGTACGACATTGTCGAGGTGCGCCGCGAACGGCGCGGGCAGGCCGGCGAGCGCGGCGCGGGCGTAAGCCTCGATCGTTGCCGCATCGGGCGCGATCAGCGGGCCGGATTGATCGGTGCCGGGCATCGGCTATGCCTAGGGTTCAAAGCTACACACGGCAACGGTGAGGACAGTATGGAAATCCCGCAACTCGACGATGAGGCCCGCGCCGAGGCGCTCGATGCGCTCGACGAGTGGGATTATGACGAGGCGCGCGACGCGATTACGCGCAGCTTCGCCTTTGCCGATTTCAGCGCGGCCTTCGCCTTCATGACGCGCGTCGCGCTGCTGGCGGAGAAAGCGGATCATCATCCCGAATGGTCGAATGTGTGGAACAGGGTCGATATCCTGCTCACCACGCATGATGCGGGCGGGCTGTCACAGCGTGATGTGGATATGGCCGAGGCGATCGACGCGCTGCTGGATTGAGGGCTGCGCTTACGTGCAAGCTCCCAATCACCCGGCAAGAGCGCTGGGTTGAGCATGCCTCGCATGCTCGAGGATCGTCCGGGGGACGATCCGACCGAAGGCTGGGCTCAGTTGGGAGAGCAGAAATAAGAAAGCGAAGCGCTACCCAATACGCGCTTCGTCGCTGGGCCCCGGCCTTCGCCGGGGTGGTGCAGGGGGAAGTGGCGAATCACCGCCGCGCGGTGAAGAAATCCCGGAGCAGCGCCGCCGACTCGGCCTCCGCGATGCCCGCGTAGATTTCCGGCCGGTGGTGCACCGTCGGCTGGCCGAACAGCATCGGGCCATGTTCGACCGCGCCGCCCTTGGGATCGCTGGCGCCGTAATAGAGCCGCGCGATGCGGGCATGGGCGATCGCGCCGGCACACATCGCGCAGGGCTCAAGAGTGACCCACAGGTCGCAATCGTCGAGTCGTTCGACGCCCAGTGCCGCCGCCGCAGCGCGTAGCGCGAGCATTTCGGCGTGGGCCGTGGGATCGTGCAGCGTGCGCGGCGCATTGGCCGCAGTGGCGATGACGATACCGTCCCGCACCACGACCGCACCGACCGGCACCTCGCCCTGAGCGGCAGCCTGCGCTGCGGCGTCGAGTGCGGCACGCATCGGGGCGGGAATCGGGAACATCGCCCCGTCATGCCGCGCCGCGCCGGCAACTGCCAGCGCGACATGGCACGAGGTCGTTCGGTTTACTGGGTGTTGCCCGGCTGTGCCGGCTTATCCATCGTCACGGTCGGCACGGTGATGGTCTTGCTGGTGGTCGTCACCGTGGGGACATCGATGCTGCGATTCTCGGTACCGACCGAGATGGTCGCGACATTGGCCTTGACCGCCGGCGCCTTGCCGCCATCAAGGTGCAGGCTGGGCAGCGAGCCCGGCGTGGTCTGCAGGGTCATCATGCCGGTGGCCATCAAGCCGGCGACGACAAGAGCGGCAAGGCCGATAAGGACGAGAAGTGCGCGCATGGTGTCTCTCCGGATAAGGTAAATTCGAATCGCTTGCGTAATTAACGCTAGATTCCCGTCATTGGTTGCACCGTAAAGGCTGAATCGGTTGACGCACCGTCCCGAACTGGTTATCGGCGCGGCCTTTCCGGGACCGGCTTGGCTGGTCCGAATATCAGGATTTACGAATCATGTCGCGCATCTGCGAACTGACTGGCAAGGGCCGGCTGGTGGGTAACAATGTTTCCCACGCCAACAAAAAGACCAAGCGGACGTTCCTGCCCAATTTGCAGAACGTGACGCTGATCTCGGACGCGCTGGGCACCAGCGTGAAGCTGCGCGTCTCGACGCATGGTCTGCGTTCGGTCGAGCATGTCGGCGGCTTGGACAACTGGCTGGTCAAGACGACCGACGACAAGCTGTCGCTGCGTGCACGTCGCCTGAAGCGCGACGTGTCCAAGAAGCTGACCGCCACCGCCGCCTGATTTCGCTGACGGGTTCGCCCGTCGCCGATTCGCTTAACAGCCCGTATTCCCCGCCTGGGAATGCGGGCTTTTCGCGTTTGGCGTCGCGGACGCCTTGACCGGCAGGGGATCGAGCCGGAATTTGATCAAATAACTGTGTTGCAGGAAGAGCTGGTTGTCGTCCGATACCAGCCAGATGATCGTCGCGCCCTTTTCGCGCATCACGGCCACCCCTTCGAAATTGTCGTGGATCAGTGGCGCGGCCAGCGTCGCGATTTCGCGCCCGCGCACGATGGCACCGGGGCGAATCGCCCGCCGGTCCACCACGACCAGCTTGTTAGACCAGGTGAAGGGGTAGGCGAATCGACGCGTCAGGACCAATATCCGTCCATCGGGTAACACCGTCATGTCGCTGGGATCGTAGCCGGTCGGCGGGACGAAGCTGAAATGAAAGCCACGGCGCGGCTGCCGGGTCGGGTCGCCGGCGAAAAACAGCCCCTGCCGCGCGACCTCATGCTTTTTCTCGCCATGTTCGTCGATCACCAGCATGCCGCCGCCGGGTAGCAATGTCATCGACTCGGCTCCCGTGTTGAGCGGCCAATCCTGCATCTCCGGCGGCGCGCCGTGCGCCTCCGCGCGCGCGAAGCCTGGGGCGTAGCGCCAGATCTCGTTGGCGCCTTCGAAGCCTACCCAGATCTGGCCGGTACGTGGATCAACCGTCATCGATTCGCTATCGCGGTCATATTTCGCCCAGCCGGTACCCGGACCGCCAGGCAGTTCGGCGAAGCGCACCCGCTCGACGGCGTTGTGGTGGCCGAGACGAAACGAGACGATGTTGCCGCCATCGCTCAGGAGCGTGAAGCGCCCGCGATCGATGTGCAGCGACGAGAATCCACCGAACGCGTCGCCGTGCCCACGCAGTTCGATGCCGCCGAGCCAGACTAGATCGCCGACACGGCGTTGTGCCGGATCGGCGGGGTTGAGCGTTGTGGGGATGGATTCGATCCGTCGGTCCGTGCCGAGCAAGGGCAATTGCGGTTCGCCCATCCATTGCGGGACGAAGAGCAGCACCAGCAGGATCGACCAGAGGACACGCATTGTCGCTGCCCTGCGGGACACGGTCGCGCGGCGCAATGGGAGTGATGATTCTGAACGGCGGCTAACGACCCCATTCAGGACGCGCTCAACGCGACTCGGGCAGAAGCAATGTCATCGGGCGGCTTTTCGCCACCCGCGTCGGAAATTTCGCCGACCACACGGGAGACTGAAGATGTTCAAGAAACTTTCGCTCGCCGGGGCCGCGCTCGCCATGGGCGCCACCGCCCTGATCCCCGCCACGCCGGCCGCGGCGCAGAGCTATGGCCGCCATCACTATGACCGCGGCTATGACAGCCGTTACGGCGACCCCTATCAGGGCGGCTATCGCGGCGGTTACGACCAGCGCGGCTACAATGGCTATAATCGCCAGCAGTATCGCGACCCGTGCCGCAAGGGCGACACCGGCACGATCATCGGCGCGATTGCCGGTGGCCTGCTCGGTCATTCGGTCGCCGGTCGCGGTGATCGTACGCTGGGTGCCGTGCTTGGCGCCGGGGCCGGCGCGCTTGCCGGTCGTGCGATCGAACGCTCGGATCGTCCGGACTATTGCCGTCGCTAAGGGTGGAGGCGGTCAGCCCTAGCTGGCCGCCGCTGCGCGGGAGTGCAGCACCCGGCACGGCCGGCGGGCCGGTTCCCTGACCGGCCCGCCCCCCAAGCTTCACAGTTCCCTCGCGTCGCTTATCGAGGGCGAGGGTCGGTCTCCGCAAGGAGGCCGGCCCTTTGTCGTGGCGCGGGCGCGGCCACCGCGCCGATGCGCGAAGCGCAGCGCCTCGACCGGCCGGTCGAGGTGCGCAGCAACCTGGCCGACAGCGGCTTTGCCGCCGGCGCGGGATGAGGTTCGAGAGGGAGGAACAAGAGAAAGAAGGAAGTGGGGCGACGGCAAAGCCGCCGCCGTCGGCCGGGTTCGGCGTTACCGCCGACCCGCCGGCCGTGCCGGGTGCTGCGCGCGCAGCGCGCACCGGCGGCTAACCGTGGTTAGCCGCCTGCACCGGTCAGTACATATGCTGCCCACCATTGATGCTAAGCGTGGACCCGGTCACAAACCCACCATCATCCGAGCAAAGAAACGCGACGCCCCGAGCAATCTCGCTCGCCTGGCCCAACCGCCCGACAGGAATCTTGGCGACAATCTTCTCCAGCACATCGGCCGGCACCGCGGCGACCATATCGGTATCGATATAGCCCGGCGCGATCGCATTGACCGTCACCCCGGCGCGCGCGCCTTCCTGGGCCAGCGCCTTGGTGAAGCCATGGATGCCCGACTTGGCGGCAGCATAATTGACCTGGCCATATTGCCCGGCCTGGCCGTTGATCGAGCCGATATTGACGATCCGCCCCCATTTGCGGTCGCGCATGCCTGGGAATACCGCCTTGGCCATGTTGAAACAGCCGCCGAGTTTGGTGTCGATGACCTCTTTCCATGCCTGATAGGTCAGCTTCATGATCGTGCCGTCGCGGGTGATGCCGGCATTGTTGACCAGCACATCGACCTCGCCGAGTGCGGCCACGATACCCGCCACGCCAGCCTGGCACGCATCATAATCGGCGACGTCCCATTTGAACGCCTTGATGCCGGTACGGCCGGTGAATTCGCGCGCACGCTCGTCATTGCCGGCGTAATTCGCCGCGACGGTCATGCCCGCTTCCTGCAACGCCAGGCTGATCGCCTCGCCGATCCCGCGCGTACCGCCGGTTACGATCGCCACTCGTGCCATATTCACTCTCCCATATCCTCGGTCGAGGCTAGGCGGTGCGGGTCCAGCCTTCAAGCTCCCGGGCGAGCAATTTCCGCAACATCTCGATACCGATCGCGCTGTCGTTGAGGCATGGCAGATAGGCGAAGTGTGTGCCGCCGGCTGCGCTGAATTGCTTGCGCCCGCGAATCGCCAGTTCCTCGAGCGTTTCAAGGCAATCGACCGAGAATCCCGGCGCGACCACGGCAACGCGTTTCGTGCGCTGGCCCGGCAGTGCCTTCAGGATATTGTCGGTCGCGGGTTCGAGCCATTTGGCGCGGCCGAAGCGCGACTGGAAGGTGACGATCACCGCGCGCCCCAGCGCCTCACCGAGCAGCCGCGCAGTCTTTTGGCAGTGGCAGTGATACGGATCGCCCAGTTCCAGCGTGCGCTGCGGCATGCCGTGGAAGCTGGTGAGGATCGCTTCGGGCGAGAAATCGAGCGCGGCCAGCCCGGCCTCCACCGATCGCTTCAAGGCGTCGATATAGGCCGGATCGTCGTAATAGGGCGGCAGCGTGCGGATCGCCGGTTGCCAGCGCATCGTGGCCAGTTCCGCGAACGCCTTGTCGTTGGCCGTCGCCGTCGTCGCGGCACAATATTGCGGATAGAGCGGCGCAAGCAGGATTTGTTCGCAGCCGGCGGCCTTCATCGCCGCCAGCCGCTCGCCGATCGCCGGCCGGCCGTAGCGCATCGCCCAGTCGACCGTGACGCCGTCACCGAACGCATCGGCCAACGCTGTCGCCTGCGCCCGCGTGAAGGCGGCGAGCGGCGAGCCGTCTTCGCGCCACACCTGGCTGTAGGCATGCGCCGATTTCCTCGGCCGGGTGTTGAGGATGATGCCGCGCAGGACAGGCTGCCAGACGATCGGCGGAATCTCGACGACGCGGCGATCCGAGAGGAATTCGGCAAGATAGCGGCGAACCGAAGGTGCATCGGGGCCGTCGGGGGTGCCGAGATTGATCAGCAGGACACCGATGCGCGGCGCCGGAACGTTCGGGTGATCGGGGGGAAGGGTCATGCGTCTCCGGGCACCAGCGGCAGGGTACGCATGCGAAAGCCGGTCGAGGCCTGCAGCGCGTTGGCGATCGCGGGGGCGACCGCCGGCACGCCGAGCTCGCTGACGCCGCCGGCGTCGGCCTCGCTGCGGATCAGTTCGACGGTGATGTCGGGGGTGTCGGACAAACGCGGCAGGCCGAGCGCGTGGAAACCGCGCGCATCGGCATGGTTTTCGGTAAAGCTGGTACTCGAGCCCGAGGCACCGGCCATGCCGAAGATCAGCCCGCCCTCGATCAGCTGCTTGACGATGTCGGGATTGACCTGGCGCCCGCAATCGACCGCCGCGACGATGCGGTCGACGCTGATCGCCTGACCCTCGCCGATATGAGCCTCGGCCAGCACCGCGATATGGCTGCCGCGAAAGCTGTGACAGGCAATGCCCTGGCCGCTGCCTGAGATACCGCCCTCCCAGCCGCCAAGCGACGCGGCCGTCGACAGGCAGCGCGCCAGCCGCGCATCGCCGCCGAGCATGCCGATGCGGAACGACAGAGGTTCGGTGCCGGCGACATGCGCCAACTCGTCGAGGAAGCATTCGGTGAAGAAACTGGTGTAGCTGTGTGCGCCGCTGCGCCAATGGCCGGTTGGCACGCCGATGTCGACCGGATGATGGTCGATGGCATAAGCCGGCATACGGTAGAAAGGCATCGCGCCGGCCACGGCGTAACCATCGCCCACGCCGTCGAGCGCCAGCGCCGCGCCGGTCGCGCGGTCATGCGCCATCAATCGCGCAGCCAGTTCGCGGCCCGTGGCAGGGGCGGCGATTTTGGCCAGCCAGCCGAGGATCTGGCCATTGGGGCCGAGCTTCGCCGCCATCCGCGCCATGGCGGGCGCACGGTAGCGATCATGCATGATGTCTTCTGCGCGCGACCAGACCAGGGAGACCGGGCGGCCGAGTTCGCGGGCGATCAACGCGGCCTGTTCGGCGCAACGATGTTCAAGATTGGCGCCGAACGAGCCGCCGATCAGCATCGGATAGATGGTGACGGCGTTCTCCGACAGACCGATCGCCGCGGCAGCGGCAGCGCGCGCGAGGCCCGGTGCCTGGGTCGGCAGCCATAGTTCGAGCCGCCCGTCCTGGTACCGGGCCGCCGCGCTCATCGTTTCGATCGCGGCGTGCGCGGCCAGCCCGACGCTATACTCGGCGGTGACAAGCCGGGCGCCCTTGAACGCCGCCGACAAATCGCCGACCGCCGCCATACGCTCGCCGGGCCCGTCCAGCGCGGCGCGCAGGGCGGCGGCGATCGAATCCTTGCCGATCAGCGCGCTGCGGATGCGGAAAGTCGGGGCGAGCGCGTCGAGCGCCTTGTTCGCCGCCCACCAGTTGTTGGCTGCCGCGGCGACCCATTGATCGGTCGTCACCACCCCGACCACGCCGCGGATTTTGCTCGCCGCCGCGCGGTTGACCTGGGTCAGTTCGCCATCGCCGATCGGCGCCTGGCGGATGCTGACGAACACCATGCCGGGCAGGCGGACGTCGCCGGCGAAATTGGCCGAACCGTCGATCTTGGACGGTGTGTCGAGGCGCGGCACCGACTGGCCGTAGAGCCGGTCGGCATCGCCGCCACGCAATGGGAGTGGGCTCGGCGAACTGAAGCCCGCGGCCTCTGCCGCCAGTTCGGCGAAACGCAGCCGGTTCTTGCCATGCACGACGAAACCGGCGGCGGTGCCGCAGGCCTGCCAGTCGACGCCCCAGCGTTTCGCCGCCGCCTTGCACAGCAGCACGCGCGCAGCAGCGCCGGCCTGGCGCAAATCGTCCTCGAAGGCGCGGATCGAACTCGATGCGGCGGTCAGGACGAGGCCGGCGCGGGTTGCGTGCGCGTCGCGCATCGGCACCGGCAGCTTGTCGAACACGCCTTCGAACAATTCCTCGGCGCCGAGCTTGTTGGCGTAGAGCGGGTTCAGCGGCGCCGCCTCGACCGCGACGGTGCGCCAGTCGGCGCCGAGCTCATCGGCGACGATCTGCGGCATGGTGGTGTACACGCCCTGGCCATGCTCGGCCTGCGGCACGGCGATCGTGACGTGACCGTCCTCGCCGATCTTGAGCCAGGCGCCGAACACCGACTCGCCTTTGGCAGCAGTGAGGTTGGGGGCATAGCTGCGCGGCCACACCGCCAGCGCGACAAGCAACCCGACCCCCGCGCCGCCACCGATCAGCAGCGTGCGCCGGTCGATCTTGTCCAGGACTTCGCGCACCGCCATCGGTGATGCTCTATCGCGGGATGAAGGAAAGACCAATGCCATGCTGATCGGCTGACGGTGATGCGCGCCAATCTTATTCCGTCATGCTGAACTTGTTTCAGCATCATGCGCGGTCAGTAACCCCACGGGCGTCGCCTATGCTTCCGTTGACCGCACATGGGCCCTGAAACGAGTTCAGGGTGACGGCGTGGTTGAGGCGCCCGCCTCGTTCTCAGGCCAGCGCCCGATACTTCGCCCGGAGCGTCACCTTGTCGATCTTCTCCGTGCCCAACCTTGGCAGTGGTCCATCGGCGAACCAGATGCGCTGCGGCACCTTGAACGCGGCGATATGCGCGAACAGGAAGCCGCACAGGTCTTCGGTCGTCAATGTCTCGCCGTCGCGCAGCAGCACCACCGCGCCGGGCACCTCGCCGAGGCGCTCGTCGGCCAGACCGAACACCGCCGCCTCGGCGATCGCGGGGTGCTCGTAGATCGCCGCCTCGACTTCCTGGCAGGAGATATTCTCACCGCCGCGGATGATGATGTCCTTCTTGCGATCGACGATGAACAGGTAGCCCTCCTCGTCGAGATAACCGATATCGCCGGACAGGAAGTAGCGGTCGGCCGTGAAGGCGTCGCGGGTTGCCTGGGGCCGGCCCCAATATTCGCGGAAATTGGCGACCGAGCGGATGCCGATCTCGCCGCGCAGGCCCTGCGTCACCGGCCTGCCGTGATCGTCGAGGATGGCGAGATCGACCAACGGCGCCTGCGCCCGGCCGGTCGAACTCGGCTTGGCGATATAGTTGCTGCGCCAGTTGCTGCACCCGACGCCGTTGGTCTCGGTCAGGCCATAGCCGACCAGAGGTGCGCCGCCGCCCATCTCGGCATCGATGCGCCGGACATGCTCGACCGGGCGCGGCGCCCCACCGGCGGCGAAATCGGCCACGGTCGACAGGTCGTAATCATGGCGACGCGGGTGGGTCAGTATCTCGAAACTCATCAGCGGCACGCCGACGAAATAGGTCACCTTCTCGGCCTCGATCAGCCGCATCGCCTCCTCGGCATCCCATTTCGGCATCATGACCAGCTTGCGGCCCATCGCGAAGCTTTGCAGCAATACCGGTACCTCGCCGGTGACGTGGAACAATGGCACATTGAGCAGAGTGGCGGGCTGCAGGTCGCTCACCTCGCCATCGGCGGTGCCGATGCCCAGCGCGACCAGTGCCTGGGCGAGATAATTGTACACCGCCTGCACCACCGCCCGATGATCGCTCAATGCGCCCTTGGACTGGCCCGTCGAGCCCGAAGTGAACAGGATCGTCGCCTCGTCATTGCCGGTCAGTTCAGGCAGCGCAACATCGCCGCCGCCGCGCCCGATCACCGCGGACAGCGCCGCCGCGAGTGGTTGCATGTCGTCGATCGTCACCACCGGCGCGCCGAGATCGGCAACCTCCGCCAATCTTTTTGCACGTGGCGGATCGGCGAACACCAACGAGCATTCGACCTCGGCCATCGCCGCCGCCAGCTCCTCCGACTGCCACCAGCCGTTGAGCAGGGTGGCGATGCCGCCCGCCATGACGATGCCCATGTACAGCGCGATCCAGGACGGCGAGTTGCGCATCGCGATGCCGACACGGTCGCCCGGCTGCACCCCGAACCCCGCCACCAGCGCGCGCGCCACGCTTTCCGCCACGGCCTGGACCTCGGCGAAGGTCAGCCGTTCGTCACCGGCGACGAGGAAGACCTTGTCGTGATGCTCGACCGCATAGTGCCGGAAATAGGCTGGCAGCGCGTCGGGCACGGTGGCGATGACCGGCAAGGCGATCCCGCCCAGCGTCACCTCGCCCAGCGCGAGCGGTCCGTCGGTGCCGGTCAGCGCGGTCATGCCGGCGTCCATCCGCTCATCAAGCTGGGTACGCATCGTCTCTCCCCTTGGTCTTGTCGCCATGCGCCTTTATGGAGGCGCGAACTCTCGGGGAAAAGCCTTGATCCTGACCGCGCTCGCCGCCGCCCAATCACACCTGCATTTCGCCGATCTGCACCTCAATCCGGTGGCGATCCATATCGGCTTCATCAGCATCAAATGGTATTCGATCGCCTATATCACCGGCATCGTCATCGGCTGGTGGTATCTGGTCAAGCTGCTCGACCAGCCCGGCGCGCCAATGGCGCGGCGCCATGCCGACGACCTGGTGTTCTACGCCACGCTGGGCATCATCCTTGGCGGGCGGATCGGCTATGTGCTGTTCTACGCGCCGAGCATGCTGCTCAACCCGTTGAGCGTGTTCCGACTGTGGGATGGCGGCATGTCGTTCCATGGCGGGATGATCGGCACCTCGCTTGGCATCATCCTGTTCGCGCGCAAGGAAAAGCTCGATTGGCTGCGCATCCATGACTATCTCGCCTGCTGCGTGCCGTTCGGCCTGTTCTTCGGGCGCATCGCCAATTTCGTGAATGGCGAGTTGTGGGGCAAGCCGAGCAATGTCGCCTGGGGCATCGTGTTCGATCGCACCGTCGCGAGCGGCGTGGCCGAGCCGGCGCGGCACCCGAGCCAGCTCTATGAAGCCGGCCTGGAAGGCATCGCGCTGTTCGCGCTGCTGTGGTTCTTCTTCTGGAAGACCAAGGCACGCTACGATCCGGGCAAGCTCGTCGGGCTGTTCCTGATTGGGTACGGCCTGGCCCGCTTCACCGTCGAATTCTTCCGCGAGCCGGATTCGCAGTTCGCCGGCACCTTCTTCGCCGTTTTCCATATGGGCCAGGTGCTGACCCTGCCGATGATCGCCGGCGGCGTCTATCTGGTGATGACCGCCGCCAAACGCCGCACCCGGGTCGAGCCGATCGCCGGCGGTGAGAGCGTCG
>NZ_JAQGLG010000095.1 GCF_028292965.1 Sphingomonas bacterium | reverse complement strand
TGCCGGCACGCGGATCCTCAATCGCCGAAAAACACGTCGTGAACGTCTCCATCCAAGTGCCTCTTCCTCACAAAGAAGAAACCCTCAGAATCCTGTTCGCGATGAAAATCCATATGCGATTCCCCTGGGACGGGAAGGGGACCATCCGAAGGATGATGGGGGGATCGCCTCAGGCGGAGCGCTTGCGGCACGCCCCCTCCACCACGCCGCTTCGCGTCGCGGTCCCCCTCCCCGTGCCGGGGAGGAGTTAGAAGGTCACCCCTTGTACAGCGCATCCAGCCGGGGTCCGTAGACCTCCTTCAACACATGGCGCCGGATCTTCAGGCTCGGCGTCAGCTGCTCATTCTCGATCGTGAACGGCCCGTCTGCCAGAATGAAGCGGCGGATGCGTTCGATCACCGACAGATCCTTGTTGACCCGCTCGACCGCATGGCCGAGCGCGGTGCGGTATTCGCTGTTCTCGGCGAGCCGCGCGAAGTCGCACGCGTCGCCGTTCTTCGCGCACCATTCCTGGGTCCATTCGGGATCGGGCACCAGCACGGCGACCATATAGGGTTTGCGGTCGCCGAAGATCATCGCCTGGACGATCTCCGATTGCAGCGTCAGCATGCCCTCGACCTTTTGCGGGGCGACATTGTCGCCCTTGTCGTTGACGATGATGTCCTTCTTGCGGTCGGTGATCTTGATCCGGCCCTTGTCGTCGATCAGGCCGATGTCGCCGGTATGCAGCCAGCCATCCTTCAGGACGCGGTCGGTCTCGGCTTGGTTGTTCCAGTAACCGTGCATGACCAGCTCGCCGCGCACCAGGATCTCGCCATCTTCGGCGATGCGCACCTCGGTGTTGACCAGCGGCGGGCCGACCGTGTCCATGCGCAGGCCGACAGACGGGCGGTTGCACGAGATGACCGGCGCAGCCTCGGTCTGGCCATAACCCTGCAGGAAGGTCAGGCCGAGCGACTGGAAGAAGATGCCGACCTCCGGCGTCAGCGGTGCACCGCCCGAAACCATCGCCTTCATCCGCCCGCCGAAGCGCTGCTGGATCTTGGGCTTGAGGGTGGCGTTGAGGAACAGGCTCATCGGCTTGTCGCGTAGCCGCGCCTTGCCTTCATATTCGGATGCACCGATCGCCTGGGAGCGTTCGAGCAGATAGTTGGAGAACTTACCCTGCTTCTCGATCGCCTTGGAGATGCGCGTGCGCAGCACCTCGAACAGCCGCGGTACGACGACCATGATCGTCGGACGCGTCTCCTCGATATTGGAGGCGAGCTTGTCGAGCCCCTCGGCATAATAGATCTGCGCGCCGAGCCCGATCGGGAAATGCTGGCCGCCGGTATGCTCATAGGCATGGCTGAGCGGCAGGAAGGAGAGGAACACCTCGTCCTCCCAGCCGAAATCCTCCGAGATCACGGTACAGCAGCCATTGACGTTGTGCAGGATGGCGCCGTGATGCTGCTTCACCCCGCGCGGCGCGCCGCCGGTGCCCGAGGTGTAGATGATGCAGGCGGTGTCCTCGCGCGTCGCGGTGACGACCAGCTCGGACGGGTCGGTGGCGTGGGCGGCGATCAGGTCGTGCCAGCCATGGACGTCGAGGCTGCCCGGCTGGGTGATGCGCAGATCCTCCATGCCGATGATGATCTTGGCGTCGGATGCGCGGATCGCGGCGGGAAGCAGCGTCTTCGCCAGCTTGGCGGTCGAGACGATCACTGCCTTGGCGCTGCTGTTCTCGATGATGTGCGCATGGTCGCGTTCGGTGTTGGTGGTGTAGGTCGGCACGGTGATGCAGCCCGCGGCCATGATCGCCAGGTCGCTGATGCACCATTCCGGGCGGTTCTCGCTGACCAGCATGACGCGGTCGCCCGGCACCATGCCGATCGCCTTGAGCCCGGCCGCGAGGCTCGCCACCTGGCGTGCCGCCTCGGCCCAGCTCTGCGACACCCAGTCGCTACCCTCCTTGTGCCACAGGAAGGGCGCGTCGCCCTTCTCCCGCGCGCGCGTCAGGAACATGGCGACCAGGCTTGGGAAATGTTCGAGCGTGCGCATTCGTCTCTCCCCGGGGAACCGCGCCGTGTTCGGCTGCGGCTAAGTAGTTCGTTATTCGGCCGGCCGGTTGGGCACCGCGCCGACGCGGACGATGTTGGTGACGCTGCCATCCTCGCCCATCGCCACACCCTCGCTGCGCGGATCGGCGGCACCGACCCAGCGGCCGCCGACGCGTTCGATCGCATTGGCCTTAAGCCCGAGCGGTGCGATCTGCACCGATTCGCCGAGGGCCTGCAGCGCGGGGACCATCGGCTCGAGCTGCGTGCCCTTCTCGGCGACGGCGGTGTGGCCGGGCGCATAGAGCAGGCCGAGGCCGATCGCGTCCTGCGCCGACATGTGCCAGTCGAGCACCGCCACCAGCGCCTTGGAGATCTGCGCGATGATGGTCGAGCCGCCCGCCGCGCCGAGCGCGATACGCACCTTGCCGTCGGGGCCGTAAACGATGGTGGGTGACATCGAGCTGCGCGGGCGCTTGCCACCCTCCACGCGGTTCGCGACGAGATAGCCGCCCAGCACCGGTTCGATATCGAAATCGGTCAGCTCGTTGTTGAGCATCGTGCCGTCGACCGACACGCCCGAGCCGAAATAGCTCTCGATCGTGGTGGTCACCTCGGCGACATTGCCGGCGCGGTCGGCGACGACGAGGTCGCTGGTGCCGGGTATGTCGAGATTGGTCGCCTTGATGCGCGGTGGGGCGCCCGGCGGGGTGCCGGCGGTGACCGCGGCCATGGTGCGGTCGGGCGAGATCAGCGCCGAGCGCGAAGCGATGTAGCGCGGGTCGAGCAGGCCCTTGACCGGCACGCTCACGAAGTCGGCATCGCCGAGATACATGTCGCGATCGGCATAAGCGAGCCGCTCCGACTCGGCGAACAAATGCCAGGCGACCGGGCTGTTCGGGCCGAGCTTGGTCATGTCGAAGCGTTCGAGCTGCTTGAGGATCTGCAGCACCGCGATGCCACCCGAAGAGGGCGGGCCCATGCCGCAGATGCGGTAGACGCGGTAAGTGCCGCAGATCGGCGTGCGCGGCTTGGCGCGATAGGCGGCGAGGTCGGCCAGGGTCATCTTCGACGGGTTGCGCGCCGCGCCGTTGACCGCCGCGACCAGCCGCCGCGCGGTCGGCCCGGTATAGAAGGCGTTCGGGCCCTGCCTGGCGATGCGCGCCAGCAGGTCGGCCTGTTCGGGGCTCTTGAGCAAAGTACCGGCGGGCAGCGGCTTGCCGTCCGGCCCCGAGAAATGCGCCTTCGTCCAGGCGTCGACATGGGTGCCGAAATTGTTCAGGCCATTGTGCAGCCGCGGCGTGACGACGAAGCCATCGCGGGCGAGGCGGATCGCCGGGGCGAACAGCCGCGCCCAAGGCAGCTTGCCGTGAAGCTGGTGCGCCATGGCCATCAGCCGCAGGTCGCCGGGTACCCCGACGCTGCGCCCGCCGGGGACCGCGGCGAAGTGGCTGAGCGGTTGCCCATTGGCGTAGAACCAGTGCCCGTTCGCAGCGGCCGGCGCCGCCTCGCGCCCGTCGATCGTGCTCACCGCGCCGCTCTTCGCATCGTGATGGACGAGGAAGGCGCCGCCGCCGATGCCGGAATTCTGCGGCTCGACCACGTTCAGGGCGAGCATCGTCGCGATCGCCGCGTCGGTGGCAGTGCCGCCGGCCTTGAGGATTTCGACGCCGGCCGCGCTGGCGCGGGGATCGGCGGCGCTGACCATACCCGGCGCCTGCCGGACGGGTGGGCCCTTCGCCTGGGCGGCGACGGGCAAGAGTAGGAAAAGGGCGAGGGCGAGGAAGCGGTTTGTCATCACGGGGAAGGAGTAGCGGGGGCGGACGCTACGTCAACCGGCCCCGATCGCTTCCGATACGTTCTTGAACCCGTCGCGGGCGAGCAGCGTGGACAAATCCTTGGTGATACGCCGCGCGAGGCCCGGGCCCTGGAATACGAGCGCGGTGTAGAGCTGCACGAGGCTAGCCCCGGCGCGGATGCGGACATAGGCCTCCGCGCCCGAATCGATGCCGCCGACCGCAACCAGTGCGATCTTGCCGCCGGTCGCGGCGCGGAAGTCGATAATGCGCTGGCGGGCCAATCGGGTCAGCGGCGCGCCGGACAGGCCGCCGGTTTCCTCGGCATGGCGCGAACGCAGCACCGGGCGCGAAACGGTGGTGTTGCCGACGATCAACGCATCGACGCCGCGCTCGATCGCAATGCGGGCGATGGTGTCGATCTCTTCGGGCGTGAGATCGGGTGCGACCTTGAGGAACAGCGGTGGGCGCTGGATCGGCAGGCGGCGTGCCTCATCGGCGGCGGCGAGCAACTCGGCCAGCGCCGCGCCGCGCTGCAGGTCGCGCAGGCCCGGCGTGTTGGGTGAACTGATGTTGATCGTGACGTAATCGGCGACCTGTGCGGCCTGTTCGACCCCGCCGGCATAGTCCGCGATGCGATCCGCCGCGTCCTTGTTGGCGCCGACATTGATGCCGAGCCGACCGCGCCGCTTCGCCGCGATGGCGCGCGGCAGGGCGGCGGTAAGGCCGCCATTGTTGAAGCCCATGCGGTTGATCACGGCGGCGTCCTCGACCAGCCGGAACAGGCGCGGGCGCGGGTTGCCCGGCTGCGGCACCGGGGTGAGCGTGCCGATCTCGACGCTGCCGAAGCCCAGGCCGAAAAAGCCGTCGATCGCCCGGCCATCCTTGTCGACGCCGGCGGCGAGGCCGACCGGGTTGGCGAAGCTCAGGCCGGCGACGCTGGTTTCCAGCCGCAAATCCGTTTCCGGCCCGGCAGCGCCGCGCCCGCGCCAGGCCGCCAGAGCGGTGACGGTCAGGCCGTGCGCGCGCTCGGCATCGAGCGCGAACAGGGCAGGGCGGATGAGCGGGAAGAACATGGCGCGTCCCTTGGCAGGGCCATAAGGGCGGGTCAAAGGCACATCGGCAGTCCGGGCGCCTGCTCTGGCGCTTTCATCCAATACAGGGTTTCGTAGCGGCCCTAAACCGGCTTTGCGACCCGAAGAGCCTTCCTGACGGGAGACTCTTTCACTTACGGCTCGGATGGGTAACCATCCGGGCCGCTTTTCTTTGTTGCGCAGACAGGTTACGTTGCGAATCATAAGAACAATGGGGCGCACATCGTGGTCGACGTTCAGCTGGACTATGCGGTCCCGGCAGCGGACCTGACGGAATACGTCACTCTTTTCTATCACTTCCGCGCGGATGTTCCTATTTTCGAGGATGTCGAGCGCGCTGACTATGCGCAGTTGCGTTTTCGACTTTCGCCGGGAGCGGCGCAATATTCCTTCGCCGATGGCTTGTTGCAGGAATCGTCAGAAATTCATGTGCTTGGTCCGACCTGCGGACCGGTGAAGGCGCGGGCGATCGGGCCGCTTCGGTTATTCGGCATGGGCCTGACCGCGGCGGGATGGACGGCGATCCTCGGCATCGACGCATCAAGCATGCTTAACCGCACCGTCGACGCGATCGGCTTGTTCGGGGCGGCCAAGATGCGGACCGCCCTTCGCGCATTTTCGAAAGCGACCAGCGTCGAGGAATGCGTCGCCATTGCCGAACCGCTGATGCGCTATTTGATCCAGGAGCGCTGCGTCGGCGCTCTCCGGTTCGTCCGGCAGGTCGATACCTGGCTGGCGGATTCGCCGTCGCCCGACATCGAAGACCTGATCGCGCTGACGCATCTGTCGCGGCGACAGGTCGAGCGTAAATGCAAGGCGATGTACGGCGCGCCGCCCAAGATGCTGGCGCGCAAATATCGCGCGCTGAAGGCGGCGGTCGCGCTGGCATCCGAGGCCGAGACCCTCGACGATGTGATCGAGCGCGGTTTTTACGACCAGTCGCACATGATTCGCGAGGTGAAGGAATTCACCGGCATGACGCCGCGCCAGTTCCACGCCGAGCCGACCCTGCTGTCGCAGCTGGTGACGGCGCAGCGCACCGCCCTGGGAGACAAGGTGAGTTTGCTGGTCGGGCGGACCTAGCTCTTCCTACTCCTCCCCGGCACAGGGAGGGGGACCGCCGAAGGCGGTGGAGGGGGCGTGCCGCAGGCTTGTCGCTCGTGGCGATCCCCCTCCACCACGCGCTGAAGAAGCGCGCGGTCCCCCTCCCCGTGCCGGGGAGGTATGAAGAATAAGTAGGTTGACCCAAACCCTCCCAGCCCCCATTTGCCAATCGGATCATTTCGATCCGATTGAGATTCGATGCGTCTGTCCAGCCTTGCCGACTATGCTGTCGTGATGATGTCCGCCGCCGCGCGTCAGTGCGGGACGGTGCGGCTCAACGCGACCCTGCTGGCGGAGGAGACGGGGCTGCCGCTGCCGACAGTGCAGAAGCTGGTCAGCCGCTTGTCGACCGCCGGATTGATCGAGAGTTCGCGCGGGACGGGCGGCGGTTTTCGGCTGTCGCGGCCGCCGGCGGCAATCAGCCTCGCCGATATCATCGAGGCGATCGAGGGTCCGATCGCGATGACGGCGTGCGTCGATGCCGGTAGCCATGACTGCGTGGTCGAGGGCAGCTGCCGGGTGAAGCCGCACTGGAACGCCGTGAATAGCGCGGTGCGTGGTGCGCTGGCGGGAGTTTCTCTCGCGACCCTTTCCTCTTCTTTTACCCCCCTCCCGCTGGGGGGAGGGGCCGGGGGTGGGCGCCCGCTTTCCTCCAACGTTCAGGCCAGTGGTGA
>NZ_JAQGLG010000086.1 GCF_028292965.1 Sphingomonas bacterium | reverse complement strand
TCGTGGTGCCGGCGCGTGGGTCGCGACCGATATGGCCGGAGCATCGACGAACATCGGCCGCAGCTTCCTGGCCAATGTCAGGGCCAAGCTGGGGCTGGCGGGTTGATCGGGGTTACCCCTCGCCCCTCGCAGAGGGGAGAGGGATACCGCAGCTTGGCAGCTTGCTGCCTGGCGGAGGTTGGGAGAGGGGGTTGAGCGGTCCGCAGGACCGCGCGGCGCAAGAGCGCCGCACACCCCTCTCCCAGCTCCGACTAGGACCGCGCTGAAGAAGCGCGACCCAAGTCTGCGCAACCCTCTCCCCTCTGCGAGGGGCGAGGGAAAAACCCATCAACCCTCCGCCTCTATCTATCGAAGCTACGGACCGGACATCCCCAGCTTCGCCCTGACATTGGCCAGGAAGCTGCGGCCGATGTTCGTCGATCCACCGGCCATATCGGTCGCGACCCACGCGCCGGCGCCCCGATGGCGGACTTGCGCGATCGCCGAGCGGCGCAGGATGGTCGAGCGGTGCACGCGCAGGAATTGCTCGGGATCGAGCCGTTCCTCGATCGCCGTGATCGATCCGCGCAGCAGGTAGGAAGCGTCCCAGGCGAAGATGCGCACATAGTCGCGCTCGGCCTCGACCCGCTTTATGTCGGACACATTGACGCGCACCATCGCCCCGCGGCTCGGCACCCAGAACTCCCTCGCACGCGCAGGTTCCGCAACGCGACCGAGCGCCAATCGCTCGGCGACGCGCTCGATCGCGCGATCCAGCCGCGCCGCCTCGACCGGCTTGAGCACATAATCGATCACCGCGAGATCGAACGCCTGGGCAGCGAAATGATCGTATGCCGTGACGAACACGATCAGCGGCGGCGCGGCCAGCCGGCCCAGGCGCGCCGCGACCGACAGGCCGTCCATGCCCGGCATCTCGATATCGAGGAAGACTGCGTCCGGCCGAAGCCGGTCGATCGCGGCGAGCCCCGCTCCGCCGTCCCCGGCATCGCCGATGACGTTCACCGCGGACGAGCGCGCGCACAGGCCGCGCAACGCCTCAACGGCAAGCGGCTCGTCGTCCATGATGATCGCGGTGAAAGCCACGCCCGGTCAGCCCAGCCCTAGCGGGATGACGAGTTCGGCCCGGTATCCCGCGCTGTCGCGCGGCCCCGCGACGAGGCGTGCGGCCGGCCCGTAGCGCGCCTCCAGCCGCTCGGCCACGTTCCGCAGCCCGACCCCCAGCCCCGCCGCGCCGACCCCGTCGTCCGGCGACGGCGCGTCGTCCTCGACCACGATCCGCAACGCGCCGTCCGGCAGCAGGTCGGCGCGGATCGTCGCGCGCACCATGGTGGCCGTTTGGCCGACGCCATGCTTGATCACATTCTCGACCAGCGGCTGCAGGATCAGCGCGGGGACCGGCGCCGATCGCAAGGCCGGCGCGACATGGATGTCGATCAATATGCGGTCGGGAAAGCGGCGGCATTCAATCGAGAGATAACGCAACTGCATGTCGATCTCGTCGCCCAGGGTCGAATCGGCGACGGGATCGACCGACAGGCTGTGCCGGAAGAAGCGCCCGATCTCCTCGATCAGGCCTTCCGCCTCGGCGCTGTCCCGCCGACGCACCAGCGCGCCGAGCGAGTTCAGCACGTTGAACAGGAAATGCGGGTTGACCTGGTATCTGAGCGCCCTGATCTCGGCCAACCTGGCGGCCTCGCGATAGGCGCTCGCGCGCCGCTCGGCCGCCCGCGTCTCCGCCGCCCATGCCATGGCGATGTAGAGCAGCCCCCAGGCCGCGAACACGAAGGACCAGTTAATCAGCGTCTCGGTGATCGCCACGGCGGCGTCGCTCAGCGTGCACGCATGGCCATGCGCGCAGGTCTCGCCGGGAAGCGGCGCCAGCAGGTCGAAGACCAGGAAGTTGGTCGTGGCAAAGAGGAACGCCGCCGGCACGCTGGCGACCGCCGCGACCGCCAGTTGCACCCGCGAGGAGGATGCGCGGAACGCGGCGATCAGCCTGTATACCCCCCATGCGAGGCCGGCCCCGACCAGACCCACGAAAATCCGGCGCACCAGCGCACCGCCGGGATGCGGGAAACCCAGCGCGAGTGCCCGGGCGGTGTTGAGCAGGACGAAGATGCCCCAGAACCATGCCAGCGCGATCGCCACCGCGCGCGGGCCCAGTTGGGTTGTCCGTGCTTCACGTCCGTCATCCATCGCCGGCCTGATTAGCGGAAAGCGCGGTCGAATGCGCCATCGCGGGCGTCGTCCGTCGCTGCGAGACGTCGCCCGTCGCAAAGCGACGCCTCTCCCTCCAACCGCCACGATACAAACCCGGCAATCTCGTCGAAGGAGAGCCGATGAAATACCTGCTCCACACAGTCCTCGCACTGGCGGCCATCGTCCCGCCGACCGGCACAGCCGAAGCGCGCCCGGCACCCGAACCGCGCACCGCCGCCGCCGTGCTCGCGGCCGACAATGGCTGGGGCGATGCCGAGACGCGCGGCGACATCGCCTTCGTCGATGCGCTGCTTGCGGACGGCTATCGCACCATCGGCCATGACGGCAAGGTTAGGACCAAGGCCGACGTGCTGGCCAGCACGCGCACCAAAGGCGGCACGCTAGCACGCGCTGCAGAGGTCGCGGCATGGCGCGCACAGCACCCGACACAGGGCAATGTGGCGCTGTTCGGCGACACGGCGGTGCTGACCTGGATAACATCGGGGGCGACCAACCCCGGCATGGTCATGTCGTGCGACATCTTCGTCTATCGCGACGGCCGCTGGCACGCGGTCTACTCCCAGCACAGCGATGCGTGAGCGCGCGCTGTCGATCGCGCTCGCACTGCTGGCGGCGGGCGCGTCTCCGGTTGCTGCCTCCCCGGCGCATCCGCGTTCCGAAGCCTCCCGGCCGGCTGCCCGCCAGCTGGTCCAAGAGGCGATGACGGCACTGGGCGGCGAAGCCAGGCTGCGCGCGATCTCCGTCGTACGACTGAAGGCGATGCGCACCCGCAACGCGCTGGAGCAATCGATCCGGCCCGACGGACCCTATATCGATACCGTCGACGACCTGGTGGAGACACGCCGTTTCGATCGCCCCGCGCTGCGCGACGATCTCCGCGCGCGCGGGTTCGCCGCCGCCTGGGTCGATGGGGCGAAATGGGTCACCACCACGACGCTCGTCACCGGCGGCGAGGCCTTCGCGATGCGCGATGGGCCCATGGCGCCCGCGAACCATGCCGGCGTACAGGCCGCCGAGGAGAGTCTCGCGCTCGGGCCGGAACGGGTGTTGCTCACCGCGGCAGACGCGGCCGACCTCCACACGGACACCCCCGCCATGCTGCACGGTTTCCGCCACGACGTCGTCGCCTTCACCTGGCGCGCGTCGCCGGTCAGGCTGTTCGTCGAACCCGTCTCGCACATGCTGGCTGCGGTCGAGATAACCCGGCCCCGGCCCGAGCACATCTTCTGGGCGCCATGGGGCGACGTGACCACGCGGCTCAGTTTCGACGTGTGGATGATCGAAGCGAACGGCATGCACTATCCGCGGCGCTGGACGATCGAGGGCAATGGCCGCGTCGCCGAATCCTGGTTTGTCGACGAGGTGGCGTTCAACCCGCCAGACACACCATCGCTCGACGTCGATGCCGATCTTGCCGCCAAGGCGCGCACAACGCATCGCAAGATCGAGGATATAGCCCTGCCCGACGCCGCAACAGCGGTGGCGCTCGCCCCCGGCATCACGCTCAAACCGGGCAGCTGGAACGTCACCGAGGTCGAAACGCCTGCCGGCATTTGGGTGATCGAGGGGCCGATCAGCAATAGCTATTCCGCCCAGGTGATGCGCGAGGTCGCGGCCAAGGGGCGGAAGCTCGTCGGGGTCATCACCACATCCGACTCATGGCCGCATATCGGGGGCCTACGCGAATATGTCGCGCGCCGTGTGCCGATCGTCGCGCTTGACCTGAACCTGCCCCAGCTGACCCGCCTGTTCGAGGCGCCGCACGCCCAAGCGCCGGACCGGCTCGCACTGCATCCGGTGGCGCCCATCCTGCGTCCCGTGACCGACGATCAGTGGCTCGGCGCGGGGCAGAACCGCATGCGCCTGATGCCCTTCCGCACGGTGACCGGCGAACGCCAGTTCGCGATCTGGTGGCCGGCGCACCGGCTGCTCTACACCAGCGACCTGTTCACGGTGAGCGCGGACGGCTCGATCTTCCTGCCGCAATATCTCGACGAGACGCGCGACCTGGTGAATCGCGAGCAGCTCGACGTGAAGACGATCTTCGGCATGCATTACGGCCCGACCGACTGGAAAGCCTTGCTCGCCAGGGTCGATGCGAAAGGCGGGGAGCGTCCCGCCGGCTAGGCGGCGGGCGCGGACATCAATCCTCGGCCGCGACCGTCACTTTCAGCCCATCCAACGCATCGCCGAATTCGATCTGGCAGGACAGGCGCGAATATTCGTTCCGATCGCTCGAGGAATCGAGCAGGTCGTTCTCGTCCTCGCTCATCTTCGGCAGTTTGGCAGCAAATTCCGGATCGACATGAACATGACAGGTGGCGCACGAGCAGCAGCCACCGCACAGCGCCAGCACTTCGTCGATCCCGGCGTCGCGGATCACTTCCATCACCGAAAGGCCGGCCTCGCCATTGATCTCGCGTTCTTCCCCTTCGCGGGTCACGACGATAAGCTTCGGCATCAGGTTGCTCCTCAGGTGTCGCCGTCCCCATGCCGACCGTCGCGGCGCGAATCAAGGAAACTCCACATGGGCCTGAGTGCAGCGCAACTTCACACCGCGCTCGACGAACTGGCGCAGCGCGAGCCCGCCTTCGCCGCCGCCCTCGCCCGTACCGGCTATCCCGAGCCACGCATCCGCGAACGCGGCTATGCCACGCTGCTGCGCACGATCATCGGCCAGCAGGTCTCGACCAAGGCCGCCGAGAGCGTGTGGCGCAAGCTGGAGGGCATTGTCGGCGTGCTGACCGACCCCGGCAACATCGCCCGCGCCAGCGACGAGCAGCTGCGCGAGGCCGGCCTATCGCGGCAAAAAGCGAGCTATGCGCGAAGCCTTGCCGACGAGGTGACCAGCGGCCGGCTCGACCTCGACAACCTCCCCATCGATGACGAGCAGGCGATCGCCGCGTTGGTCAGCATCAAAGGCATCGGGCGCTGGTCGGCGGAGGTCTATCTGCTGTTCGCCGAAGGCCGCACCGACATCTGGCCGGCCGGCGACCTGGCGGTGCAGATCGAGGTCGGCCGCATTCTCGGCCTCGAGACGCGGCCATCGGAAAAGCTGACCCGCGAACTAGCCGAGGCCTGGCGCCCGCACCGCGGCGCGGCGGCGATCTTCACCTGGCACCATTATAATTCGGATATGGCGGTGGTGTGAGGGGGCCACGTACCCCTGACATAATTCAGGTCTGTTCCGCTCAAGCGACAATAAGATGGCGCCACCCCGGCGGAGGCCGGGACCCAGTCGGGATGGCGGAAGTAACGAGGCGCAACGCCCTTTTATCAACATTTCCCATCTGGGCCCCGGCCTTCGCCGGGGTGGCGCTCTCTCCTGGCTCCCGGGAAACGGCGTTGGATAATTTTGTCAGTACGCCCCTTCAGGGCCCGAAGCGCTTGCCCAGCACCGCCGCGACATAGTTGATCGGCGCATGGTCAGCCCCGGTGCGGAACCACACGCTGCCGCGTTTGAAGGTGCATTTCCAGGCATAGGACAGGTCCCCCAGCAGGCGGTCCTTCACCCGCCCCATCAGCCCCGGCGGCGGGTTGTGCACCATGCCGTGGCGGTCGACATAGTGCATCTCGGCCACATGCCGAAACCAGATCGGCGGCGGCAGGTTGGTGACGAAATCATAGCAGTCGACATAGCGGCTGACCTTCCGCCCGGCGAAGCGCGCGGCGAAACCGCGCCCGCCGACCCGCGGCGAACCGAAGGTGACCAGTTCCGCCTCGGGATGCTGCTCCGCCATCAGCGTAGCCATCGCCGCGCCGAGGCTGTGGCCGGTGATGATCAGCCGGGCCGGCTGCTTATCGGCCAGCCAGCAGTCGATGTCCTGGCGCACGCTTTCATAGGCGCGGAGAAACCCGCGGTGCACGTGGCCCGTTCCGGACCATCTGCGGGGCCAGAACTGGATATCGTCGCGCAGGTTGTTGAGGTTTTTCGGCTGCGTACCGCGGAACGCGACGACCACCGTGCCATCCGCCCGCGTCGTGCCAAAGGCATAGGCCCAAAAGTCGCGACCGGGCAAAAGCGACGGGCTGATGAACGTCTTTGCCGGACCATAACCCGCCGCTAGCAACGCGGCGTTCAATTCGTCTTTCTGCGCCGCGGAGTCGGCCTCTGGCTCGGCGCGCTTATATGCCAGCCGAGCGAACTCCGACCACAGTACATGTTCGCTCCAGTCAGGATCGAACGGCAATGCCGCCTGCTTTTCGGGTTCCGTCAGCGCGACATTGCTCGAATCATACTCCATCCCCCAAGCCCCCGGCTATTTCGACAGGTCCGTGAACAGCGACAGATAATAAGTGATGCCCGGCGCGATGTTCGACACCGGGGTGCGCTCGTTCAGGCCGTGGCTGAAATCATCCGAATCCTTGATGAAGGTCGGGCTCGCGCCGTAGCTGGGTATGCCCTTGTTGCGGAAATACATGCTGTCGCTCGCGCCCGAGGCCATGCTCGGGAATACCGGCACGCCGGGACGGATCTTGCCCATCGCCTTGTTGACCGCGGCAATGAAGTCGGCGCGCATCGGCGAGGCGTCCGAGGGCAGCGAGCCTTCGGTCACGTCGCGGATCGTCACGCCCGGATCGGCGGCGACGCGCTGCAGTTCGGCCATGATCTCTGGCAGCTTGTGGCCGGGGAAGATGCGGCAGTTGATGTTGGCGGTGGCGCGCTGTGGCAGCGCATTGAGTGCATGACCGCCATTGACCATGGTCGAGACGCACGTCGTCCCGATCTTGCCCACCGTCTCGTAATTGGCGGTAAGCGTGGCGATCGCCGCCTTGTCGGTCGGGTCGGCGGCAAAGGCCCGCATCGCCGCGGCAATCGCCGGCTCCTCATATTTCGCTGCCTGGACGAAATAGGCGCGGGTCAGGTCGCTGACCTCGGGCTTGAACTGATATTGCCCGATCCTGACTAGGGCGGCAGCAAGCTGGTTGATCGCGTTGACCGGTCGGGGCGCCGAGCTGTGGCCGCCGGGGCTGGTCACGCTCAGCTCGAAATCGGCATAGGTTTTTTCGGCGCCCTGCCAGGTGAAGAACAAGGGCTCGCCATGGGCTTCGTCGAACTTGCCGCCGCCGCCATCGATGTTGAGCACGAGATCGGCATTGGCCAGCCGGTCGGCGATCATGCCCGACGTCTTCATCGTCGTTTCCTCATCGCCCGAGAATTCGATCACGATGTCGCGGCGCGGCTTGTAGCCCGAGCGCTTCAGTTCGATCAAAGCGGCGATGGCGATGGTGCCGTCGAGCTTCATGTCGGTCGCGCCGCGGCCGTAGAGATAGCCATTCTCGACCACCGGCGTGAACGGGTCGCGCTGCCAGTCGGCCGGTTTGGCCTCGACCACGTCCATATGGCCGGAGATGATCAGCGGCTTGAGCTTCGGGTCGGACCCGTGCCAGCGGGCGACGAGGTAGGCGGTATCGTCGACCGGCGTGATCGTCACGTCCGCATCGGCGAAACCGCCCGCGACGAGCGCCGCCTTGTACAGCGCCGCGACCTGCGGCGTCTGGTTGCCGGGACCACGCACCGAACGCAGCGCGATCGCCCCTTTGGCGAGATCGAGCGCCTGCGCCTCGGCCTGGGGATGGCCGGCGGGCGGGGCTGCCGCCGCACCTGCCGCCAAGATTGCCGCCGCCAGTATCGCTATCGCCGCTCGCTTCATGTCCGACCCCTTTTTCCCGCGCTTATGGTGCGCGGTGCCACACCTGATCACGGCAGATGATGATGAACGCGCAGCCATGCACCGCGAGCGTTCCATCAGCATTGCGCGATAACGTTCCCTTGACGAACAGACCGTCCTCGGGACTGTAGAGCCTGCCCTGCCACTTGTCGCCCCGCTCGACGAAATCGATGATCACCGGCAGGCCGACCAGCGGGCGCAGGCGCTGACTGTGGTCGGGGTTCCTCGTATCGGTCGTTGGGGCGTTCTTCGCGCCCGACAGCACCCTGACAATATGCCCGCACACGGCTTTCCCGCACGGCGCGATCTCGACCAGGCCCTTGGTGTCCTTGGTGATCCAGCGCCCGATGATCGGCGATGCGGCTTGCGTGGGGAGGGCAAAGAAAAGCAAGAGCAGGGCAGCAAAGACGATTCGCATCAGGCAATCCTGTTGTGGTCGGGCGGTTTCATGGAGCGTCGGCGATGAACGGTAAATGGCGGATCGGCATAATCGGCGGATCGGGCCTTTACGCGATCGACGCGCTGCACGATCCGACCTGGCGCCGGATCGAGACGCCATGGGGCGATCCGTCGGACGAACTGCTGTTCGGGTCGCTCGGCGATATCGAGCTGGTGTTCGTGCCGCGCCATGGTCGCGGGCATCGTATCGCACCGTCCGAGATCAACTTTCGGGCCAATATCGACGCGCTGAAACGCGTCGGCTGCACCGACATTCTCGCCATCTCCTCGATCGGTTCGTTGCGCGAGGAGCTTCCGCCGGGGCATTTCGTGGTGGTCGACCAGTTCATCGACCGCACCGTCGCCCGACCGGCGAGCTTCTTCGGCACCGGCATGGTGGCGCATGTCTCGATGGCCGAGCCGGTCTGCCCACGCCTGTCGGGCATCGCTGCCCAGGCCGTACGCGCGGCGGGCGGGTCCGTGACGCAGGGTGCGACTTACCTCGTGATGGAGGGCCCGCAATTTTCCAGCCGCGCCGAGAGCCTGCTTTACCGCCAATGGGGCGCCGATGTGATCGGCATGACCGCGATGCCCGAAGCGAAGCTCGCGCGCGAGGCGGAACTTCCCTACGCGCTGGTCGCTATGGTGACCGATTATGATTGCTGGCGCGACGAGGAAGCGCATGTCGAGGTGAGCGAGGTCATCGCGCAGATGCACAAGAACGGCGCCATCGCGCGCGCCACTGTTGCCGCCTTCGCCGCCGCCTTGCCGGCGATGCGCACGCCCTCGCCGCTCGATACCGTGCTCGACCAGGCACTGATTACTGCCCCCGAGGCGCGGGACCCGGCGGTGCTGGCGAAGCTCGACGCGGTATGCGCCCGCGTGCTGGGCGCGCGCTGAACCACATGGCCAGTGCACGTCCTTCCCTCGCCGACAGTTATCGCACCGTCGCCGTGCCGGTCGGGCAGGGGCGTTTCTTCGGCAAGCTCGTCGCCTTTGCCGGGCCGGGCTATATGGTCGCGGTCGGTTATATGGACCCGGGCAACTGGGCGACCGACCTCGCCGGCGGCTCGGCCTATGGCTATGCGCTGCTGTCGGTCATCCTGCTGTCCAACATCATGGCGATGGTGCTGCAATCGCTCGCCGCGCGGCTCGGTATCGGCGCCGGGCTGGATCTGGCCCAGGCATGCCGCGCCTGGTATCCGCGACCGGTCACTGTCCTGCTATGGGTGCTGTGCGAGATCGCGATCATCGCCTGCGACCTCGCCGAGGTGCTCGGCACGGCGATCGCACTCAACCTGCTTTTCGGACTGTCGCTGGTCGCGGGTGTGTGCCTGACCGGGTTCGACGTTCTGCTGATCCTCGCGCTGCAGCGCTTCGGCTTCCGCAAGCTGGAGGCGTTCATCGTCGCCCTGCTGGTGGTGATCGCGGGGTGCTTCGCCTATGAATTATGGGTTGCGCGGCCCGACCTCGGCGGCATCGCACAGGGCCTGATCCCGCAGGCGCGGATCGTCACCGATCCGGCGATGCTGTACATCGCGATCGGCATCCTCGGCGCGACGGTGATGCCGCACAATCTCTATCTGCACAGCTCGATCGTGCAGACCCGGGCGAATGGCGAGGACGATGCCGGCAAGCGCGACGCGCTGCGCCACGCGACGATCGACAGCAATATCGCGCTGTCGCTGGCACTGTTCATCAATGCCGCGATCCTGATCCTCGCCGCGGCGGCGTTCCACCGCAGCGGGCGCACCGACATCGCCGAGATCGGCCAGGCCTATCATCTGCTCAGCCCGGTGCTCGGCGCCGGCGCGGCGAGCGTGGTGTTCGCCATCGCCCTGCTCGCCTCGGGGCAGAATTCGACGGTGACGGGCACGCTGGCCGGGCAAATCGTGGCGGAGGGGTTTCTCGACCTCAAGCTGCCGATCTGGCTCAGGCGCATGGTCACACGGCTGCTGGCGATCGTGCCGGCGGTGTTCGTGGTCGCGGCATCGGGCGATGTGGGGGCGACGAAGCTACTGGTGCTGAGCCAGGTGGTGCTGAGCCTGCAACTGCCCTTCGCGGTGGTCCCACTGGTGGCGTTCACCGCCAGCCGCGCGAAGATGGGCGCGCTGGTCAGCCCGGTGTGGCTGTGTGTGGCGGCGTGGGTGATCGCTGCGGTGGTGATCGGGTTGAATGTGACGCTGCTGGTGGGGTTTCTTTAAGGCGCCCCGCTTTCCTCACCCCGCCCCGGCGAAGGCCGGGGCCCAGTTGCGGGACGAAAGTGAGAAGCGCTGCGCGTCTTCACGTCGGCCTTCCCGACTGGGCCCCGGCCTTCGCCGGGGTGGAAAGATGGAAAGGTCAGGCCAGACCGACAACCCGCTCAGCCTCCGCCAAATGCAGCCGTTCGATCATTTCGCCACCCAGCTGGATCGCACCCTTGTCGGCATTCTCCGGCAGCGTGAAGGCGGCGATGATGCGCCGCGCCCAGGCGATGCGCTCGGCCGAGGGGGCGAAGGCCGCGTTGGCGATGTCGATGTGGCTCGGATGGATCAGCGTCTTGCCGTCGAAGCCGAGCCCCGCGCCTTGCGCGCATTCCGCCTCGAGCAACGCCGTATCGCCGATCGCGTTGCACACGCCATCGAGTGCGATCAGGCCATAAGCGCGGGCCGCCGTGACGATGGCGACGAGGTGCGGCAACAAGGGCATCCGGTCGGCGCCAGGCGTGCAGCGCATGTCCTTGGCGAGGTCGTTGGGGCCGAGGATCAGGCAGCGCAGGTCGTGCGTCTTCGCCGCGCCGACGATCGCCGGCAACGCCAGCATTGCGGCACAGGTCTCGATCATCGCCCAGAGCGGAACCGGCCCGAGCAAGGCGCGTGCGGCCGAAAGGTCGTCGGGATGCGACACCTTGGGCAACAGTATCGCGTCGAACCCCACACCCGCAGCCGCACGGCAATCCGCCCCGCCCCATTCGGTGTCGAGCCCATTGACGCGCAGCACCAGCGGTCGCGCGCCGAAGCCGCCATCG
Organism: Sphingomonas bacterium; assembly: GCF_028292965.1. Classification (GTDB taxonomy): domain Bacteria; phylum Pseudomonadota; class Alphaproteobacteria; order Sphingomonadales; family Sphingomonadaceae; genus Sphingomonas. The sequence continues at coordinate 1,463 of NZ_JAQGLG010000086.1, read as the reverse complement.
CGTGCCGCACCGATCGCCTGTTCTCGCGCCAGCACCTTGGCGTCCGGCGCAACCGAGTCTTCGAGATCGAGGATGATCGCGTCGGCCGGCAGACTGCGCGCTTTCTCGATCGCGCGGGCGTTCGAGGCGGGCATGTAGAGCGCGGAACGGAGCGTCATGGCGCTTGTCTGGTCGGCGTGGGCGGCTCTGTCCAGCCGCCGCCGAGCGCCTTGAACAGGCTGATCTGCGCATCGGCCACTGCCGCGTCGGCGGCAGCACGTGCGGCGCGGGCATCGGCGCGATCGCGCTCGGCCGAGATCAGCAGCAGGAAGCTGTCGGCGCCATAGTCGAAACGCAGCCGCGACAGCCGCGCCGCCTCGCCGCTGGACGTCTCCGCGCGCGCGACCACATTGTCGCGATCGAGCGCGCCGGCGTAACGCGCCAGCGCCTGCTCGGTCTCACGCAACGCGCCGAGCACGGTGCCGTCGAAACGGGCGAGCTGCGCATCGGCATCGGCGCGCGCCTCGCGCACCCGGGCGCGGGCGACGGTCATGTTGGGGAAGCTCCACGAGATCAGCGGGCCGACCGAATAGGAGAAGCTCGAACTCTTGAACACGTCGCCGGCTTTCGGCGCGCCGAAGCCGATGCTGCCGAGCAGCTTGATCGACGGATAGAGATCGGCCGTGGCGACGCCGACCCGCGCGGTATCTGCGGCGAGCGTGCGCTCGGCCGCGCGCACATCCGGGCGGCGGGCGAGCAAGGCGGCGCCGTCGCCGACGGGCAGCACGTCCTTCAGTTTCGGCGGCGTCACACAGGCATCGGCGGCGGGATCGACCTGTTCGGGCGGCCTCCCCGTCAGCACGGCGAGCGCATAAAGCGACGCGCGACGCTCGGCCTCGAAGCCCGGAATCTGCGCCTGGGTCTGGGCGAGCAAGACATCGGCGCGCTCGACATCGCGCTTCGTGCCGCGACCGGCGTCGAACAACGTTTTGGTCAGGTCGAGCGTCTTGCCCTGCAACGCCACGGTATCGATCGCGACCGCCTTTTGCGCGGCATTGCTGCACGCTGTGACATAGGCCCGCGCCGTTTCCGCCGCGACCGAGACGCGCGCCGCGTCGAGCTGCGCTGCGGCCGCGTCGACATCGCCATGCGCGGCCTCGATCGCGCGCGTCACGCCGCCGAACAGATCGACCTCGTACGAGGCGTCGAAGCCGAGCTGGAAATAATCGCCGGTGACCGCAGTGCCCACACCGCTCTGCGTCGCGTTGACCCGGCTGTGGGTGAACTGCGCACTGGTGTCGGTGGTGGGCAGCCGCGCACCGCGCTGTTCTGACAGCACCGCCCGCGCCCGCGCCAGGCTGGCGGCCGCGACGCGGATATCGGTGTTGTGCGCCAGCGCCTCGGTCACCAGCCGATCGAGCGCGGGATCGTCGTAAAGCCGCCACCAGTGATCGGGCAGCGGTGTTGCCGCCGTCGCGGGCGCG
>NZ_JAQGLG010000005.1 GCF_028292965.1 Sphingomonas bacterium | reverse complement strand
GTCGCGATGCGCTTTCCCCGCATCGCGCGGATCAGGACCGACAAGCCCGCGGCCGAGGCCGACCTGATCGAAACGCTGCGGCGCATGATCACCTGACACCCCTGACATAATTCGCATGCCACCTTCGGCACGAGCCCGCGGAAATGCGCGGTTTTGCGTGCGATGCGCGTTGGATAATTATGTCACATGGCTATAGCCGGCCGGTGACCTTGGCTTTGCCCGCGCTGATGATGATCGCCTCGGGCTCGATCCATGCGGTGGTCAACGCCATCGTCAAGGGCGGCAAGGACAAGATGGCGGCGCGTGCCGTCACCGACGGGTCGAGCGCGATCATCCTGCTGCCGGCAACCCTGTTCGTTGCCCTCCCGACCGGCGCCTGGGGCTGGCTGGCGGCAAGCGCGGCGATCCATGCGCTCTACCTTTATTCGCTGATCCGCGCCTACAAGGTCGCCGACTTCTCCGCTGCCTATCCGGTGCTGCGGGGTACCGCGCCGCTGGTTACGGCGCTGGTCACGCTCGGCATGCTGCGCCAGCCGGGCACGCCATATCAGATTGGCGGCATTGCGGTGATCGGCGGAGCGATGTTCCTGCTCGTCGCCGGGCGGCATCTCGGACGCTCGGCGCTCGGCTGGTCGGTGCTGACCGGGGTGAGCATCGCCGCCTATACCGTGGTCGATGCCGCGGGGGTTCGCGCGGCACCGACGCCGACCAGCTATATCGTCTGGGTATTCGTCATCATGGGCGCGGTCGTGACAACGATGTTCAGCGCGATCGGGCGCGGCGAGATGATCGCGGCGGCGCGCCAGCAATGGCGGCCGGGGGTGATCGCGGGTTCGCTGTCGATCGTCACCTATGGCCTTGCGCTGACCGCATTGTCGCTCGGTCCAACCGCGCCGCTCGCCGCCTTGCGCGAGACCGGCATGGTCACCGCGCTCGGTATCTCGATCCTGGTGATGGGCGAGCGCGCCACGCCGGGACGAATCACCGCAGTGTTCGCGATCCTCGCCGGCGCGGCCTTGATTCTCGCGGGTTAGCCGAGGTCGCGTTCGAGCACGATGAAGTCGAGCGCATCGCTGCGCGGGGTGCCGATGCGTGGGTCGCCATAAGGAAATGGGCGGCGTTCGCCGGTGCGGTGATAGCCGCGCCGTTCGTACCAGGCGATCAACTCGGCTCGCTGGGCGATCACCGTCATCTCGATTCGTCTTGCGCCGAATGAGGCGGCGACATGGCGCTCGCCAGCCTCGATCAGCTGCCTACCCAGCCCGGCGGCTTGGAGGTCGGGGGCGACCGTGAGCATGCCTAGATAGCAGGTGCCGTCGCCCTTGTCGGTCAAGGCGACGCATCCGATGATAGCGTCATCGTTGCGTACGACGAGGATATGCTGGCGCGCATCATCGATGATCGCCGCCAGCGTCTCGGTGTCGGTGCGCTGGCCGTCGATCAGGTCCGCCTCGTGCGTCCAGCCGCGCCGCGCGCCATCACCGCGATAGGCGCCTTCGATCAGCGCGTGGAGCGGCGCGAGATCGTCAGGCCCCGCCGCTTCGATGATGATGTCGCGAATCAGCGAGTCCATTGCGCCAGCCAGTCGGCGAGGCCCTGCGGGCTCATGTGGCGGGCGTCTTCCAGTGCAGAGATATGGCCGCCGTCGAGCAGCTTGCCGTTGCGCGGATCGACCACCAGCAATGCCGGCACGCCGCCCTTGAGCTTGTCGGTCACGCCATAAGCGACGGGAATATCCATATTCGCGTCGTAGCGGCCGATATTGACGGTCACGACCTCATAATGCCGATCGACGAAAGCTTTCAGCGCGGGCACCTCGATCGTGGCGGCGAGGATGCGGCAGTCGAGACACCAATTGCCGCCGAAATCGATCAGCAACAGCTTGTGGGCCTTCTTCGCTTTTGCCCGCGCCGCGGCGACCGCTGCCTGTGCGTTCGCCGATTCGTCATAAGGCAGCGGCAATGGCTTTGCGAGTTGCTCGAAGCTGGTGATGGGCAGGCGCGGCGCCGTCGCGGCAGCGGCGGGCGCTGCAAGTGAGACGGCGAGGGCGGCGGTCAGCAAAAAACGCATGGCGTTACTCCGGCAATGAAGAGCGAAAGCTCGTGTGCAATAATAGGCGCGAGCCAAGCCGTTGGTGACAAAGAAAAACCCGGCGCGCCTAAAGCGCACCGGGTCTTTTCTGTCAGCCTTGAGAAGCTTCAGCTCATCGGCGTGAGGTTCACCGCTGCGTACTTGCCGCGACGATCGACCTCGAGCTCGAACTCGAGCTTGTCACCCTCGTTGAGCGTCGGCATGCCGGCGCGCTCGACGGCGGAGATGTGCACGAATGCATCGGGCTGTCCGTCATCGCGCTGGATGAAGCCGAAGCCCTTCATCGCGTTGAAGAACTTGACCGTGCCGGTCGCCTTCTCACCGGTCAGCTGACGCTGCGGGGCACCGCCACGATCGCCGCGATCACCACCCGGGCCGCCAGCGGCGCGCTCGGGACGGGGTCCGCGATCTTCCACTGCCATCGGCTCGCCATCGATCTTGAGATCGGTCGCCGAGATGCGGCCGCCACGATCGACCAGGGTGAAGCCGAGCGGCTGACCCTCGGCGAGGCCGGTCAGGCCGGCCTGCTCGACTGCGCTGATGTGAACGAACACATCCTCGCCGCCATCGTCGCGAACGACGAAGCCGAAGCCCTTCTGCCCGTTGAAGAATTTGACGACGCCCGTACCTTCGCCAACGACCTGGGGGGGCATGCCGCGGCTTCCGCCGCCACCGCCACCGCCACCGAAGCCGCCACCACCGCCGCCGCCGCGATAGCCACCGCCACCGCCACCGCCGCCACCACCGTAGCTGCTGCCACCGCCGCCGCCATAGCTGCTGCCGCCACCGAATCGGTCGCCGCCGCCGCCGAAGCCGCCGCGATCACCGCCGCCGAAGCCGCTGCCGCCACCGAAATCGTCGCCGCCGAAACCATCGCGCTTGTCGCGGCCACGTCCGCCACGATTGCCGCGGCCACCTTTATCGAAACTCATGCCCTGTTCGTCTTCCCGGCTCGTCCCTATGTCACCTGTCGACAACCCGCGCGTCGGACGAAGAACGCACGGATTCGGACGCCAAACCGATCACGCCACCGAGTCGTACTAGCCTATTATCCACAGGTCTGCGAATAAATTCGTCGAAAATGCGGCAGCATTCGACCGGAACTTGCGTGAGCGATGCAGCCGCGCCACAGGGTTGCCACCATGTCCATCGTGTCCCTCATCGCCGATCCCGCCGCCTGGGCGGCCCTCGCCACGCTCATCGTGATGGAGATCGTGCTCGGCATCGACAATCTGATTTTCATCTCGATCCTGTCGAACAAGCTGCCCGCCGAGCAGCGTGCCAAGGTGCGCAAGCTCGGCATCGGCCTCGCGCTGGTCCTGCGACTCGCGCTGCTGTCGACCATCGCCTGGATCGCCGGGATGACGGCACCGGTGATCGACCTTGGCCTGCATCATATCGGCCCGGACGGTTATGCGACGTTCGAAACCGCGCTGTCGATTCGCGACCTGATCCTGATCGCGGGCGGCGTGTTCCTGCTCTACAAGGCGACCAGCGAGATTCACCACAGTCTCGATCCGGCCGAAAAGGCGGACGATGCCAAGGGTGGCGCGGTAATCGGATTCGCCTCGGCGATCATACAGATCCTCGCGCTCGACATGGTCTTCTCGATCGATTCGATCCTCACCGCGATCGGCATGACCGACGATCTGCCGGTCATGATCGTCGCGGTGGTCGTCGCGGTCGGCGTGATGCTGTTCGCCGCCACCCCGCTGGCCGACTTCATCGCCCGCAACCCCAGCGTGGTGATGCTGGCGCTGGGATTCCTGCTGATGATCGGTTTCGTGCTGATCGCCGACGGCTTCGGCGTTCATGTGCCCAAGGGCTATGTCTATAGCGCGATGGCCTTTGCCGGCGCGGTCGAGACGCTCAACCTCGTCGCGCGCCGCGCCCGGGACCGCAAACGCGGCGCCTGAGAATGGGCGAACTGCCACCCTATTCCCGCCTGGAACATGAGCGCCGTTTTCTCGTTCGCGCCGAGCGTCTCCCGCCTCTCGACCCGGCGGAGGCACGGTTGATCGAGGACCGTTATATCGACGGGGCCAGGCTGCGCCTGCGGCGGATGTCGGGCGGCGGGCGCCCGACTTTGCTCAAGCTGACGCGCAAATATGGCGGGCCGCGGCCCGAACCGATCACCACGCTCTATCTCGACGCCGGCGAATATGCGTTGCTGTCTGACCTGCCCGCCGCGCCGCTCATCAAGCACCGCTATCATCTGCCGGTTGGCGATCACTGGTTCGGGCTCGACGTCTTCGCCGGTGCGTTGGCGGGGCTCATACTGTGTGAGATCGAAGTCGAATCACCCGAGGTGCTGGCATCGATCGTGCCGCCCGACTGGGCCGGCGACGAGGTGACCGATGATCCGGTCTTCGCTGGCGCGGCACTCGCACGGGCCATTGAGCCGCCGCACTTTCATCGCTAGGCCCGCGCGATGACCGTATATCTCCATGAAGAAGACATTCCCGCCGGCCTGTTCGCCGATGGCGCCGATATCGCCGTCGATACCGAGACGATGGGCCTGCTCACCCCGCGCGACCGCCTGTGCGTCGTGCAATTGTCCGATGGCGGGCCGGACGAGCATCTGGTGCGCTTCTCGCCGGGCAGCGATTATGCCGCGCCCAACCTCAAGGCGCTGCTCGCCGACCGTGCCCGCGTGAAGCTCTATCATTTCGCGCGCTTCGATCTCGCCGCGATCGAGCATTATCTCGGCGTCGAGGCGGGCCCGGTCTATTGCACCAAGATCGCCTCGCGGCTGGTGCGTACCTACACCGACCGGCACGGGTTGAAGGAGCTGGTGCGCGAGTTGCTCGGCCAGGATATCTCCAAGGCGCAGCAATCGTCCGATTGGGGCGGCCCGGTATTGAGCGACGCACAGAAGGATTATGCCGCGTCCGACGTGCGCTTCCTCCATGCGATGCGCGACGAACTCGACAAGCGCCTCGCCCGCGAAGGCCGTACCGCGCTGGCGCAGGGTTGCTTCGACTTCCTGCCGCACCGCGCCCGGCTCGACTTGGCCGGTTGGCCGGAGGTCGATATCTTCGCGCATGTCTGAGGCGATCGCCTTGACCCGTACCGCGCGGCAGGTCTGGGCCGCGCCGGGCAGCAGCCATGACCGGCTGATCGGCGCGCTGCGCATCGGGCTGCCGATGCTGATCGGCATGCTCACCGCCTTTGTCGTGTTCATGCCCCTGTTCAGCGGCGGCGACGTGTCGTTCGTGCTCGACAAGAACAAGGTCGAGGTCGCCAAGGAACGGCTGCGGCTGCAAACCGCGACCTATCGCGGCGAGGACGGCAAGGGCCAGCCCTTCATCATGACCGCGGGCTCGGCGGTGCAGAAGAGCTCGTCCGAGCCGATCGTGCGCCTCACCGATCTCGCTGCCCGGCTGCAGCTGCAGGACGGACCGGCCGATGTCACGGCACCGCATGGCGCTTATGACATGAAGGGCGAGCAGGTCCGTGTCGATGGCCCGGTCAAGGTTGTCTCCACCGGTGGCTATACGCTCGACACCAATGACGCGACGCTCGACCTGAAGACGCGCCATCTGCGCAGCACGAGCGCGGTGACCGGCACCGTGCCGCAGGGCCAGTTCAGCGGCAACCGGCTCAGCGCGGATCTCGACAACCATATCGTGACGCTCGACGGCAACGCGCGCTTGCGGATCGTGCCGCGAAGGACGAAATAGGCGCCCATGACGCGCCTTTCCCTGCTCCTCGCTACGGCGGCCATCGCCGCCGCGTCCGTCGCCACCGCGCAGACGCGCCACGATTCGTCGGCACCGATCAATTTCGGCGCGGATCATATCGAGCTGCAGGACAAGGCGCACCGCACGATCCTCGCGGGAAATGTCTCGGTCAAGCAGGCGGAGATGACCTTGAATGCGGCGCGAGTGACGGTGTCGTACCGCGGCGAGATCGCGGGTGGTCCGTCGCCGGAGGCGCAGCGGATTGACGCTTCGGGTGGCGTTATCGTGACCCGCCCCGACCAGAGCGCACGCGGGCAATATGCTGTCTACGATCTCAACAAGCGCGTCATCACCATGCTTGGCGGGGTGACGCTGATCCAGGCCGGCAACACCGTCAACGGCTCACGCCTGACAATAACCTTGGATACTGGCCGCGCGGTAATCGACGGGTCTGGCGTGCGCGGCAGTGCTCCTGGTACCGCAGGTACGACGAGCAGCGGTGGCCGCGTGACGGGTACCTTCTCTGTACCGAAGCGAAACTAACACAACAGTTTCATCCGCGGGCATTCGCAATATCGCTGCATCCGCTGATACTATATTGCTGCCGTTGGATGAATCTGGATGTGAGGGTGTTTAAATCCATGTCGTATTCAATAGTCTAAATGCGTCGGGACGACCGATTTTATGACGCGCGTGCGAGAGGCAGTTGAGATGGATAACCATCTCAACTGCCGTTTTGATTTACCGCGGACCCGGGACAGGCGTGGCAACACAATGGACTCTTCCGTCCGTGTCGCGACTGCAGCCCAGCGGCAAGCTGGGATCGTCAGGATTCCTTGGAATCGTTTGAGCGACCGACGCTACGCTAAAAAGCATCGCCGAGGCGAAAATCGCTACTACTAGTGACTTTTTAAGCATCTGCATTCTCCTGGAGGCTGTCTCGGCAAGTGGTGAACAAGCGCCGCGACGATAGGAGGCGTTGCGATTTGCGGGGGATGCTCAAGAAGAGATTGGTCCGAAATGACTGTAATCCCTCACAGAATTTTCGCGGCTTGAGTGCTGTCTGGCCCGATTTCGCTAGCTGCCGACATACAATCGCTTGTGCCAGGCGCGGCAATTCGCCGCACGGCTATTCCCTCACGCGCATGTCTGGTGCAGGAAGCCATGCACGAATCTTGCCAAGCGGCCGCGTGGTAAGCTTTCGGTAACCTCGAAATGCGACCACGGGATCTGCGATGACCGAATCCGCTACCCTCGACAAGATCGAGCCGATTACCGAAGCGCCGGTGGCGCACGGCCTGTCGGTCGTCTCGATCGCCAAATCCTATGACAAGCGCGCGGTGCTGACCGACGTGTCGGTGTCGGTCGGGCGCGGCGAGGTGATCGGCCTGCTCGGGCCGAACGGCGCGGGCAAGACGACCTGCTTCTATTCGGTGATGGGGCTGGTGAAGCCCGATTCGGGCCGCATCATGCTCGACGGCGAGGATATCACCGGCCTGCCCATGTATCGCCGCGCGATCCTCGGTCTCGGTTATCTGCCGCAGGAAACCTCGATCTTTCGCGGCCTGTCGGTCGAGAAGAATATCAGCACGGTGTTGGAGCTGTCCGAGACCGATCCCGTCGCGCGCGCGGCGCGGCTGGAGCAGCTGCTCGACGAATTCGGCCTGGCGCGGCTGCGCGATGCCCCGGCCATGGCGCTGTCGGGCGGCGAACGGCGCCGCGCCGAGATCGCCCGCGCGCTCGCCGCCAATCCCTCGATCATGCTGCTCGACGAGCCGTTCGCCGGCATCGATCCGATCTCGATCGCCGACATCCGCGACCTGGTGAAGGATCTGCGCAAGCGCAACATCGGCGTCCTGATCACCGATCATAACGTCCGCGAGACGCTGGAAATCGTCGACCGTGCGTACATCATCTATGACGGCCGCGTGCTGTTCACCGGCTCGCCGGAAGAACTCGTCGCCGACGCCAATGTCCGCCGCCTGTATCTCGGCGAGGGCTTCTCGCTGTAAATCATGCGTGTCCGGGCCTTCATAACCGTCATCCCAGCGAACGCTGGGATCTCGTGCGGCCAGCGCGCGCCTTGGCCACTTGAGACCCCAGCTTTCGCTGGGGTGACGGGGTAGGCACCGTCATGGCTCTCGGTCCCCGCCTCGACCTACGGCAATCCCAATCGCTGGTGATGACGCCGCAGTTGCAGCAGGCGATCCGCCTGCTCGCGCTGTCGAATCTCGAGGTCGAGGGATTCCTGGCAGAGGAAATCGAGAAGAACCCGCTGCTCGACGGAGGCGCGCCCGATGACGACGGGCCCATAGCGGAACGCGAGTCACCGCCCGAGCCGCGCGACGAACCGGCCAGCGCCGACGAGCTGATCATGGTCGGTGCCGACACCGGCGAGGCGGGACTCGATGTCGATTTCGATGCCGAGACCTTCCATCACGACAGTGCCGCCGATGCGATGGATTCGGGCGGCGGCGGCCTCGACGGTTCGCTTGGCCTGAACGGCGCGAGCGGCGGCGGCGGGGCGAGCGAAGACGGGCCCGATCTCGACGGGTTTGCCGATGTCTCGCTGAGTCTGGCCGATCATCTGCTCGCCCAGGCCGGCACTGCGGTCGACGGCGCCGATGCCTTCATCGCCGCGCATCTCATCGATCAGATCGACGAATGCGGCTACATCACGGTCTCGTTGCTCGACGTCGCCAATCGACTCGGCGTGCCGCTGGCGCGGGTCGAGGCGGTGCTCGGCGTGATCCAGACCTTCGACCCGACGGGTGTCGGCGCGCGCGATCTTGCCGAGTGCCTCGCCATCCAGGCGAAGGAGGCCGATCGCTACGATCCGTGCATGGCGCGGTTGATCGATAATCTCGACCTGCTGGCACGGGGCGATCTCGCCCGCCTGAAGCGCATCTGCGGCGTCGACGACGAGGACATGGCGGACATGATCCGCGAGCTGCGCGGATACGATCCCAAGCCCGGTTGCCGTTATGGCGGCGAGCCGGCGCAGAGTGTCGTACCGGACATCTTCGTCGCGCAGCGCAAGACCGGCTGGGCGATCGAGATCAACGCCGCGACCCTGCCGCGCGTGCTGGTCAACCGGAGTTATTATACCGAGCTGTCTGCGGGTCCGCAGGACAAGGCATCGAAGGCGTGGCTCAGCGAATGCCTCGCCAGCGCCAACTGGCTGGTCAAGGCGCTTGACCAGCGCCAGCGCACGATCATCAAGGTCGCGACCGAGATCGTAAAACAGCAGGAGGCTTTTTTCCTGAAGGGTGTCGCGCATTTGAAGCCGATGACGCTGCGTCAGGTCGCCGATGTGATCGAGATGCACGAATCGACCGTCAGCCGGGTGACCAGCAACAAATATCTCAGCTGCGCGCGCGGCACCTTCGAGCTGAAATATTTCTTCACCTCCGGCGTGTCGTCGTCGGAAGGCGGCGACGCCGTATCGGCCGAGGCGGTCAAAAGCGCGATCCGCGCGCTGATCGCCAATGAGGGCGCCAATATCCTGAGCGACGATACGCTGGTCGACCTGCTAAACGCCAAGGGCTTTGGTCTCGCGCGGCGCACGGTGGCCAAATATCGCGAGGCGATCGGGATCGGCAGTTCGGTGCAGCGCCGCCGCGCGCGGGCACTGGAAGGGGCGTAGTTGCCCGGCGGCGTCGCCATTGGCGGCACTTCACCTATTCGTCACCCCGGACTTGTTCCGGGGTCCACCGCGCCGCATGATATTCGTTGGTTGCGTTTGCGGGACCGTGGATGCCGGAACAAGTCCGGCATGACGGAAGAAAACAATTGCTTGCGGCACGTGACGGGAGAGGCACATGATCATCGTCACCGGTAGCGTGACCGCGCGCGGAGACAGTTTCGAGGCGCTGCGCGAGGCGAGCCTCGCCCATGTCCATCGCTCGCGCCTGGAGGACGGGTGCGTGCTCCATTCGGTGCAGGTCGATTGCGAGAATCCGCTGCGGCTGTTCTTCTACGAGCAGTGGCGCGACATGGCGGCGCTGAAGGTGCATTTCGCGCAGCCCGGTTCGCATGAGCTGATGAAAGCGGTGCGCGAACATGCCGCGGCGAGCGAGAACATCACCATGTTCGAGGCGACCGCCATCGGTGCCTGATCAATAATCCAGCTTGGGGTACCAGTCCGTGCCGCGGCCGGCGGGGATGGTGTCGAGTACATTCCACAGCACCGTCATGTCGGGCGCGCCGCGCGGATCCTGACCCGGGTCCTGCGTGCCGCCCAGCTCGCCGCTCCAGAAATGGCGGATCGTGCCGTCCGCATCTTTGGTGAACACGTCATAGGACGGCCAGTCGCCATCATCGTGCCACGCGTTATGGTCGCGGCCGAATGCCTCGCGGGCGTCGCTGTAGAGCGGCAGGTTGCGCCAGCCGCGTTCGTCGGCAAAGGCCTGCATCCGTGCCACCGGCGAACGTGAGATCACGGCGAGGCCGATCTTCTGGCGGATATCGGCGGCGTTGGCGGCGAGCGGGCCGAGGAACGCGGTGCACATCGGGCAGGGCCGCTCGCGCTCCGGGCCGTACATCCAGCAATAGATGACCAGCGTGTCGTGGCCCTCGAACAGGTCGGCGAGCGTGACGGTACCATCTGGCCTTCGAAACTGTAGTCCTTCGCCACTGCCGGCGCCTCGGGCAGTGCACGCCTTTTGGCCGCGACTACTTCGATCTGCCGGCGCAGTTCGACTTCGTTCGCGAGCAACGCGATACGGGCCTTGGTATAGGCGGTGCTTTCGCCGGGATAGGGCCGGTGCGCCTTGGTGGCGAGTTCTTCGGCCGGTGCGAGTTCGGTCATCATCGCTCTCCTCATACCAAACGACGTTTTTCTTAGGCTGCTCCCCGGCGAAGGCCGGGGCCCAGTTGGAGGCGCTTCGTTGGGGAAGCTTTACGGGTAGTATTAACCGCTTTCCCAGCTCGGCCCCGGCCTTCGCCGGGGAACATTCAATGTCGGCGTGTTTTCAGTCGTCCTCGTCCTCATACCCCACCAGCGCCAGCGCGCGCGCCTTGATCTGGCGGGTCATGCACCAGTGAATCAGCGCTTCCTCGCGGCCATGCGTGACCCAAACCTCTTTCGGCGCAATCTCGGTCAGCGTGTCGGTCAGTTCGTCCCAGTCGCCATGGTCGCTGAGGATCAGCGGCAGCTCGACCAGCTTCTGGCGCGCGCGTTGCCTGATGCGCATCCAGCCTGACGCCATGGCGGTGATCGGGTCGGGCAGGCGCCGCGACCAGCGGTCGTTGAGCGCGGATGGCGGGCACATCACGATATGCCCGGCGATCGCCGCCTTGGGCACGCCGGTCGCCGGGATCAGCTCGCCCAGCTCGACGCCGAGTTCGGTATAAAGATCGCATAGCCGCTGCAGCGCGCCGTGGAGATAGATCGGTGCAGCGTGCCCCCGGGCGCGCAATTCGGCGATCACGCGCTGCGCCTTGCCCAGCGCATAGGCGCCGACCAGTACGCAGCGCTCCGGATTGGCGCGGAGCGCGGCGAGCAGCTTGTCGATCTCGTCGCCGGTGTCGGGATGGCGGAACACCGGCAGGCCGAAGGTCGCCTCGGTGACGAACACGTCGCACGCCACCGGCTCGAACGGCGCGCAGGTCGGGTCTGGCCGGCGCTTGTAATCGCCCGATACGGCGATGCGTTCGCCGCGATGCTCGAGCAGGATCTGCGCCGAGCCCAGCACATGGCCGGCGGGCACGAAAGTGACGTCAACCTCGCCGAGGCGCAGCCTTTCGCCATAGGCGACGGCGGTGCCGGCCTGCGGGCCGTAGCGGGTTTCCATGATCGCCAGCGTCTCGGACGTCGCCCACACGGCCTGATGCCCGCCGCGGGCGTGGTCGGCATGACCGTGGGTGACCAGTGCGCGCGCGCTCGGCTCCGACGGGTCGATCCACGCATCGGCGGGTTTCACGTAGATCCCGTGGGGTTGGGGATCGATCCAGTCGCCGAGCTTCGCCATGCTACCTATATGGTGGAGAAGGTGTTCTGGTTCCATCCGGCCACCCCGGTGATGAAGACAAGGCGAGTGCGACATGATGAACGACAGGACCGAAGCGACCGCGATCGACACGCGATTCGCGCGGCTCGAACGCCGGGTACGGCGGCAGCAGATCGCCTTGCTGGCGATGGGACTCGTCGCCGGCGCCGGTCTGCTGGCGGCATTCGCACCGGCACAGAAGACGATCGACACGCAGGCGATACGCATCGTCGATGCACACGGCAAACCGCGCATCCTGATCGGTGCGCCGCCGCCCGTCGCGGGTCGCTTGCGCAAGGACGGCCAGACCGCGTCGATCGTGTTTCTCGGGGACGATGGGGCGGACCGGCTGATCGTCGGTCAGGAGCCTCTCCCGCGGGTCGACGGCAAGACCTATCCGCGCGTCGCCGATGGTTATGGTCTGGTATTGCATGATTCGAAGGGCTCGGAGCGCGGCGCCGTCTCGTTTCTCGACAATGGGCGCGGCGTCATCGCGCTCGATCGTCCGGGAGGGGATGCGGTGGCGATGATCGTCAACGACAGGAGCGGCTTTGCCGGCGTAACGGTCAATTACGCCAATAATCTGGGCAGCTATCAGGAGGGCGTTCGGCTCGGCACCAAAAACGACGAGGCGTGGCTGTCGTTGCAGGATCGCCCGCAGGGCGAGCGCGCGCGGCTGTCGACCGCCGGCAGCGCCGCGCCGCAACTGGTGACGCGTCCGGCCGGGGCGCCGCCCGCACCTTGAAGCAGGCGCTCCCCTCACCTCTCACCGACTGGTTCGCCTCGCGCGGCTGGACACCTCGGCGACATCAGCTCGACATGCTCGCCGAAGGGCGCGCAGGGCGGCATGCGCTGCTCGTCGCGGCCACGGGCGCGGGCAAGACGCTGGCCGGATTCCTGCCGACGCTGACCGAGCTGATCGAGAACCCGACCGATGGGCTGCACACGCTCTACGTCTCGCCCTTGAAGGCGCTGGCGGTGGACGTGCAGCGCAACCTGCTGACGCCGATCGAGGAGATGGGGCTCGATCTGCGCGTCGAAACCCGCACCGGCGACACGCCTTCGGACCGCAAGGCGCGACAACGTATCCGGCCGCCGCAGATCCTGCTGACCACGCCCGAATCGCTGTCGCTGCTGCTGAGTTATCCCGACAGCTTCCTGATGTTCGCCGGCCTCAGGACGATCGTGGTCGACGAGGTGCACGCTTTTGCCACCGGCAAGCGCGGCGACCTGCTCAGCCTGTGCATGGCGCGCTTGCAGGCAATCGCGCCGGCGACGCGGCGCGTCGCACTGTCCGCCACGGTGGCCGACCCGGACGGCTATCGCGCCTGGCTCGCACCCGATGGTGATATCGACCAGGTTTCGCTGGTGATCGGCGACAAGGGTGCCGATCCGAACATTGCCATCCTGCTGCCCGAGGGCAAGATTCCCTGGTCGGGGCATTCGGGGCGTTATGCCGCCGAGCAGGTGATGGCCGAGATCGAGACACACCGCACCTCGATCATCTTCTGCAACACGCGCAGCCTTGCCGAACTGATCTTTCAGGACCTGTGGAAGGTCAACGAGATGCGCTTGCCGATCGGCATCCATCACGGTTCACTCAGCCTGGAAGCGCGGCGCAAGGTCGAGGCGGCGATGGCGGCGGGCAGACTGCGCGGGCTGGTGGCGACGGCAAGCCTCGATCTCGGGGTCGACTGGGGCGATGTCGACTGCGTCGTCCAGATGGGGGCGCCCAAGGGTTCGTCGCGGCTGTTGCAGCGCATCGGCCGCTCCAACCACCGGCTCGACGAACCGAGCGAGGCGGTGATCGTGCCGGGTAATCGCTTCGAATATCTCGAGGCGCGTGCCGCGCTCGATGCGGTGACCGTGGGTGAGCTCGACCCTGACATCTTTCGCGCCGGCGCGCTCGACGTGCTCGCCCAGCATGTCATGGCCTGTGCCTGCGCGGCGCCGTTCGAACAGGACGTGATGTTGGCTGAGGTGCGCTCGGCCTTGCCCTATTCGGCGCTCGATGCCGGCGTTTTCGAGCAAGTGCTTAGTTTCATCCGCGACGGCGGTTATGCGCTCAAGGCCTATGAGAAATTCAAGCGGCTGACCCAGGATGCCGATGGCCTGTGGCGCGTGTCGCACCCGAAGTTCGTCGCGCAGCACCGGCTCAATGCCGGGATCATCGTCGAGGCGACGATGCTCACAGTCCGATTCAAGAACGGGCGCGCGGTGGGCAAGGTCGAGGAGAGTTTCGCCGCGACGCTGTCGCCGCGCGACACGTTCTTCTTCTCGGGCATGAGCCTCGAGGTGGAGCGCGTCGATACCGAGGATGTCGTGGTGCGCGCGACCAGCCGGCCGGCGCGCATCCCGACCTATGGCGGCGCGCGCATGCCGATCTCGACCAACCTCGCCGATCGGGTGCGCGGCTTCCTCGCCGCGCCGGAGGAATGGGCGCGCTTTCCCGATGACGTACGCGAATGGCTCGAGGTGCAGCGCTATCGCTCGGCGCTGCCCGAGCCGGGGCAATTGCTGGTCGAGACCTTCCCGCGCGACGGGCGGCACTTCATGGTCGCCTACAGCTTCGAGGGGTGGAACGCCCACCAGTCGCTCGGCATGCTGCTCACCCGGCGGATGGAGACGCGCGGGTTGCGGCCGATCGGCTTTGTCGCGACCGACTATTCGATCGCCACTTACTCGCTCGACCCGGTGACCGATCCTGCGGCGTTGTTCTCGCCCGACATCCTGGAAGACGAGTTCGTCGACTGGGTGCAGGGCTCGTCGTTGCTCAAGCGCGCCTTTCGCGAGGTGGCGGTGATCGGCGGGCTGGTCGAGCGCCAGCATCCCGGCAAGCGCAAGACCGGCAAACAGGTCACCTTCTCGACCGACCTGATCTACGACGTGCTGCGCAAATACGAGCCCGGGCATCTGCTGCTCAAGGCCGCCTGGGCTGATGCCCGGGCGAAGATGACCGATGTCGGGCGGCTCGCCGACCTGCTCGACCGCGCGGCGGGCACGATGCTGCATGTCGATCTCGATCGTGTGTCGCCACTCGCGGTGCCGGTGCTGACGCTGATCGGCCGCGAGCATGTGTCGCAAGGGCTGGCCGATGACGCGCTGCTGATCGAGGCCGAGGCGCTGGCGGCCGAGGCGATGCGGCTCGATTAGGCGACGAGGCGCTGGTCGGTCTGGTGCGCCAGGCGCTCGGCGACCCATGATGCGATGATCGCCGGGCCATCGTCACGTGTCATGGCCGGCGCAAGGGTGCGGGCGCGTTGCGTCGCCACGGGTGTGTCGAGCAGCCGGTGCAGCGCTGCGAAGGCGCGCTTTTCGCTGTAGCGTTTGAGCCGCACGACGCGTGCGACGCCGAGCCGCTTGAGCCGCTGGCCATTGTCGAACTGGTCGCCGAAGAACGGGCACACCAGTTGCGGCACGCCGGCGCGCAGCGCCTGTGCGGTAGTGCCCATGCCGCCATGCTGGATCACGGCCGCGGCGCGCGGAAAGAGCAGCGAATGCGGCGCATAGCCGGCGACCGCGATGTCCGCGCTCGCCAGGCCGGCATAGCCGCCGAGCGCATGTTGCCCGACGAGCAGGATCGCGCGCCGCCCCAGCCGCCGTGCCACGCGCGCGCTGACGGTGTAGAAATTGCCCGGCGCATAAGTAACGAAACTGCCGAGCGTGAAAACCAGGGGCGGCGGGCCGGCAGCGAGGAACGCGGCCAGCGCGGAGTCGAGCGTACCGGTCGTGCCATCGCGACCGTCATAATAAGCGAAGCCTGCGCTCCGCGCCTGGGCTGGCGCGTCGACCGGGAGCGGGGCGAAGGCCGGCGGATACATGGCGAAGATGCGCTCGCTGCGGCGTGGCCCGTCGACCAGTTCGTCGCGCACCGCGGGCAGGCCGAGATCGCGCCGCAACCATGCGACGGGGCGCATGCTCGGGCGCCCCTGCGCGCTGGCCATGGCATAGAGCAGGCGCACCACGCCCGGCCCGCAGGTTTTGCGCAGCACCGGCAGAAACGGCATCTCGCGCATCGCCGGGGGCTCGGCGACCGACAGGAAACTCATCGGTTGCAGCGCGATCGTCACGACCGGAACGCCGGCTGCCTCGGCGACGATCCGCGCCACCGCCGACAGCGTGCCGCAGATCACCAGATCCGCGCCGGCGATCACTGCACGCAGGTCGTTCAGCGTCAAGGCGAGGTGCGGCAGCATGATGTCGAAGCCGGCGCGCAGGTCGCCGGTGACCGCGCACGCCACTGCCGCCTCGTCGAGCCCGGCGGCTTCCATCTCGCGATTGCCCGGGCGCACGGCATGGAAAGCGAGACCTTCCGCCTCGACCACGGCGCGATAGTCCTCCATTGCGGCGACGATCGGTCGGAGGCCGTGGGCGCGAAGCTGCAATGCCAGCGAGACGAAGGGATGAAGGTCGCCGAGCGTGCCGGTGATCGCGAGAACGACGCTGCGCACGATCGATTTTCTTCCTCACGACGACGATAGTCAGCGGCATCATAACGATGTCATGTGACGCCGCCGTGACGGCACCGGCCGGGTCCGGCGTCGGCCAATGTCCCGCTACGAACGCATCTTGCGGTCGAACGGCGTTTACACGCCCACAAACGACATTTTCGCGGCGGTTGTTTCGCTTGTGAAGGTCCCGATTCGGGCGTAGCTTTCACCCATGGAGATGGGTCTGGCTTTTGCCTTGTCGCTTGCGGCCGCCGCTGCCTTGCAGCCTGCGCCGTTCACCCAACCTGCCGTCCAGCCGGCCCCCCCCGCCACGCTCACCGAACCGCCGGCCAGCCTGACGCCCGCGGCCGATCTGCTCGGCTTTGGCGACGCCGATGAACGCATGACCGTGCCGGTGACGATCGGTGCCGGCGGCCCCTATCATTTCATCGTCGATACCGGCGCGCAACGCACCGTCATCTCGCGCGAACTGGCCGGCACGCTGCGCCTCGCGCCCGGGCCCGACGTGCATCTCACCTCGATGTCCGGTCAGGGTATGGTCAATACCTTCGTCATCCCGGCGATCAGCGTCGGCGCGCTCGGCGGCACGCGGATCGAGGCGCCGGCGCTCGAAACGCGTAATCTCGGCGGGCCCGGCCTGCTCGGACTGGACACCTTGCAGGGCCATATGGTGACGATCGATTTCGAGCGTCAGCAGATGACCGTCACTCCGTCCGAGGTGCGCCGCCGCGCCGCCCCCGCGGCGACCGACGAGGTGATCGTCCACGCCCGCAGCATGTTCGGGCAGCTCGTCGTCACCGACGCTTATTATCGTGGCCGGCGCATCCAGGTGATCGTCGATACCGGCTCGGTGGTCAGCATGGGCAACCTTGCGCTGCGACGCATGGTGGCGCGCAGCACCAAGCATATGCAGAGCATCTCCCTGCTCGGCGTGACCGGCGATGTGCTGGTCGCCGACTATACCCAGATCAACGAGATCAAGGTCGCGGGCATCAATTTCAACAATCTGCCGGTGGCCTTCGCCGATGCCGAGCCGTTCAAGCGTTTCGAGCTGATCAAACGCCCCGCGCTGATGCTCGGCATGGATGCGATGAAGCTGTTCAAGCGCGTGCAGATCGACTTCCCCAACCGCACGCTGCGCCTTTCGTTGCCCAGGGGCGCGGGGCAATCGGACGCGCCGGTGCCGGTGAATTTCGGCTCGCAGGTATCGCGCCTAAACCAGTGAGGGTGGCCGCGCCACCGGCCTTGCCGGGGCGACGAACTGGCCCTAGCCTGCCTACGGCATAGGATCAGGGGCGGCGCATGCGATCGATGAGACGGGCTTTTCTCGCGGGCTGCGCGACGCTGCTGGCCCTGGCGCCCCTGGCGGCAGCGGCTGAGGATCTGACGCCCGACCGCCAAGCCTTTTTCGGCCTGTACAAGGAACTGGTCCAGACCAACACCTCGCTGTCGGCCGGCAGTTGTACCCAGGCCGCCGCGCAGATCGCCGCGCATTTGAAGACGGCGGGTTACGCCGATGCCGATATCACGCCCTTTTCGGTGCCCGATCATCCGCGCGAGGGTGGGCTGGTCGCCGTGCTGCAGGGCAGCGACAAGCGCGTGAAGCCGATGCTGCTGCTCGGGCATCTCGACGTGGTCGAGGCGAAGCGCGCCGACTGGGCGCGCGATCCCTTCACGCTGATCGAGGAGGGCGATTATTATTATGCCCGCGGCTCGGTCGACGACAAGGCGATGGCAGCGATCTGGGCCGATGCGATGGTCCGCTTCAAGACCAGCGGCTACAAGCCGAAGCGCACGATCAAGCTGGCGCTGACCTGTGGCGAGGAAACCACCTTCGCGTTCAACGGCGCCGAATGGCTGGCCAAGAACCGGCCCGACCTGATCGCCGCCGAATTCGCGCTCAACGAGGGCGGCGGCGGGCGGCTCGACGATGCGGGCCATCGCCAGCTGCTGGCGGTGCAGGTCGGCGAGAAGGCGGCGCAGAACTACACTTTCACGGCAACCAATCCCGGTGGCCACAGCTCGCAGCCGACGCCGGAAAACGCCATCTACGAGCTTGCCGATGCGCTGGAGGCGGTGCGGGCTTACGAATTCCCGGTCAAGTTCACCGACACCACCCGCGCCTTTTTCAGCGCGAGCACGGCGGCGGTGCCGGCGCCGGTCGGCGATGCGATCCGCCGGCTGCTCGCCGACCCGACCGACAAGGCGGCCGACGCATTGATCAGCCGCGACAAGGCGATGCACTCGACCTTGCGTACGACCTGCGTCGCGACGTTGCTGAATGCCGGCCATGCCGAGAATGCCCTGGCGCAGCGCGCTACGGCGAACGTCAATTGCCGCATCTTCCCGGGCGAGACGGTCGAGGAAACGCTCGCCACGCTGCAGCGGCTGGCGGGCCCGAAGATCGTGGTGACGGCCAACCAGCCGGTCCGCCCGACCGCGATACCGCCATCGCTCGACCCGAAGATCCTCGGCCCGATGCGCGCCGTCGCGGCGAAGCATTTCCCCGGCCTGCCGCTGCTACCGTTGATGTCGACCGGCGCGACCGACGGCATCTTCCTCGAAGCGATCGGCATACCGGTTTACGGCGCGCCTGGGACCTTCCTCGACAGCGATTTCAATGGGGTGCACGGCCTCAACGAGCGTATCCGCAAGGCCTCGCTCTATGACGCGCGGGATTATCTCTACGATCTGGTGAAGGCGTATGCGGGCTGAATAATATTGCCATCCCAGCGAAAACTGGGATCTCCCGGTAATGAAGCACGCCTTGCGGCACGAGATCCCGGCTTTCGCCGGGATGACGGCCTGACTTCGTCAGACCGTCACCTGCTCGCCCAGCTCCAGCACCTTGCCCGGCGGGATGCGTAGGAATTCGGTCGGGTCGGCGGCGTTCCTTTGCAGGAACATGAAGATCTGATCCTGCCACATCGGCATGCCCTCCTCGGCCGAGGGTTTGATCGTGTTGCGGCCGATGAAATAGCTCGTCTTGGCCGGGTTCAGCAGGCGCCGCTCGCCCGAATGCTCGAAGCCCAGGTCGCGCGGCACGTCGGGCGTTTCCATGAAGCCGTAATGTAGCACCACCGTGGTGAAATTGTCGTCGACCCGGGTCACCGTGGCGCGGCTGTCGGGGTCGGTCATCGGCCGGTCGGCGGTGCGCACGCTGACCACCAGGTTACGTTCGTGCAGCACCTTGTTGTGCTTGAGATTGTGCATCAGCGCGCCGGGCGCGTGATCGGGGTTGGAGGTGAGGAACACCGCGGTGCCCTCGACGCGCTCGGGCGGGCGTTTGGCCAGTGCCGCGGCAAGATCGGCGAGGGGGATGCTCTGGCGCTGTTCGAAGGCCCGGACGATACCGCGCCCGCGCACCCAGGTGGCGATCAGCAGGCCGATACACGCCGCGATCACCAGCGGCACCCAGCCGCCCTCGACCACGCGCAGGATATTGGCGCCGAAGAAGATCAGGTCGAGTGCCAGGAAGGGCAGGATCACCGCCATCGCGGTGGCGCGCTGCCAGTTCCAGCGATGCCGCACGACGATGTAAGCGAGGCAGGTGGTGACCACCATCGTGCCGGTCACCGCGATGCCGTACGCCGCCGCCATCGCCGAGGAATTGCGGAACTGCACCACCAGCACCAGCACGCCGGCGAGCAGCAGCCAGTTGATCGCCGGCAGATAGATCTGCCCGGCAAAGGCGGCCGAGGTCTGGCGAATGCGCAGGCGCGGCAGCAGGCCGAGCTGGATTGCCTGCTGGGTCAGCGAATAGGCGCCGGTGATTACCGCCTGGCTGGCGATGACCGTGGCCAGCCCGGCGAGCACGACCAGCCAAGGGCGCAGCGCGTCGGGCGCCATCAGGAAGAACCAGTCGCGGTTGAGGAACGGCTGGTGCGCGGCATTGGCCGCCTCGAGCGCGTTGAGCGCATAGGCGCCCTGGCCGAAATAGTTGAGCATCAACGCCGGGAAGGCGAGCACGAACCAGCCGATGCGGATCGGCAGCGCGCCGAAATGGCCCATATCGGCGGTCAGCGCCTCGGCGCCCGTGACGGTCAGGAACACCGCGCCGAGCACGAACAGCCCGAGCCTGCCATGCGTGGCCATGAATTCGACCGCATGGGCCGGATTGATCGCAGCGAGGATCGTGGGCTCGTCGGCGATGTGCCACACGCCAAGTGCGCCGATCACCAGGAACCACAGGATGCAGACCGGGCCGAACAGCCGCGAGACCCGCGCCGTGCCGCGCGCCTGCATCAGGAACAGGCCGATCAGGATCACGACCGTGATCGCCATGATGGTGTCTTCGTCGAACATCGCGCCGGCACCGGGAATGGTGCGCAACCCCTCGACAGCGGACAGCACCGACAAGGCCGGCGTGATGATCGCATCGCCATAGAACAGCGCGGCACCCGCTGCTCCGAGCGTGAGGGCGATCAGCGAACGGCGGCCGAGCGCGCGTCGCGCCAGCGCGGTCAAAGCGAGTACCCCGCCCTCGCCCTGATTGTCGGCACGCATCAGGAACAGGACGTATTTGACCGATACGACGAGAATCAGCGACCATAAAGCGAGGCTCAGCACGCCGAAGATTTCGCTCGCCGCCATGCCGTCGGAGGCGGCCAGCCCCAGAGCCTCGCGGAAGGCGTAGAGCGGGCTCGTGCCGATGTCGCCGAACACCACACCGATCGCGCCGACGGTCAGCGCGATCAGAGCGGGATGGGGAACGTCGTGCGGCCCGGGTTGTTCGGGAACGGATGACATGCGTGCGAAACGGCCTGTCGTTGGGACGGCGCGCTTTACGCTTGTTGCACCGCAGCGCAAGCGCTTTTGTCAGGGGTGCCGGCAAGTGGTTGATCGCGCGTCGATAGCGGGGCATAGCGGCACCATGGTTCCCTTTTCGTTCGCCGGTCATGCCCTTGCTGCGCTCCCGCAGGGTGCGCTGTTCTGGCCCGCACGGCGCGCCTTGCTCGTCGCCGACCTGCATTTCGAGAAGGCAAGTTGGTTCGCGCGCTTCGGCCAGATGCTACCGCCCTATGACTCGATCGCCACGCTGACTGCCCTCGCGGCTCTGGTCGAATCGACAGGCGCGACGGAGATCTGGTGCCTCGGCGACAGCTTTCACGATGCTGCCGGCTGCGAGCGACTGTCCGCTCACGCACAAGAGATGCTGCGTAGCCTGACCGCGACGCGGCGCTGGACCTGGATCACCGGCAATCACGATATCGGCATGGTCGATCGCTGCGGTGGCGAGGTCGTCGCCGAGGCACTGGTCGACGGGCTGGTGCTGCGTCACGAAGCGGAAAGCCGCGAGACGCGGCCCGAACTGTCGGGCCATTTCCATCCCAAGCTGCGCGTGCGGGTGCGCGGGCGTAGCGTGTCGCGGCGCTGTTTCGTCGCCACCGCGACCAAGCTGATCCTGCCCGCCTTCGGTGCGCTGACGGGCGGGCTGGACGCCGCGCATCCCGAGATCGTCCGCGCGGTGGGTCATGACGCCGAGGCGCTGGTGCCGGTAGAGGACCGGCTGCTGAGGTTCTCGCTCGCGGCTTAACCGCTCAGGCTCGCCCAAATCATTTTCCCCTCCCCGGCGAAGGCCGGGGCCCAGCATCGGGCCGTTCGTAACTGGGCCCCGGCCTTCGCCGGGGAAAGGCTTAGGCCGCCATGAACATTGGCTCCAGCCCCGCTAACCGGGTCCGTACCTCCGGCGTCACGATCTTGCGCGGCGCGAGGCCCCGCACGCCGTCGGCGATCGCCTTGATATGCGCCGGCGTCGATCCGCAGCAGCCGCCGAGGATGTTAACCTGTCCGGCCTCCGCCCATTCGCCGACCAGTCCCGCAGTGGTCGCGGGCATCTCGTCATATTCGCCGAGTTCGTTGGGCAGACCGGCGTTGGGATAGACCATGATCAGCGTATCGGCGATTTCGGAAAGTGTCTTAACATGTGGGCGCAACTGTTGGGCGCCAAACGAAC
>NZ_JAQGLG010000266.1 GCF_028292965.1 Sphingomonas bacterium | reverse complement strand
TGAAGGAGAAGAACAATGAACCGTGACACCAACGAGCCGGTCGCGATAATAGACCTCGGCGAAGCCAGCGTCGAGACCCAGGGCGACGGCAGCCAGGTCATCGACCTGTCGGTCCTGCAGGACAAGGCCGGCATCAGCGACGACTGATCGCCGACGGCCGGCGCGGCCCAGCGGGCCGTGCCGGCCACTGGCTGCACGAACCGATGTTCTGGCGTCTCCTCCCTCACGCGACGATCTGTGTCGCTTCCGACCGGCTGATCCTGCTGGACAGCCGACAGGATCGCTATCTCATGGTGCCGCAGAAAATTTCCGGCCCCGTGCTCGCCTGGCTGTCGGCCGAACCTATGACGCCGGCGCCGAAAGTGCTGATCGACTTGCTGACGGCGGGCGGGACACTCCGTGCGGCGGACGCGCGGCCGGGCAATGCCGAACGGTTCGAAATCACTGTGCCACGCACTCTGGCCGGCGGCATGTGCGATGCGAGCGCTGCTGACGCTCGCCATCTTCCGCAGATCGCCTGTATTGTCATCGGCACCCGCCTCGGCCTGCGGTTCCGAGGATTCGATTCAACGCTGCGCCGTCTTGGCGCGTCCGCCATCTATGGCCAATGCGAACCAGTCGCCGCCGCCCTCGCCCGCATCGCCGCCTATGAGCGCGCGCGGCGCTACGTCCCCTTGGCGAGGAACTGCCTGCTCGATTCACTCGCGCAAGTTCGCTGGCTCGCCAAAGGCGGGATCGGAGGCCGGCTGGTATTCGGCGTGACCGGCGAACCCTTTGCCGCGCACTGCTGGCTCCAGTCGGACAAGGCCATCCTGAACGACACCTACGAGCACGTCTCGCGTTTCACACCGATCATGGTCCTGTGATCCCGCTGACCTATGTCGCGCTGCTCAAGCGCCAGACGATCCGGCATTCGGAGCGGCTCGACGCGTTCATTTCAAGCCTGCGCGTCTTGCATGGGCTGGCACTGCTCCACGACACTGCGACGCTGTTGGTACTGGGCGATCCGCAGTTGCCGCGGGTCGCTCTAGCTGGCGAGGCCGGCCTGCTCGTCGGCTATGCGTTCGACCGCGCGACCAGCGCGCGCATCACCGCGCCCTTTCCAGGCCAGCACGAGCCTGCCGAGATCCTGATCGACCGCATCTGGGGCGGCTATGTCGGCCTCAGGACCCGCAATTCCACCCCGGAAGTTGTCCGCGAACCATCCGGCACCGTGCCCTGCTATCATCTCGAGATCGACGACGTGCATGTCGTGACCTCTCGCCCCGATCTGCTGGTATCCGACGGGCTGCTGCAGCCCGAGATCGACTGGACTATCCTGACCCAGGGACTGGTCTATCGCGACCTGAAGCCGGCACGCACGCCCCTTCGCGGCGTGAGCGAGATCCTGCCCGGCGTCGCCGGACGCGTGTTCCCGACGGGGTTCGACACCTTCGCCATCTGGTCGCCCTGGACCCATGTCGCCCGCGCGGACCCAAAGCTGTGCATGGCGGAAGCCCGTGAGATCGTTGCCGATCGCCTGGACGCATGTCTGATGGCGTGGGGGAGTTGTTCGACACGTGCCGTGTCCGAGATCTCGGGCGGTCTCGATTCCGCGATCGTGGCGGCAGGGCTCGCGCGATCAAGCGCCATGGTCACCGGCCTCACCTATGCCGCGACGAGAGGCGATCCCGATGAAACCCCCTATGCGCAAGCCATCGCCGCCCATGTCGGGCTCACGCTCGAGATCGAGCATCCCTCGATTGAAGGCGTCGACATCGCGGCAAGCGATGCCGCACTCCTGGCGCGTCCCTATGCGCGGATCTTCGCGCGGCCGTTCGATCGCGCGGCCCAGCGTATCGCACTACAACACGGCGCCGACATGTTCTTCAGCGGTGGCGGCGGCGACAATGTGTTCAGCTATCAGCGAACACTCTCGCCCGCGATCGACCGGATCCGCGCAATCGGAATTGGGCGAGGCGCCTGGCAAACGATCAGCGATCTGGCCGAACTCGGCGAGACCAGCGTCTGGCATATCGCCGCCCGGGTCGCGCGCCGGATACGCCAACCCAACGCCCCGATCTGGCGACCGCAACAGGGGTTTCTGGAAGCAGACGCTGCCGACACGCTGCCCTTCCCTCAGGGCCATCCCTGGTCCGACGTGCCGCTACGTCAATTGCCCGGCAAGATTGCTCATGTCGCCGCGCTGATGCGCGTGCAGAACCATATCGAGGGGCACAGCCGCCAGCAGTTGGCGCCGATGATCTTTCCATTGCTCTCACAGCCCGTGATGGAAGCATGCCTCGCCATCCCGAGCTGGCTATGGTGCAGCGGCGGCCGCAACCGAGCGGTCGCCCGCGCCGCCTATGCCGGTCGGCTGCCGCCCTCGGTCTTGGCCCGCCAGAGCAAGGGGACGTTCGACAGCTTTTCGGCACGTCTGTTCGCAGCCAATCGTGAGCGCGTCCGGTCGCTGCTCCTCGACGGGGCTATTGCAAAGCATGTTCCCCTCGATCGCGTTGCGGTCGAAGCGGCGCTCGCGACGCCGCTTTCCGATGGCGAGCAGATCGTGCGGCTGTGGAGCCTGGTCGACGCTGAGATTTGGGCACATAGCTGGATTAGCCGGCGCGTTTGGTTGTCTGTGCGCCGCTAAAAGCGCGACTGCAGAGTAAATCATCGCATGTCGACGGAACGTTTCGGAAAGATCTGATCAGGTTTCCGCGATGCAAGTTCCCCGTGAGAGGGCGATGGATGCTGTCGTGACTGACGGTTACGATAATGTATCAGCCGCGATAGATTCGCGTCCAAATTAGCGCCGGCAGTCGCTGGTACCGCGTTGGGAGCATCAAATGCAGCTACGCCTGCTCGAGTATTTCGTCGCTTTGGCACGCGAAGGCCATTTCGCGCGTGCCGCAGAGGCGTGCCATGTTACCCAGCCGACGCTTTCGGCCGGGATCGTCGCGCTCGAGCAGCAACTCGGCAAGCGGCTGGTCGAGCGCGACCGGCGTTATATCGGGCTGACCGCCGAGGGGCGTGCGGCGCTGCCCTGGGCGCAACAGGCTATCGCGATGATTGACGGCGTCCATCACGCGACGGAAACCGCGCGGGGGCCGTTGCATGGCACCCTGCGGCTTGGGGCGATCCCCGCCTCGATGCCGGCGGTCGGGCATTTCGGTCGTGCGTTGATGGCGGCCAATCCCGCCCTGACGCTGTCGGTGCGCTCGCTGACCTCGCGTGAAATCGAACGCTCGCTGGCGGCGTTCGAACTCGATGCCGGACTTACCTATCTCGATCACGAACCGCCCGCGCAGGTTATCGCCGTGCCGCTCTATGCCGAGCGTGCGATGTTCGTCGCGCGGGTCGGCAGCGGTTTCGATGCCCAGCGCACGGTCGGCTGGGATGAAGTGCTGGCGCAACCCTTGTGCCTGCTCCACGAAGGCATGCAGAACCGGCGGATCTTCGACGCCAATCTCGCGGCGCGTGGTTTCGCGGTGCACCCCGTTGCCACGGCGGACTCCTATGTCGCATTGCTGGCGATGGTCGAGGCGGGCGGCTTCGCCACGATCGTGCCTGAAGGCTATGCCGCACTGATCCCGGGCGACAGCTGGGCGCGGGTATTGCCGTTTGCCGAGCCGTTCGCGGCGAGCCAGGTCGGGCTGGTCGTGCTCGATCGCCGCCCCTCCAGCCCGCTGGCGCAAGTGGCGCTGGCGGCCGCGCACCGTATCGAACTCCCGCGAAATTTTGGGCCTGTGTGATAGGCGCTGTCTATCATGCATCAGGATTGTCGATTTGACGCGTGCCTGCGGCGCTGGCCTAGTTGCCACCTTGATGGTCACGAATACCGCACCGGAGCGACCGCGCTCGCCCGCTGACCAGCGATCGGTTTATGCCGAGGCGGTGGCGCGCCTGCTGCCCGAACATGGCGATCAGCGCGGGGCATTGTTGCCGCTGCTCCATGCGTTGCAGGCCGAGTTCGGTTATATCGACGACGCGCTCGTGCCGCCTGTTGCCGAGGCGCTCAATCTCAGTCGTGCCGATGTGCATGGCGTGGTCACCTTCTATCATAACTTTCGCCGTCGCCCGGCCGGTCGGCACGTCGTGCGGCTTTGCCGCGCCGAAAGCTGTCAGGCGCGCGGCGGGGCGACGATCGAGCGCGCGGCGGTCGACCGGCTCGGCGTGACGATGGGCGCGACCAGCAGCGACGGACGGGTAAGTCTCGAGCCGGTATATTGCCTCGGCCTTTGCGCGACAGGCCCCAACGCATTGGTCGATGGCGTGCCGGTATCGCGCATCGACGGCGCTGCGCTCGACCGCATCGTCGCGCAGGTGAACGCATGACGAGGGTCTTCGTCAGTCGCGACATTGCGTCGGTCGCCCTCGGCGCGGACGCGGTCGCCGAAGCGCTGGCCGCGGCAGGGGCGGAGGTGGTGCGGACCGGCAGCCATGGCCTGTTTCGCATCGAGCCCTTGGTCGAGGTTGAAACCACCGACGGCCGCATCGGTTACGGCCCCGTGGCGCCGGGCGAAGCGGCGGCGGTGCTGGGTGGAACGCACCCCAACCGGCTCGGCCGTATCGCCGACTTGCCGTTCTTTGCGTCGCAGCAGCGCTTCACCTTCGCACGCTGCGGGCTGATCGATCCGCTCGATCTCGACGACTATGCTGCGCATGGTGGTTGGAAAGGCCTCGACGCGGCGCGCGCGCTTGCGCCTTCCGACGTGGTGGCGCGGATAAAGGAGAGCGGCTTGCGCGGCCGGGGCGGGGCGGGCTTTCCGACCGGCATCAAATGGCAGACCGTGCTCGACGCCGCCGGCCCGGAGAAATTCATCGTCTGTAATGCCGATGAGGGCGATAGCGGCACCTTCGCCGACCGCATGCTGATGGAAGGTGATCCGTTCTGCTTGATCGAAGGCATGGCGATCGCTGCTTATGCCGTCGGGGCGCGACATGGCTATGTCTATATCCGTTCAGAATACCCGTTCGCCGTCGCGACGATGCGTGCGGCGATCGAGCGTGCTACGCTGGAGATCGCACCCCTCACGCTGGAGGTACGCGTCGGTGCCGGCGCTTATGTCTGCGGCGAGGAAACTGCCTTGCTGGACTCGATCGAGGGCAAGCGCGGCCAGGTTCGGGCCAAGCCGCCTTTGCCGGCCATTTCCGGGCTGTTCGGCAAGCCGACGGTGATCAACAATGTGCTGAGTCTCGCGGCGGTGCCGTTCATCCTCGCCAACGGACCTGAGGTCTATGCGGCAGTCGGCTTCGGTCGATCACGTGGGACGATGCCGGTGCAACTCGCGGGCAATGTTCGGAACGGTGGCCTCTTCGAAGTCGGCTTCGGCATTACGCTGGGCGAACTGGTCAACGAAATCGGCGGCGGTACCGAAAGCGGCCGGCCGGTGCGCGCCGTGCAGGTCGGCGGGCCGCTCGGCGCCTATTTCCCGCCATCGATGTTCCACCTGCCGTTCGATTACGAAGCCTTCGCCGCTGCGGGCGGGCTGATCGGCCATGCCGGCATCACCGTGTTCGACGACAGCGTCGACATGGCCAGGATGGCGCGCTTCGCGATGGAATTCTGCGCGGTCGAGAGCTGCGGTAAATGCACGCCGTGCCGCATCGGCTCGATACGCGGGGTGGAGACGGTCGACCGGATCATCGCCGGGCAGGACGTCGAGGCGGAAATAGAGATCCTGCGCGATCTGTGCGACACGATGAAATATGGCTCGCTCTGCGCGCTGGGCGGCTTCACGCCCTATCCGGTGTTGAGCGCGCTCGATCATTTCCCCGAAGACTTTGGCGGGGCGCCTGTCGCTCTCGCCGCGGAGTAGCGGCATGGCGTGGCGCGGCGAGATCGATCTGGGCACCCGGCCTTCGGCCAGCGAGACGGAAGTCACGCTCAGCATAGACGGGCAGAGCGTCACGGTTCCCGAAGGTACGTCGCTGATGCGCGCTGCCGCGTTGCTCGGCACCAACATTCCAAAGTTGTGCGCGACCGACAGCCTCGAAGCTTTTGGTTCGTGCCGGCTGTGCCTGGTCGAGATCGAGGGCAGGGCAGGCTATCCCGCTTCGTGCACCACGCCGGTCACCCCCGGCATGATGGTCCGCACCCAGACGGACAAGCTCAAGAAGCTGCGCCGCGGCGTGATGGAGCTCTACATTTCCGATCATCCACTCGACTGCCTGACCTGCGCGGCGAATGGCGATTGCGAGCTGCAGGACCAGGCCGGCGCGGTCGGCTTGCGCGAGGTGCGCTATGGCGCGGGCGCTGGCCATCTCGGCCAGGCCAAGGATACCTCAAATCCCTATTTCGATTTCGATCCGTCGAAATGCATCGTCTGCTCGCGCTGCGTGCGCGCCTGTGACGAGGTGCAGGGCACCTTCGCGCTGACCATCGACGGCATGGGTTTCGCCAGCAAGGTCGCGGCGAGCCAGGCGGAGGAGTTCTTCTCCAGCGAATGCGTGTCGTGCGGCGCCTGTGTGCAGGCCTGCCCGACCGCCACGCTGGTCGAGAAGAAGGTCGCCGAGGTCGGCACACCCGACCGCGCGATCGTCACCACCTGCGCCTATTGCGGCGTCGGCTGTACCTTCCGCGCCGAGTTGCGCGGCGAGGAGCTGGTGCGGATGGTGCCGTGGAAGGAAGGCAAGGCCAATCGCGGCCATAGCTGCGTCAAGGGCCGCTTCGCCTGGGGCTATGCCCAGCACAAGGAGCGAATCCTCTCCCCGATGATCCGCGCCTCGATCGACCAGCCGTGGCGCGAAGTGAGCTGGGACGAGGCGATCGCTTATACTGCGTCGGAATTTCAGCGCATCCAGGCTGCCTATGGCAAACACTCGGTCGGCGGCATCACCTCGAGCCGCTGCACCAATGAGGAAACGTTCCTCGTCCAGAAGCTGGTCCGCGCCGGCTTCGGCAACAACAATGTCGATACCTGCGCGCGCGTCTGCCATTCGCCGACCGGCTATGGGCTCAAGACGACCTTCGGCACCTCGGCCGGCAC
Source organism: Sphingomonas bacterium (assembly GCF_028292965.1). GTDB lineage: Bacteria > Pseudomonadota > Alphaproteobacteria > Sphingomonadales > Sphingomonadaceae > Sphingomonas. The sequence continues at coordinate 53,997 of NZ_JAQGLG010000266.1, read as the reverse complement.
GCAGGATTTCGACAGCGTCGAACATACCGATGTCGCGCTGATCATCGGGGCCAACCCGACCGACGGCCATCCGGTGTTCGCCAGCCGGTTGAAACGGAGGCTGCGCAAGGGCGCGAAGCTGATCGTCGTCGATCCGCGCCGCACCGATATCGTGCGCAGCCCGCATGTCGCCGCCGAACATCACCTCGCGCTGCGCCCCGGCACCAATGTCGCGGTGCTGACCGCGATGGCGCACGTGATTGTCACCGAAGGGCTTGCCGACGAAGCCTTTATCCGCGAGCGCTGCGACTGGTCGGAATATCAGGACTGGGCCGAGTTCGTCGCCGATCCGCGCCACGCACCCGAGACGATCGCACCGCTGACCGGGGTGCCCGCCGAAACCCTGCGACAGGCGGCGCGGCTGTTCGCCACCGGCGGTAATGGCTCGATCTATTACGGACTCGGCGTGACCGAGCACAGCCAGGGCTCCACCACGGTGATGGCGATCGCCAATCTGGCGATGGTCACCGGCAATATCGGCCGGCCGGGTGTCGGGGTGAACCCGCTACGCGGCCAGAACAACGTTCAGGGCGCGTGCGATATGGGCAGCTTTCCGCACGAGCTGTCGGGGTACCGCCACGTCTCCGACGACGCCGCGCGCGAGATGTTCCGCGATCTTTGGGGCGTCGCGATCGATCATGAGCCCGGCCTGCGCATCCCCAACATGCTCGACGCGGCGGTCGATGGCACCTTCAAGGGGCTCTACATCCAGGGCGAGGATATCCTCCAGTCCGATCCCGACACGCGGCATGTCTCCGCCGGGCTGGCGGCGATGGAATGCGTCGTAGTCCACGACCTGTTCCTCAACGAAACCGCCAATTACGCGCATGTCTTCCTGCCGGGTTCGACCTTTCTCGAAAAGAACGGCACCTTCACCAATGCCGAGCGGCGCATCCAGCGCGTGCGCAAGGTGATGACGCCGAAGAACGGCTATGAGGATTGGGAGATCACCCAGCTGCTCGCCCAGGCCTTGGGTTACGACATGGCTTATGACCATGCGTCGCAGATCATGGACGAGGTCGCGGCGGTGACGCCCTCGTTCGCCGGCGTGTCCTTCGCGCTGCTCGACGAACTCGGCTCGGTGCAATGGCCGTGCAACGCCGCGGCGCCCGAAGGCACGCCGGTGATGCATATCGACGGTTTCGTGCGCGGGCGCGGCAAGTTCGTGCGCACCGAATATGTCGCCACCGAGGAACGCACCGGCCCGCGCTTCCCGCTACTGCTGACGACCGGACGCATCCTCAGCCAGTATAATGTCGGCGCACAGACCAGGCGGACCGAGAATAGCCGCTGGCACGAGGAAGACCGGCTGGAGATTCATCCGCATGACGCCGAGCAACGCGGCATCTTCGAGGGCGACTGGGTGCGCATCGCCAGCCGCGCGGGCGACACGACATTGCGCGCGCTGCTCACTGACCGTGTCGCGCCGGGCGTGGTCTACACGACCTTCCACCATCCCTCGACCCAGGCCAATGTCGTGACCACCGACAATAGCGACTGGGCGACCAATTGCCCCGAATACAAGGTTACCGCGGTGCAGGTTGGCAAGTCGAACGGCCCGACCGACTGGCAGGAGGGCTATGACGCGCTGAGTCGGCGCTCGCGCCGGGTTGACACGATAGCTGCGGAATGAGCAGCACCACCGACAAGCTGGTGCGGATGATGAACCAGATCGCGGTCGAGTTCGGACACCAGCAGCGTGCCGATGCGGCAACCGCAACATGGGACCATATCTGGCACTTCTGGGATCCCGATATGCGAAAGCGTATCCTCGCATATGACGATGTGGACGGCACAGGCCTTAATGCCACGGCTCGGCTAGCGCTCGCAAAATTGCGCGACGGAGGCCGGCCAGCACCGCAATCAAAAGCGACCGATTTCACGTCAGGTCGCAATCAGGAACCCGGCTCGGACGCAGGCTGACCGGTGCCGCGCTGCCACTCAATCTTATGCGGACCACTCCCCTTTGGCGAAAACGAAATCATTCCGCGATCGATAGCAATCGCGCGCGTAGCTGGGTGCTCAGAAGCTGCGCGGATGCGGCACCATAGCTGCCCAACGATCGATTTCCGCAGCATCGGCAGGATCCCTGACACCTCGCAACCAGAAGTCGAACCAGGCCAGGTTGCGCCGGTAAATGGCGAGCCGGTGCGCAGGGTGCCATTTGTAGTGATGCTCGTCCGGGAAGACGAACATATCGACCGGCAATTGGCGGTACTGAAGCGGCGAATAGGCGTCGAGCGCGAGGCGGAACTCGTCGTCGGCAAGCTGCATCAGGATCGGCGTCTTCACCGCGTCCACGCTTGCCGCCAGCGAGTAGCCGCGCCAGAAATCCTGGCCCGCGTCGCCGGGCCCGGGATAGCCCCACGACACGACATCGTCACGGTAACCAAGGCCGGCTGCCGACATGGCACTGGCGGGATCATCGCAACACGTACTGATCGCCGCCGCCTTGAAGCGGTTTGGGCGGCTGAGGATGAACTGCGTCGTGACCGCGCCGTCGCTTAGGCCGGTGAGGCCCAGACGGTCCGGATCAACCACGCCTCGGGCGATCGCCGCATCGACGCCGGCCTCCAGCATCGAAACGATCATTCGGCGTTCGGCAAACCCGGCAATATTGGCACGCTGCAATCCGGCCAGGTCGCGCACGATGCCGGCAATCGGCAGCTCGGACGGTCGCTGAAAGCCGAGCACCGCGAAACCGTGCTGCGCGAAGAGCTGGAGCGGATATTCGTCGCCGGTACCGCCACGCACGAACCCGCGGCTCTGATATTGGACGACGATCAGCGGATGGCGCTGGCCGAGCTTGTGATCGGGCGGCAGCACCAGATCGCCATAAGTGACGACCCCTTGCGCGTCGTGCCAGACGAGTCGCTCGACCGGCGCGACGCGCCCGCGGGGAAAGTCGGGATTGGGATCGAACAAGAGGCGGGATGTCGCTGCCCGGGCATCGATTGCGACCAGCCGCCGAGGCATAGTGGCGCCCTCGCGCGCACAGATGAGGCGCGCCCCGGAAAGCTGGCAGCCGACCAGCGCATCGGTGGTCGACAGCAGCTGGACGGGTCCCTTTGGCCCGGTTACGTGCCAGCGGTAGATCTCATCGCGCCCGCCATTCTCAGGGTGCCCGGCGCGGATAAAGAACAGGTCGGCGGGACCAAGCCACCACAAGGCAACTACATGGTCGGCGCAGATCGCGGCGGGACAGGCGATCTCGTGCCCATTGGCGGCGACATGCAACGCAATCGGCGGGAACAGGGCGTCAGGATCACGCGGCGCGGTCCAGGCCTGCAGACCGCTACCTGACGCAGCTAACAGAACCGCGTCGCGCGGCATGGCGACGTCCGCGCCGCTCAGCTTCTTGGCTGGCGCAACAACAGTCCCTCCCGTGAGAGGATCATACCAGGTATCGACGAACGGGATCGCCGATGACGGGCGGGGACGATTGTCCGAGAGTGGCAGAAAGCGCTTGTCAAAATGAAACCCGCCCCTGCCCTCCCGCCCGATCGCCTGCTCCGATGGGACCAGCCCTGGCCGCGAACGCACCGCGAGCGATTCCCCGTCGCCGCTCCATCGGACTGCGGTCGCGTCGATCGCCAGCCGGCTGACCTGCCGCGCCGGCGCGCCATCGAGGCCGACGACCCATGCCTGGATCTGGCCATGGTCGCGACGGAGATAGGCGAGGAAGCGACCGTCCGGCGACCATGAGGGGGTGTTCATGCTCGGTGCGCCGTTGACGAAATCGGCGACGCCGCGAAGGTCATGGATCAGCGAAAGATAGTCGCCACCGACATCGAGCAGCCTTGGCCGTTCCCCCGGCACAAGAGGGACAAGAACGACACCATGGCAATAATCGTCGCGATCGACATCGGCACGCCGCAGGATCAGCGCGGCCCAGCGCCCGTCCGGCGATACTCGAAACGGCGGCTCGCCACTGACCTTTGCCCCTGCCCCGCCAAAATCGCGCAGCTCAATCAGCGAGCGGGCGGTCAGCTCGGCGGCAGGCCTGGTCGACGACGCCGGCAACAACCGCGCCGCGCAATCGGCCGTCGCCGCGCATGCCGGCGCCGCCCAGCAAAGGGCGGCACCAGCCAGCACAAGGACAGTCCGTTTCACCAGGATTTCGTGATCTGGAACGACACCACCCGGCGTAGGGGATTGGCATTTTCCGGATCATAGGCGGAGGTCGTCGTGCCGACAAAATAGGCGGCGTACGGTGGATTGCGGTCGAACAGGTTGCTCGCGTTGAGCGCGAGTTTGACGCCCTTGAACGGACCCTGCTCACTGCCGAAGCGATAGCTGACTTGCGCGTCGAACGTCGTCCAGGAATTGACGTGCTGCGGCGTCGCGTTGAGCGTGTTGGTGTAACCGTTGACGTAATTGCCGAACAGCACGGCGCCGAACCGCGGCGACGACCAGCCGATATGGCCGCGCGCCCGGAAATTGACCGGATTGCCGAGCACGCTCACCACATCACTCGACGGCGCCGACGCGGTCAGCGCCTGGTCGATATGAAAGATGTAACTCGCCTCGACGGTGACATCGGCATGCCCGCTCCCGAGCGCGAACCCATAGCCGGCATCGATATCAAGTCCAGCCTGCCTGACCACGGACAGGTTGCGCAGGCGCGCATCGATCACCGCCGCGAAGCTCGCCGTCTGCGGGATATTGAGCGGGTTGAGCAGGAACGGCGAGGCATAATATCCGGCAATCTCCGCCGCTGTCGGGTTGGCCCCGGTGATGCCGACATAGACCGGACGATTGACGAGAAAGTTGAACAGCTGAGTCGACGCCGACCCGATCCGGTCGCGATAATCGACATGGTACCAGGTGACGCTGGCGTGCGCGCCGGGCAGGAAATGCGGCTTGAGCTCCATCCCCAAGGTCCAGGTCGTCGCGCGCTCGGGCTTGAGGCTGGGGTCATTGCCGCGCAGCACGACGACGTTAGACTGACCGGATGCCGCCTGCGGATCGGGAATGGTGTAGATGAGATAGGCCTGGGTGCCGGGATCCTGGCGCAGGTCGTTGAAGCTTGGCGCCCGGAATGACCTGCCATAGGTGCCCCGCACCGTCAGGCCGGCGACCGGTTCCCAATCGGCCCCCACCTTGGGGTTCGTGGTCGTGCCGAAGTCGCTATAATGCTCCGTACGGACAGCAGCGGACAGGGTAAGCCGGTGGAACCCCGGAAGTGTCGCGTCGCCGCCGAACACGGGCACCAACAGCTCGGCATAACCCGCCTCGATCCGCCGCGGCGCGTGCAACGGGATCGGTGCCGAGGCGACCGGCGTCAGTGTCGCGGTGTCGATCGTACCGCCCCGATCGACGAAGCGCTCGGTGCGATATTCGCTGCCGACCGCGAGACGGACGTCGCCTGCGGGCAGCGCGAACAGCGGTCCGTCGGCGTGGAGCGTCGCCGACCAACTGAGGCCGGTATGGGTCGAAGTCTGCGAGCCGCGGACATAACCGATTGTCGCTGGGTTGGTCGAAGGGACGTCCCCGAACAGATTATAGGAGGTCGCAGGATTGGTGTCGGCGAGCGCTACCGCAAGCCGCGCGGTGTTGACCCGGTTGAGGATCGACGACCGCTCATATTGGAAGCCCCAAGTACCGTGCAGGTCGATGTTCCAGCGGCCGCGTTCGGCCGCCAGGCCGGCGGTGCCGCCATAGGCGGCGGTGACGCCGTGGCCGGTCTCGTTACCGAGATCGCGCGCAAAGGCATAGTTGACCCCGACCGGGAGGTGCGTGCCGATCGGATCCACATAAAAGGGATTAGTGACCGGGACGGTGCGCCGCGCGTCGAAGTTCGGGCGTTGGCGCTGGTCGTAGATGCGGACGGAGAGCAGCCCCTGGGCGTAGAAGCGCAGGCCCGCCGCGATATCCTGGCTGACCGCTGCGAACAGCGAGTGGCGGCGCTGCTGCGGCAGGATATCGGCACCTGACCAATTGTTGCCAAGGTTGACCGTACCGGCCGTCAGCTGCGCCGCGGTAAGCCGAACGCCATTCTGTCCCGAGGGAATCGCGAACGTCTTGCCGCCGGCGTAGATCGTGCCCGGGTCGGCATAGGCGCTGCGGTGGTCGATCCCGCCGAACGACCGCAAATCGTCCGTGGCGAAGTCGCGGTCCGACGCCGCCAGCCGGTTGCGCTGGTAATATTCATAGGCAAGCATGAGGTGCCCGCCGTTCCAGCGCGTGCCGATCAGCTGGCTGGCCTGGATTTCCTTCGCGGCACCGTCCGCCGAGCCATAGCGAAAGCTCGTCTCAGCGCCGTGGAAATCGAGCCGGGGAATGATGTTGACCACGCCGGCCACGGCATCCGACCCGTAGATCGCCGAAGCGCCATCTGGCACAATCTCGATGCGCTCGACGGCCGAGACAGGAATCATCGACAGATCGGCGAACACCCCGCCGAACCCGCCCAGCGGCGGCCGCTCGCCGTTGAGCAGGACCAGCGTCGAGGACGGCCCAAGGCCGCGCAGATTGATGCTCGAGCCGCGGTTCGAGTTGAGGTTGGCGACGGTGCTGACCGTCCCGCCGGGGCTGGTGCTTTCATTGGCCCCGCCCCCGAAATTCTGCGGGATCGCCTCGGCGACCTGTTGGGTCGTCGCAAATCCGCTTTCGTCGATCGCGCGGCGGTCGATGATGACCAGCTTCGAGCCGACCGGACCCTTTCCCCGGATGCGCGTGCCGGTCACCAGTACCTCAGGCGCACTATCCGTCCCGGCGACCGCATCGCGCCGGACGACGAATGTGTGACCGACCTTCGCGACCATCAGCCCGCTGCCGTGGAGCAGCTGACCGAGTGCGGCATCAAAACTGAAGCGCCCCTTCAGCGCCGGCGCGCGCAAGCCGTCGACCAGCTCGGTCGCCACGATGAGGTGACACCCGGACTGCGTGGCCAGTTCACGCAAGGCGGTCCCGAGATCCTGCGCCGGCAGGTCATAGTCGCGCGTCTCGCTCTGCTGAGCCTGGACACAGGCCGGTGCGCAAAGCGCCGCCGCGGTCGAAGCCAGCAAACCTGCTAAAATGTGAACACGCATTTCGTCATTCTCCCCATCGCTCGACGCCGCTCGAGCGGCTGTCGGAAGGGGAAGACGACGATGGCCGGACAACCCGCCCAAAATAATTTGGGCGACGCGATGATCGCTACATCAGCGGTTGAGGATCAGGTCGCCATTGGCGGCCTTGGCGACATGGAGGCCAAGGGCGGCGGCCAAGGCCTGTGCCGCACTCTCCACGGGGATCGCGGGAAACACCCCGGTGACGCGCAGATCGGCGAGCGCCGGATCGGCGAGCCTCATTTTGTGCGGCGAATAACGATCGATGTCGGCGACCACATCGGCAAGCCGTGCGCCGTCATAGCTGAGCAGGCCATCGACCCAGCGATCGGCGCCCACAGGCGCCGTCTGAACAGGGGTATCCTCTCGACCGACCGACGCCGTTGCCAGCTGGCCGGGGGCGAGCCGCGCGAGGATCTTCCCCGGTCGCCCCGCGCCGTCACGATCATGGATCTCCACCGCACCGCGCAGCAGCGACACCCTCACGCCTTCCCGGCCAAGCGCCACGTCGAACATCGTGCCGCGGTCGAGGATCAGCCGTCCTCCGGCTTCGACCATGAACGGCGCATCGGTCGCCGACGCGACATCGAACCTGGCGCGCCCGCGCAGCAAGCGCACCAACCGTGATGCCTTGCTGAACGAGACCTCGATCCGAGTATCGGTATCGAGCACCACGGCGCTGCCATCGGGAAGGCGGAAGCGGCGCAATTGCCCTTCGGAAGACGCGATCAGCTGTCCGCGATCGGGCGTCGGCGCGAGTGACCCGGATCGATAGAAGAGAAGCACCGCACTTCCCGCAACGACCACGGCAAGGATCGCTGCGGCCACCAGCCGGAACGCCGGACGCGCGAACAGCGGTCGTCGCGCAGGCAGACCGCGATAGTCGCGCCCGATCGACGATGCGCCGAGCGCGCGTGTGCGGCGGGATATCTCCTCCATCTCGGCATAGACCAGACGGTGTTGCGATGACGCTGCGCGCCAGTGTTCGAATTCCAGGCGGGTGCGATCGGCATCGGGCCCGCGCATGCGCGCGATCCACGCCGATGCCTCGCGGCGCACCTCGACCGCGGAACGGTTGCCGCTCTCGATCGCCATCAGGGCAGGCCGGTCAGCCGGTGAATGTGATCGAAGGCACGCCCGATCTGCTTCTCGATGCCCGACACCGACATGCCGGTACGCTCGGCGATGTCGGCATAGCTCAGGCCTTCGAGATGGTGGGCCAAGAAAATCTCCCGCGTCCTGGGTTTGAGCCGCATGATAGCAGCTTCGAGGCGGGCAAGACTATCCCGTGCTTCGAGGCGCTTATGCTCGTCGACGCCGGCGAGGTGGACGTCGTCGGCGTTCACATGAGCATCGGCGTGATGGCGCTTTGCCGCCTTGGCGCGATCCTTCAGCAGATTGCGCGCGATCTGCCGGAGATAGGCAGCCGGTCGCAGCAGCAGGCCGCCATTGCCGAACTCGACCCGGGCGAGCCGGAGGAATGTCTCCTGGACGAGGTCGCCAGCCTCGTCGCGCGAGGCGCGGTAACTGGTGAAGAAGCGCACGAGGGCACGCTGCTCGTTGCGGTAGAGCAGCTCCAGCTGCACCGATCCGGCCGAAGCATCGCGGCCCTCCTTACGGACCGCGTCCTGCTCCGCGCGCGAGGGCCCGACCGCCGTCACGCACGACGCGTGGCAATGCGCCACGCCCGCCTTGCAATGGAAACCACTTCCATCGTCCGCCTCCGTCTGCCGAGGCGGCCCGGCCGAAAGCCGGGTGGTGAGAACAAGCCAGGAAAATAGCTCGCGCCGGCGCCTTTAGCCGCGAACGGCCTGGACATACGCGCCGACGACCCGGCCGACACTCGGCCTGATTCGATGTTTCCTGTTCAAGGTTCTCACGCCTCGGCGCCACCATTTAAGTGGCGCAGGGCGAGTCTAGAGCAGCAGAGATTCCCAATGCAAGCACCCATTTTCTCAAACGGCGCAACGGGTTGTGGACAGCATATCAGCCGCCGCTCAGGCGATATGCCCATTCCTTGGTAGTGTCCCTGAACCGACGAACGGCGCAGGGCGTTCGCCGCCGGCACGCGACCTGAAACGTCGAGGCGCGGTCGGACTGCAAGGGGGTCGCACGGATGATAGAGATACACGCGCTGCGCTATGCGCTGGCTGCCGCGGAGACGGGAAGCTTCTCGGGTGCGGCTTTGCAGTTCGGTATCAAGCAATCGACACTCGCCAGGCACATGCAACATCTGGAGGATCGCCTTGGCCAGTCGCTGTTCCGCCGATCAACGCGCGGCATCGTGCCGACGCTGGTCGGCGAGCGCATGCTCCAGCGCGCGCGCCTGATCGTTGCCGATGTGGACGCGCTGGATGCCGAGGCGCGCTCGCTCGCCCGCGGCGATGACGGGTTGCTCAGGATCGGGTTCGACGGCTCACTCGAAGAAGGCGGGTTCGCGTCGCTGCTGCGCGACTTTTCGGCGCGCCGACCCGATGTCGAGATCGAGGCTCGCGAGGCACCGCGTGCGATTTTGTGGCGCGATCTTGAGCGCGGCACGCTCGACCTGATCCTGGTTACCGGCGAGACGGCGCGCCCCGGCATCGGCACGATCTCGGGATGGAGTACGACCGTAACGGCCGTGATGAGCGCCGACCATCCGGCGGCATCGATCGATCAGCTCTTCTGGTCGGATCTCAGGGACTGCTCGTTCGTGGTATCGAAAGCTGCATCCGTCGACGTCGGCCCGATCATCACCTCCCGCCTCGCAGGTCCGAACCACCAGCCTGCCATCAACCGGCAATCAGTCCGGCCGGATGAGCTCAGTGCTTTCGTGCGCGGCCGGCATGTCGCGGTCTCGACGGATGGCATCGGACCGCGCGGCGCCCGCGGCGATCTGGTGATCAGGCCGATCCACGACGCCTTTGGACCGACCCGGATCGCGCGGGCAGCGCATTGGCGTGACGGCGACGACAACGCCGCCCTCGGCGACCTGCTGGCGATGGCGAGAACCAGATTGGGACAGGTCACTACGGCGCGTTGATGCGATCCCGCAGCATTTCGCTGGCGCGAAAAGTAAGCACCCGACGCGGCGCGATGGGCACTTCGACACCGGTCTTCGGATTGCGTCCGATGCGCGCGGTCTTGTCGCGCAACACGAACGTGCCGAAGCCTGACAGCTTCACGTTCTTCCCGCTGGCGAGCGCATCGCTGATGGCGGCAAGGATTTGTTCGACCAGCTTTGCCGAATCATTCCCGGACAGCCCGACATCGCGCTTGATGGCGTCGGCAAGATCCGACCGGGTCAGTGTGTCTGCCGACATTTGGTGTCCCTCGAAAGATTGAATACGGCCGCCCAACCGGGGGCGTTCGTAGCACGATCGGTATCGGCCTCGTCGCCCGTCGTCGAGCATGATTTGCCCCGCCAAGCGTCGAAAGGCCGCCGCGCCAGGGAGCGAGCGCGACGGCCTTTCCCGCAAAGCGGGCCAGCCGGGGGGCATCGACGGCCCGCCGCGGACCTCAATGACCCGCGGTGATCGCGCTGGTCGCGATGTTGCCGGTCGCGCTGGCGGCGAGCTGATTGCCGCTCATCGTCATGGCGCCGTTCGCCAGTTGCGCACCGCGGACCGCGAAGGTCGCTCCGGCGACCGAGGCCGTGACCGGACCGCTATTGGTCTGTACGTTGCTCAACACCGCGCCGGGTGCGGCGCCCAGGCCGCCGAGGGTGACCTGGTTGTTAGCGGCATTGCCATAGGCGTTCGCCGTCATGGCGTTGCCCGTGACGGTGAGTGCCGAGGAAGCCACCGATCCCGCAGCGTTGAGCGGCATACCGAATGTGCCGCCGGCACTGGCGGTCACGGAGCCATAGTTGCTCTGGGCATTGACCAGCGCAGCCGGTGCCGTCTCGACGGTGTCGAACGCCCCGAGCTGTGCGCTGGCCGCACCGACGCCTGCCGGCCCGTCCAAGGTCAACGCATTGTCCGCACTGTTGCCGCGCGCGACCGCCTGGGTCAGATTGCCCGCGATCGTCGCCGAGGAGCCATAGATCGCGGCGCTGGTCGGCGTGCCGCTCAGTCCCAGCGTCGCGTCGGTGCGGGCGGTGGCGTTGACGGTCGCGGCGCTCATCTGGCTGCTGGCGAGGCCCGCATTGGCGCCGGAGCCGGTGACGCCCGACACCGACACCGCATTGCCCGAGTGGTTGGCGGATACATCGGCCCCCGTGCTGTTGTCTCTGAGTTCGACGGTCGAGCTGGACATCGAAGCACCGGCATCGCTGTTGATCAACCGCGTCTGCGCGACAGCGCCAACGAAGCCACTTGCGAACTGGGTGCCGGACAGCACATGATCGCCGGTGAGCGTGGCCGAGCCGAGGTTGCCGGCATCGATACTGGCCGGGCTACCGGTGACGCTGTCGACGCGCACCGCCGAGACGGTCAGGGCGTTATCCGCGTCGTTCATCACTGCCGCGGCCTGGTTGGCATTGCCGCTCATCGACACTGCGCTGTTGCCGACGCCGCCGCGCGCAATGACGAGCATGTCGGAATTCGCGCCGATGCTGCCATCGCCGAACTGCGACGAGGACAGCGCCGTGCCGGCAGCGGGAGACGAGCCACCCGGAATCGAGCTTGACGTCAGCGACAGCCGCTCGCGCGCCGTGTTGGCAACCGCCGTCGCGGCCTGACTGTTGTTGTCGAGCGTAAGCGTCGACCCGTTGGTATAGGCAGCGCCGCCGATCGCGAACTTGCCAGCCACGTTGCTCGTCACCGACGATACCGCCGGGCCCGTCGCCAGCGGCATGCCGAACTTCTGGTAGTTCGCCAGCGCGATATCGGCAGCAGCGCCATAGCCGTTATCGAGCGTACCGGCCCTCGCATCGACATGACCGCTGCCATCGCTGACGCTGCCGGCATTGACCGCCAGGCTGTTGCTCGCGCTGCTCGCGACTGCGCTTCCCGTGACGCTGTTGCCCGTGACCCGGAACTGCGAAACCGCGACACTGTTGATCGGCTCGATCCGTACGCCGGCACGATCGCCGCTTGCGCCGACGGCGCTGCGGATGCTGCCATCGACCGTTTGCGCGTTGTTGAGATCGACGCTGCTGCGCAGCATGTCTGCTTTGAGGGTAATGCCATTGGTCGCGCTATTGCCCGTCGCCGCGGCGCTCGTCGCATTGTCCGACGCGACAAGGGTCGTGTGACTGACCGAGCCCGTGGCAACCAGCAGGGTACCAGCGCTGCCTGTCGCGGCCGACACGCCTGCATCCACCTCCTGGACATTCTGGACACTGAACGCAGCGGTCGTGCCTGAGATGCCATCATTGCTGGTCATCGCGGTACCAGCCGTGCCCAAGGGCAAGCCGCCGCCACTCACCGGGCGCCGTGTATCGATCGCATTGGCATCGACGGTCAGGACGTTGCCGTCCGCGCGGTTGCCGGTGGCAGCAGCGCGCAGCTGGTTCTGCGACGCGGACAGGTCGCTTCCGTACAGGGCACCACCAACGCTGATCGTCGTGCCGCCATTGGCGGTCGCGCCAACGCCGCCACCGACCACCCGTTGTACGCCGGTGACGTTGGCGATCGCCGCGCCGATATCGCCCGTCGACGTCACGTTGCCGGCGGTCAACGTGAGTGACCGGGAGGACTGGTTTCCGTTGGCGGCCGCGCCCAGCGCGTTGTTGTCGGCGCTTGCCGAGGAGCCGGAGAGATCACCGCTCACGGAGACCGCGAAGCTCGCCGACGCGGTTCCAACAGTGGCACTGACCTGGCCAGCGAGCTGCTGGCGGCCGAGATTGACGTAGAGGGCATTGGCGGCATTGGTGTCGTCCGCAGCGGCCGAGACCGTCGATGCCGGCGACAAACCGGCCGGCGCTGCGAAGGACGACGTGCTGACCGCGACGCTGTCGGTAGCCACATTGCCTCCCGCCGTGGCGAGGCTGCTATTGCCGCTCAGGTCGAGACGGCTACCCGATGCGCCGGCAATGACGAGCTGCGTCATGCCGCTATTGTCGGCGGACACGGTCGACGTCGCATCGCCGATCTGGGCGCTGACCAGCCCAGCCCCCGAACCTGCATTGTCGATGCCGAGCTGATCGACGGCCTGGTTACCGAGCGCCGACGCTTCGAGAGCGTTGTTGGCGACCGAGACATCGCCACCCGAGACGCTGCCGGCGGTGATACCCGCGCTGCCACCGAGCAGCATCGCCCGCACCGGCGCGAACATCATGCGCTGGCTGTTGGCGAGCAGATTGTCGGCCTGGCCGCTGGTGGTGCTTGCATGGATGGACAAGACGGTCGGCGAGGCTCCAACGGCGGAAGCCGGGTCGGCCGGCTCGAGGGAGGTCGTCGCGCTGTTGGCACGCGCTGCTGCGGTGATCTGATTGTCGCCGACGCTGGCCATGCCGGCCTGGATCGACTGGAACGTTGCAGCCGCGCTGCTGCCGGTGGCGTCGGCGGTGATCGCACCGCCGGTGATGCTCTGCTTGTTGATCGCCGAGCGGAGCGCGGTTGCATCGATGTTCTGCGCGCTGGCAGGCACAGCGAGCAGCGCGGTCAAGCCAAGAGCGGCGCCGGCGAGCAGTTGGGAACGCCGCGCGCGGCGGCTGGCCGTAACGATATGCATGATGATCTCCTGGGATATGAAAAAGGATTTCGTGATGTTGGATTGCTCTGGACCGGGGGACACCTCCCATCCGTTCGAGGATCGAAGGCCTCAGCCGTGCCTGGCAGGCTGTGAAGGCGACGGCGGACCGCCGGTGGTCGATCGCGCCATGCAGATCGCCGGATCGGTCCGCGTGACCGCGCCGACCAGTTTCATGGTCGCTTCCTCGAGCGCGGTGCGGATGCCGAGCTGGAGCGGCTCCTGGCCCTTGGCGCCGATGTTCACGTCGAACAGGTTCGAGCCGAAGAACTGGAACAGGCCGAACCCAACCTCGTAGCCGGTGAACTGCTTCGCCAGACTGACCGTCTTGACGACTAGCAACGACCGCGTGTCGACGATGCGCAAGTCGACCGCGACCGCCTGGGTATAGGTCCGCGCCTTCGGCCCGAGCTGATTGACCCCGGCTTCGAACCCGCCGGAGCGTATATCGTAGTTGAGCTCGGTGATGCCGCCGACGATGTAATAGTCGGACGCGGCAATGCTGCCGCCATAATAGGGCAGCCATGCCACCTTGCCACCGCCCGCGCCGGCGACGTCATGCACCGCGCCATCGCCGAGTTGCCGATGGTCTGTATAAGCGAGCTCGCGCTCGGCGATCGTCGGATCGAACCGCTCGGCCATGACGACGCCGCGCCCGAGTTTGCCGAGCGCCGAGCTGACCATCAGGGCACCGCCCTGAGTGACGGCATTGCCCTCATTGACGGCGAACTTGCCGGTATAGTCGCGCACGTCCCCGACCGCGATCACCGGCGGCCGCGCCCCTGCCACGAGCACACCGGCGAAGCAGGCAAGCGCAGGATCCATCGGCGTGCGATTGTCGCGCACCGCAGCCCCGACGAGTTGGGGCACCTCTCCCGGCGCGAGCCGGACGTGATGACCCCCGACGCAGCCACCCGCCGTTGCGAGCAAGGCACCAAGCGCGGCGAAGCGCGCAACCTGGCGGCAGACGATCTCTCCCCGTCCCGGCATCAGTTGAGTGCCCCAAACGCGCAGGCACTGCTCGACGAAACGCTCGCCGACTGAGCCCCGCTGTTGCTCTGGGTCGAGTTGAGCGCCTGCGAGGCGGTGCCGTGAACCGAAGTGTCGGTCGAACCGACAACACCCGAGGAAACCGCGCCCGTATTGCTCTGCTGCGTGTCGATGGCAGCGCCATGACCATCGGTCGCGCTTGCCGCACTCGTATTGCCGCTCGCCTGCGAACTGGCCCCGGTCACCGTCGGAGAATTTGCCGTCGCCGACTGATACCCCTGGTTGCCGGTCGCGACGGGCGCGATCGAGCAATTATACTGCCGCGCGATCGTCGTATTGTAGATCGGCGCGGCGTAGTAGCCGCCACGCTGCTTCTGGATCAGATCGAGCAGTGCGGCCTGGTTGACCTTGTCAGCCGAGCTTCTGAACTGCCAGGCCGCGCTCTCACCATAATTGTTCGCACGCGCGGCAACCGGCGCTGTGACAGCCGCGGCCGTGACCAGAATGTCGATCAGCCGACGTCGCGAAGCGTGAAGCCGTGTGCTTTTCCAGATGGTCATATGACCTCCCCACTGCCGGTGGCGGAAGTGCGCGCCGGCGACGGGGGCGATTAAAGGGAGGCATCAGGCGGGATCGGCAACAACCAAATGTCGCTGTCGCAGCATGGCGTAGAATGACAAGGAATCGGCGAGATCAGCCGGGGACGGTAATTGCCCCGCGGCACGCCCAACCTGGCCTCGCCTTCATCATCAGCGGCATTCCGTCAGCCCTGATCAATGCGATCAAGGGTCGTCTGGCCCCTACGGGCCCGACGTCGCAGTCTGGGACGCGAATGCCGCGATCTCGCGCACGATCAGGCGCGGAACCTCGTGCTGCAGCCAATGCGTATCGTCCCTGAACCGAACGACACGCGCATCATCGCACATCGCCGCCGCCGCGTCGGCCAAGTGCGCACCGAGGAAGCGATCCCGCATTCCCCACAGGATTTGCGTCGGTACGACGATGCGGCCGAGCGAACCGGTGTGGAGGCGTAGCGCGCGGTAGTAATTCAGCATGGCGGTGAGCCTGCCCGGCCCCGCCCATTGCTCGACATAGGCCGCGATGTCGGTCAGTTCGAACGCGCCCGGGCGCGATGTCTGCGTCAATGACCGGCGCAGCGCGCGAAACCCGAAGGCGGAGAGCATCTTCTCCGGCACGCGCGGCGTCTGGAAGAAGGCAACGTACCAGCTGCGCAGCAACTGCCGTGGATGTCGTCGCATCTGGTCGGCCACGGTGTCGGCATGGGGCGCATTGAGGATCGTCAGGCGACGTACCCGTGCCGGATGCCGTGCAGCGACGGCCCAGGCCACGATGCCGCCCCAGTCGTGCCCGGCAAGGGCGAAGGTGGGAAGGCCGAGCGCATCGGCGAGCCCGATCACGTCCTCGACCAGGCGATCCAGCGCATAGGCCTCGATTCCATCCGGCATATCGCTTCGGCCACAGCCGCGCATGTCGGGGGCGAGCACCCGAAAGCCACGCTCGCCGAGCGGGCGCATGACCTTGCGCCAGGCAAGCGACGATTCCGGAAAACCGTGGAGCAGGATCAGCGGAATGCCATCAGCCGGTCCTGCCTCCCACAGATGCAATCTTGTGCCGCCGACCGATATCATCCGCGGCCAATGCAATGCGGGCCACCGCGCGTCACGCCCTTTTTTGGCGGAAAGCCGGCATTGCCAAAGGCGTCTCCAGCCTTCAGATTCCGGTGGCCATGACACTCACGCCCGAGCAGGCAAGATGGGCGGAAGCCCTCGCCGTCCAGCGCCAGCATGGCGAAAGCGCGCCCGTCTTCATCGCAGAGCGGGTTGGCGCACTCGCACTGTCAGGTGATCATGCCGGCATCGAACGCTGGAGGCAGATCGCCCGGCGTCTCGGTGCGCTGCGCGGCGGCGAGGCGCAATAAGGCTGTGGCATCGCTCGGTGCGGAGCCCTCGTATCCGTGAGCGAAAGCGAATCGCCCCGCCTTGCGACGGCGCCCGGCCAACCGGAGCGGTGCTGGATCGCGATCAACAAAAATGAACTCCGGAAGGTGGCCTGAATTTAGCTCACACAGGTCGTCGCTGACTTCCAGCAACGCCCATTTTTATGAGCGGGCGAAAGCAAGAAGCGGCGCGATGTCGTGCGCATCGGCTATCTTCAATGCCGCAACATAGGCCTTTCTCGTCACATCGGCGTCGAACAGATTTGCGCTTCCCCAGGTGAAGCGGCGTCGGCCTAACTGAATGGCGAGCATGTCGCCAATCATGCGGGAGAAGCGCCCATTGCCATTGGGAAAGGGATGGATCGCCACCACGCGGTGGCTGAAGCGAACAGCAATCTCGTCGGCCGCGAAGGTTTCGTGCTCGACCCAATAGCGCACGTCTTCGATGACCTGTCGCAGTTCGGTTGGAATACGATAGGCATCGATGCCGATATTGCGTGGGCTCGTGCGATAGGTGCCGGCCCATCGCCATACGTCGCCGAACATGCGTTTGTGCAACTGCTCCAGAAATCGCTGATCGAGGACGTCACGCCTGCGCGATGAAAGCCACCGCGTCGCATCGGCGATGTTGGCCTGTTCGGCTTCGTTCAGTTCGCGGCGCAGCGTGATGTAGGAAGGAATGAGTTGCTCGCGTTCCTCTTCGGCAAGCGGCGTATTCGCTTCATCGTCTTCGTCAAAAAGCGGATCGCTCATTCGCGGTCCCACAATCCGCGCCGTGTGCCGGAAAGCCAGTCGTCGATCATCCGGCGACGCTGATCTTCGAGGTCGCTTTTGGTAAGAGCCTGATTTTCGAGGCGCATGGTGTGATCGAGCCGTGAGAGCTCTTCCTGCGCTCGACCTTTCGCCTGATCCTCCAAAATGACATCGAGCGGCTTTGCCGGTACGAAGGCATAGACGAGCGTGCAACCCATCGCCTCGGCGGTCTCACGCAACGTTTTGAGGGTCACGGCACCGATCGTTTCGGCCTTTTCAATCGCTGGAACGCGCGACGGCGAGACGCCCATACGGGCAGCAAGCTGCCGCGTCGTCATGCCGAGCGCCTCGCGAATGGCTCTCGCCCAGCCGCGCGGCGGCGCAATCATCTGCATCTCGCGAAGCGGTGCGAGCCGCTTGTCGAGACTCTTTCTGGCGAGTAAGGCTTGCATGATGCTCATGTTTATGTGTCCGTCCCAAGCACGGATTAACACATATATATGAGCACATCAATTATCCCTGAACATTCATACATGATCACCGATCAGCACATGCATCTTCGTTACATAAGGGCGAAATGCCGACAACAGCGCGGCCGCAGATCAGCTCAATGAACGCGCGCGCGTTCAACCGCCGGCCGCCGCAATACATCATTTTTCGCAAAGGCAGGTCGGCCGAGGGCAGTGCACCTGATGGGTGGGCGCCCGCCGGAACGGGCGCCAACCCCGCCGATCAGGCCGGCTTCGCGCCCGGCACCGAGCAGCTCTCGTAATGGCCGGTCTTCGGATCGCGGCAGCGCGCGGGCTTTGCCGCCGGCTTCGGACATCTGATGAACTGCCCGTGGTCGCCGCGGCACGGGACCGCCTTTGCTGCAGGCGCGGGCTTGGCGGCCACCACGGGCGATACGAGCAACATGGTGCCGGCAACCAAACCGGCCCGAACAGGGTCTTGCGGAACATGTTCATCCCCTCTGGCCAATGATCGGCCGACGCGATCCCATCGAGGCGACCGGCCGCGTCCAATGACAATCCTGTCATTACGGCGTCGCCTGGCACGGCCGGCGCCCCGGGCATTGCGGCCGCGACGAAACGCGATACCATTATCGGGGAAAAGGAGGCGCATGGTCGCGCAGTGGGAATTCTACGCCCTGGCCTCGATGCACGTCACCCGGTTCGGCGACGATGCCGAGGCGGAGGCGGCGCGCCGCCTGCACCGTGCCGAAGAATTGCACGATAGCGGTCAGGCGGTCGTGTGGACCGAGGTCGCCAGACTGATCCCGAAGATCCGCGCAGACCGACATGAAGGGGAAGAATGATGCACAGTTTCGTCACAGCATTGGCTATCGCGATCGCATTCACCGGCGCGACATCGGCCGACGCCCGGCCCCATGCGCGCCACTATGTCGTGCACGGCTATGGCGGCTCGAGCGACTATTATACGGCGGTGAGCGGCCACCGCGTCCACCGTCCGGTTCAGGCCAGCCAGGCACCGGCCGGCGCGAGCGCCCAGTGTCGCGACCGGACATGGAGTTTTTCAGAGAACCATCGCGGCACCTGTTCGCATCACGGCGGCGTCGCCCGGTGGCTCTGAGCGTAATTGCCTGTTCGCAAAATCAGGCGCAGTGTCTGGGAACCGCAGTAGGAGGGATTCAATGAAGCGTATCTTGTTCGCCGCCAGCCTGGTCCTGGGCTCGCTCACGATCGCGGCTGCGCCGGCCAGCGCACAGGCCGCCGCACGTCATTATGATTGCAGCAAAGCGGGCAACGCCAACAAGGCGGCATGCAAGGCCGCTCCCGCGGCACCGGCAAAGCCAACGCCCGCCGTGAAGCCGGCCGCAGTAACGCCGGCAAAGCCGCGCAACTACGACTGCTCCAAACCAGGCAATGCGAACAAGGCGGTGTGCCAGCACCCCGCTCCAGCAGCAGCACCGGCAGCAACCGCGCCCAAGCCGCGCAACTATGATTGCTCGAAGCCCGGCAATGCCAACAAGGCCGTCTGCAAGGGCGCTGCTCCGGCTCCCGCCGCTCCTGCCCCTCGTGCGGCCCCGGCACCCACATCGCGGCCGGCTCCGGCACCTGCGGCAAAGCCCGCCTCGGCCGGCCAGGAGACGCATCCGAATGGTCCCAACGGCGCGACCGCGCAGTGCAAGGATGGCACCTACAGCCATTCAGCACATCGCTCGGGCACCTGCGCCGGGCACAAGGGCGTCGCGACCTGGTATTGAACGCCGACGCGCCAGATGCGCGATGACAGGATGGGCGGTGCGGCTTTGCCGCGCCGCCCTTTCCTTGCCTGGCAGCGCTGAATGCATCACGCGCGTATCGCGCGACTGCCAAGTCATTTAGAATTCGGCCATGAACGACGCGCCGCTCTCGGAGCCAATGTCAGGCAAGGAGCTTCTGGCGCTACGCAAGCGCACCGGCCTCAGGCGCACCCAGTTCTGCGGCCAGCTCGGCATCGCCAGCGCAAGACTGTACGAGTTCGAAGGCGGCACGCGGGATATCCCACCGGAAGTGGCAGCGCGGGCCCGTATCCTCGATGGTCAGGGTGCCAAGTCCCTGAAGGTCTGCATCGCCTCGTTCGGCGACAAGTTTGTGGTCGTTCGCTTCTCGCTGATCGAGGAGGTTGATCGCTGGCGTGTCGATGTGCTGCCGATCGTGCATGACAATCGGGCCTCGGCCGTGCTTGCCGCGAAAGATTATGCCTCGCGCCACGGATATGAGTTTTCAGCTGTGGGCTTCTGATCGGGCCGTGTCTCCGCGCGCAGGCAAAGTAATGCCTTGTGGCAGCCAGAGCGCTAGAGGCCGGGGATGATCTGGACACAACCTTTCGAACTTCCGCTCATTCGGCATGTGGCTGAAGCCATCATCGCTGATATTGTCGGCCCGGCGGGGCTGCAATTTGGGGATCATTATGTCGCAAAGGCACCGACGCTCTTCGGAAGTGTCGGCCTGTCGATTACGAAGGTAAGAGCATCGGTAACGGACCTGACGGTGTTGAAAGCCAGTGCTGGCGGACACGGCATTTCTTTTTCGGTCGGCACTGGTCGTGCCCAAGGATCCACCGCGCTGACCCTACTCACGATCGGCGGCCTCTTGTGTCAGGAGCTGGTCCACCAGAAGCAGTGCGGACGTGATCCGACCTCCTTCGCCATGGCCGCCGCCGTCCAGACCGATTGGAGCGCGAACAAGCCACCGCACCCATCACCAGAAGAGTGGCTGAGAGGATATCTTGGCACGGTCTATGAGTTCGAGGCCCATGCTGAGCAGGTCGCCTGCGAGTTGTGGCTTGCCGACACGATATCGGGCGTTTCGCCACGCAAGTCCGAACGCCTGTCCGCGGTCACGCAAAGTGAACCGCTGCGGCGTATCAGGGAGCGGCTGATACCATCGGGAACGCCGAGCGCTTTGGTGGTGCAATGGTTCGACCTCCTTGAAACGAAGATGAACGAGGCGCTGGGCGGTTGGTGAGTTGCCAAACGCGCGCTAGCTTCGCGGCGGGCAATGTGCTGATGGGAAATTGAGATAAGCGCCGCTATCACTCTCGTTGTCGTTCTGTTGGTCGTCCACGTCGCGGTGATCGTAAGGGCGATCCTGCTTGAAGGGCGGGAGCCTCTGGCGCGGGCGGCCTGGCTGCTACTGTTGCTGGCGCTGCCCGGCCTAGGCACCGCTCTATATCTGCTGTTCGGCGAGCCTTGGATCTCGAAGGGGTTTCGCGAGCGCGCCCGGCGCACCTACGAGGATTTGCTGCCGTACGCGCCGCAGCCGGCCGCGTTGTCGGATCAAACATCCACCGCCGATAACGCCTTCCGCACGGGTGAGGCAGTAAGCCTATGGCCGGTCGTGCCGGGGAACACAGGGACCGTCGCCCCGGATTCCGACACGGCCATCGCGATGATCGTCGCAGACATCGACGCGGCGCACGCGACGGTCCACCTGTCCTTCTACATCTGGCTGGGCGACCATAACGGCACGAAGGTGGTCGAGGCAGTCTGCCGCGCCGCGCGCCGCGGGGTGACGTGCCGAATCGTTGCCGATGCGATCGGATCGCACGCGATGACCAAATCACGCGACTGGACACGGATGCGCGAGGCTGGCGCACATCTCTGCGCCTCGCTCAAGGCGCCGCTCGGCCTCGGCTTCCTCGCCGGCCATCGCATTGACCTGCGTAACCACCGCAAGATCGTGGTGATCGATGGTAGTATCACCTGGTGCGGCAGCCAGAATTGCGCCGACCCGGCGTTCCTGCCCAAGCGCAAGTTCGCGCCCTGGGTCGATATTCTGATCCGTTACGAAGGACCGGTCGCGCGTCAGGCGGAGCTGATCTTCGCCTCGGCATGGAACACCGAAACGGGAGAGGATTTGCGCGCGGAATTGGCGAAGGTGCCACCGCCGCCGCAGCCAGGTGGGTTTGCCGCGATCGCGGTCGGGACGGGGCCGCTGTCGCCGCGCGGGGCAATGACCGACTCGTTCGTCGCAATATTGGCGGCGGCGCGTGAGCGCGTGACCATCACCACGCCCTACTTCGCACCTGATCCGCCGCTGATCGCCGCGATCGTCGCTGCGGCACGCCGAGGCGTGGACCTCAGCATCGTCTTCCCACGCCACAACGACAACCGCATCGTCGGCGCGATCGCGCGGGCCTATTATCCTGTGCTGGCGAGGGCGGGCGTGCGCATCTTCGAGTTTCGTGGCGGCCTGCTCCACGCCAAGACACTGATCGCCGACGGATCGCTCGGGCTGGTCGGCTCCGCCAACATGGACCGCCGCAGCCTCGACCTGAATTTCGAGAACAATATCCTTTTCTACTCTGCAGACCTTGCCTCCCAGGTCGCCGCTCACCAGCACAACTGGTTGGCGGTTTCGACAGAGATCGACCACGACGCCGTCGCCGCGCGGCCATTGTCACGCCGGTTCGTCGATAATTTGCTGACGATGGTCGCAGCCGTTTTCTAGCGGGTGCAAGCCTACGCTCGTCGTGAACTATCGGACAAGGACGCCTGAGAAGGCAGGAAGTAAGTGGCGCCCCGCCTGATCGCCGAGGAGTAGAGCGACTGGTCGCGGTTGGCCGGCCGACCGCCGACAACAGCCACCCCGGCATCGTCTCGACACCCAAATATACCGCAAGCGGCCGTTGAAAAATTCCGAACCCACCGCAGCGGCTGCTATGCACCGAGGCTGTGTGAGAACGCGATCCTGCGCGGCGGGGTGGATCGGCGTGTGCGCATGATCAGGCCTGCATTGCGGCGATCAGCCCTGTCGTCCCGATTAGGGCGATGGCGCGCTTGATGTTATAGGCGAGGATGTGGAGCCCCATCTCGGTTTTGACCCGTTGTAGCGTGCGCGTCTTGAAGTGGTTTCGGCCCATCCAGTCCTTGATCGTGCCGAAGACGTGTCCGACCGTTCGTCTTCGGATGCGCATGGCGTCGGGCATGCGGTCGAGCCTTGCCTGCATGGCCTCGATGACCTCCTCATGTTCCCCAGCGGGTGACGCGCCGCTCCTTGCCGGGCGTACACCCGGGATTAAGCGCACAGCGCCCGCAGTTGCTCGACCAGTAACGGTTCAGCACCAGTCCGTTTTCAACGGTGGTCATGCGTTTGATCAGCGTCTCACCGGCCGGGCAGCGATAGGTGTCGCTGTCAGCCTGATGGCGGAAGTCCGGCTTGCCAAAGCGCCCTTCCGCCCTGGCGCCTGAGGTCAATGGCTTGGGACAGATCGCTATGATCCCCGCCTGCTCGCATGCCAGCACCTCGGCACCCGAGAAGTAGCCGCGGTCGGCAAGTACGGTCAGCTTCACGGCGTCGGTCGCCTGCACCGCCTGCCGCCCCATGTTCGCCAACTGCGTGCGATCATGGCCGAGGTTGATCACCTCGTGCGCCACGACGATGTGGCTGCCCGTGTCGACCGCAGCCTGGAGGTTATAGCCGACCTGTCCGGTACCCTTGCCGGCGCTCGCCATCGCGCGCGCATCTGGGTCGGTCAGTGATATCTGCCGATCGGGCGCGGCCTCGACTACTTCCTCCATCGTCTTGAGCTCGCGCATCTGTCGGCGCAGCGACTCCAGCCGCTCAGCAAGCCGGGCGGTGCGGAACTCGGCCACCTCCTCTTCCTGCCGGTCGGCAGTGTCGAGCAGAGCGAGGTAGCGCGCGATGCTCGCATCGACCTGCTCCATGCGGCGGCGGATCGCACCCGGCGTGAAGTTCTTGTCGCGCGTGTTGACCGCCTTGAACCGGCTACCATCCACCGCCACCATGCCGCCGGCGATCAGCCCGAGGCTCCGACATAACACCACGAACTGCCGGCACGTCGCCTGGATCGCCGCACCATTGTCGCGCCGGAAGTCGGCGATGGTCTTGAAGTCGGGCGCCAGCTTGCCCGTCAGCCACATCAGCTCGACGTTGCGGCCGGCCTCACGCTCCAGTCGCCAGCTCGACTGCACCTGGTTGAGGTACCCGTAGAGGTAGAGCTTCAACAACATCGCCGGATGATATCCCGGGCGCCCGGTCGCCGCCGCACCCTCGAAGCCGAGCGCCACCAGATCAAGCTCGTCGATGAAGACATCGACCACCCGCGCCGGACTGTCCTCGGGCACGTAGTCGTCCACGCAATCGGGCAGCAACAGTTTTTGCCAGCGGTCACAGCCCTCGATGAAACGTCCCATTCGGCGCCTCCTGCAACGCCAAAACCATAGCATATCTGGGCGTTTTCACACAGCCTCCACCAGTTCCTGCCATTGGAATCAATTCCCGGCCTTCCCAAAAGCGGCGATCCGTTCAGGATGGCGATTGTCCGGTTCGGTCGCCAGATTGCGCCCGGTCGGCGATTGGCGCATCATCAGCGCGGGGGGCGATGGCTCGTGAACAACACGAAATGCTTGGTCGCCGGAAGGTCGATGCCCGGCCGGTGGACGTGCCGCATTCTCATGCTAGCGATGCTGCTCGCCAGCTCTGCCGCCTTCGCCCAGCGCCCCGGCCGAGACATCGAGGATTATCACCCGCCTTATTCGATGAGCGACCCGATCGTCGCGCGGGCAGTGGCCGCCTATGACGCGGAAAATGCGCCGGAAGCGGAGCGACTGTCGCGCCAGCTGCTCGCCCGCGCGCTCAAGCGCCCATCAGGCTCGGCGCTGGCGCAGGTGGAGGCGCGCTTCATCCTGGCGCAGGCGCTGGAGGACGAGCACCGCTACACCGAAGCGGAAACCGAGTATCGCCTGGGGCTGAAGCTGCTCGCGCCACTGGTCGTGGTGAATCTCCAGACAAAACCTGACGCGAAGGTCGCCACCGCGCGCAAATGGGCGCGCTATTTCCAGATCCTGCTGCACGACAATCTCAGGGGGCAGGGACGCCTCCAGGAAGCGCGCTTGCTTCCCTCAATCCTCCCGCCCGACCCGCAACCGCTCGGGCCATCACGCACGGAGAGTGCGGTTACCTCAGTCGGTGCCATCGCGCTGTCGCCATGCAGCGGCGCCGGGCCCGATTTACGGCCACTGAGCGACGCCGATGCGGCCGAGCGCGCGCAATGGAACGACGCGGCCGAGCAACAATCCGTCGCGTCCGATTTCGCCGGCGCCGAAAGCGATCTTCGCCGCATCCTGGCACTCGATAGCGCCAGCTTCGGCAGCGTACATTGCGAGACGGCGGTCGATCATCGCCGGATCGCCGAGGCGTTGCTCGCGCAAAACCGGCTGAGCGACGCGGATGCCGAAGCGCGTGGCGCGCTGGCGATCCTCGACCAGTTGCACGAGGACCGCCGCCAGACGGTCGCCGCGCTGGTCGTGCTGGCCGACATCATCGCGAAGCGGCAGGTCGCCGGCGACGCCGAGCCCTATTTGCGGCGCGCGCTGGAGATTTTCGAGCGGCGCCAGGGGCCCGACCGCAGCGAGACGGTGTCCGTGCGGCTGATGCTTGGCAATAATCTGCTCGCGCAAGGCAGGCTGGCGGACGCGGAAACTGTCTATCGCCGCGCGCTCGCCAGTATCCAGAGGTCGGGCGGGGGCAGCCCGGCGCTGGCGTTCGAACTCCAGCAATTCACCGGTGACCTGGCGGGCCGGCAGAACAGACCCGCCGACGCGGTGCGCGACTATCGCATCGTCTGTGCCGCGCGGGCCGAACTGATCGCGCAGAGCGGGCGCGGCGTCGCGGCGTCGCTGCTCAAGACCAGCGATCAGAAGGACGCGCGAAGCTGTGCGCTGCGTCAGGTGATGGCGCTGTGGCGCTGGGCCGAAGCGGGCGGGGGAAGTGCTGCGACCGATCGGCCCGACGCCCTGCGCGACCAGGCCTTTGCCGTGGCGCAGGCGGCCTTGCCGTCACCATCGAGCGATACGCTGGCGCTGGCGGCGGCGCGTATCGCGGCCGGGGCATCGGGCGCGGGAGACCTGGCCGAACGTTATGAGGCGGCGATCCGTGCGCGCGACCAGGCGGGTCAGGCGCCGCTTTCCCGGCTGCGCGACCCGATGGACGAGGCGCCCGAACCCGAAGCGCAGCGCCAGACGCGCGAGGCGCTGGACCGCGAGATCGCAGGCATCGCCGCGAAACTGGCGAGCGACCAGCCGCTCTACTGGGACATTCGCGTGCCGCATCCACTCGACGTCGCCGCGCTGCAGGCGCGCGACGGCGGCGGCGCATCGCTGCTGCGCGGCGACGAAGCCCTGGTCTTTTTCATGATCCCGCCGGGCGAGGAACGCGGGCTGGTGTTCGCCGCGTCGCGCGACAGGATCGGATGGGCGCGGATCGAGATGACAGGCGCGGCGCTGAAAACCGCCATCGTCAGATTGCGCGGCGACATCGACAGCCGGGCTTATGGCGTCGCAGCCGACCTCCAGGCGAAGGGAGGGGGCCATGTGCCGTTCGATCGCGCGCTGTCATACCAGTTGTACCGCGCACTGTTCGGCGATCCCGAGATCCAGGCGGTGATCGCTGCGCGGAAAACGCTGATCATCGTGCCCTCGGGCGCCTTGACCATGTTGCCGCCGGGCCTGCTGGTGACGGCACCGCCGATCGGCGGCGCGGCGGGCGACATGGACGCGGAAACCATGCGGCAAACGGCGTGGCTGCTCAGGAGCAAGGCGATCGCGATACTGCCCTCGGTCGCGTCGCTGCGCACGATCCGGCAGCTCGTGCCGCACCGCGCGGCCGCCGCGTCCGATCCGCTGCTCGCCTTCACCAATCCCGATTTTTCGGGCACCGCGGTCCGCCCAGGAATATCCGCGCCGCTCCCCGGAAAACGTCGCACGCCGGACAATTACGCCGCCTATTTTCGCGGCGGGAAGCCGGTGATGGAGGCGCTGCGCACGCTGCCACCGCTGCCCTATACGCAGACCGAGGGCATGGCGCTGGCCAGCGCGCTGGGCGCTTCGGCGGAATCGGTGCTGGTCGGGCGCGATGCCTCCAAGGCCGAGCTGATGCGGCGCAGCGCGGATGGGCGACTGGCGCATGTCCGCATCCTGGAATTCGCCACCCATGGGCTGGTGGCGGGCACAGCGCGCACCCCGGCCGAGCCGGCGCTGGTGCTGGCTGCGGGCACGCGGCCGGAAGACTGGTTGCTCACCGCCTCGGACGCCGCCACTTTGCGCCTCAATGCCGAGTGGGTGCTGTTGTCGGCGTGTAACACCGCCGGGCCGGGCGCCGAGGATGCCGACGGACTGAGCGGCCTTGCGCGCGGCTTTTTCTATGCCGGGGCCGAGTCGCTGCTGGTGTCGCACTGGACGATCGGCGACGAAACGGCGTCGCGGCTGGTGCCGATGACGATCCTGCTCAACGGGCGACAGGGACTATCCAAGGCGGAAGCGTTGCGCCGCGCATCGCTCGCCATTCTCGACGACCGCCGCCAGGACCAGACCCATCCGGTCTATTGGGCACCGTTCGTGCTGATCGGCGACCCGCGTTAGGCTCAAGAGGAAACGCCGGCCAGCGCCGCGAGCTGGACGTCGCAGTGATTGGCCTTGAGCGTGCGCGCCAAAGCGAGAAGGTCGTTCTGCACCGCGATCCGATGCAGCGTGAATTGCAGATCGGCGGTGCTGCCCCGCCGCAGCGTGTAGCGCGTCCGGTCGGTCGCCGTCATGGGCCAGGACAGCGCATGCTCACCGCTTTGCCAGCGAGCGCTGACCACCGTGCCGCGATCGGGCGTGACGGTGAGCGCGACGCTTTCGCTGCTGTCGGCGCGCCACAAGCGGACGTTGCGCAGGTCGGGGACACACCAGTCGCCGGGCTGGTTCGCATCGACCGACCAGAGTTCGTCCGGCGTGGCGGCGGCGGGAGCGGCATCGTCGCCACCCCGGACAGCGCCGCGCTGCGTGCGTTGCTGGGTCGAAAGCAGCCCGAGAATGCCAAGACGGACCGGCGCGGGCGCCAGCCGCGTTTGTCTTTCCCGGATCGTCGCCGGCCCGGCGAGGATGCGGACGCCGCGGCCGTCGAGCAGCTTGAGCATGTCCCCACGCTGCAAGGCCAGCGAGAGCGGCTCAGCGAGCAGCTTGCCCGGCGGGAAGCGGGCGGCCGAGGGGCCGGACGCGGCGAGGACCAGCGTTCTGGCGCTCGCCGGCAGCGTCAGCGATGCCCCCGCAACGAGCGCGATGCATGCCGCCGTGATTCCAAATCTGGTCATCTTCGTCATGGCCGACCTTTCAGAGCCTCACAGCAAAACATTCAATCGAGCACGAAACCCGCGTCAGAACTGCTCTTTTCTTCGCGCAACAGCAAACAGCGCAAGGCCTCGTCGTCCGGGTGACGCGCCGCCAAGGCGGCGAGGCGTTGCAGCCCACCGCTGCGATCCTCCGGCAGCATCGCCAGCGCCAGCGTGAGCTCGCGGCGGTCGTCGATGGTGAAATCGGGCGCCGGCTCGTAGATATCGACCGGGGTCGATCGGCCGCGCAGGACGACCCGCCCCAGCGGTCGCCACCAGTCGAGACCGGAACGCTCGGCGGCGGCGGCGCTGGCGATCACGCTGGTGCCGAGCTTCTTGTTGGCCCCTTCCAGCCGCGAGGCGGTGTTCATGCTGTCGCCCAAAGCGGTATATTGAAAGCGCCCTTCGCCGCCGAAATTGCCGACGATCGCCTCGCCATAATGCAGGCCGACCCGCGTACGGCCGATCGGCGGCAGGTCGCCGGGCAGGCTGCGCCGAAAGACTTCGCCCGCCTGCCACAAGGCATCGGCCGCCTTTGCCGCGTTGCGGCCGTCATCGGCGCTGGCGATCGGCGCGCCCCAGAAGGCGACGATCGCGTCGCCGACGAACTTGTCGATCGTGCCACCATGCGCCAGCACGACCTCGCTCAACAGGTCGAGATAGTGGTTCATCAGGCTGGCAACCTGTTCCGGCGCGAGCGCATGCGACAGCTCGGTCGATCCTTCCAGATCCGAGAAGATGACGAAAATCGCCCGCCGCTCGCCGCGCAGCACGAGCGTTTCCGGTTCGCGCAGGATCTGGGCGGCGACGTCGCGCGGCAGATATTTGCCCAGGGCCGATTGCGCGAAACGGCGCTGCACCGCGACTACCGCGCGGGCGGCCGATCCGACCGCGGCGAAGGCAAGGCCCCAACCGAGCGTCCAGCCGAGCGCGGGGAGGAATTGCGTATCCCATCCCCCCGCCTGGAGCAGGAAAGGCGCGGCGCCGAACAGCAACGCCTGTGCCGCGAGAAACGGCAGCAACTGCCACCAGCGCAGCCGGGCGAGCGCGGTGATCGTGCCGGCGGCGATGGCGAGCAGCGCGATGCCCCATGACAGCGCGCCGGGTAGCGCCGGCGGCAGCGCGCCGTCGAGCAGTTGCGCCAGCATGGTGGCGTGCATTTCCAGCCCGGTGATCATGCGTCTGCTGCGTGCGGTCATCGGCGTTTGGACCTGGTCCTCGTCGGTGATGTCGCCACCGATCAGGACGTTGCGGCCATGGATCTGGTCGGTGAGCGCGCCGGCAATCGCGGGATCGGCCAGCAGATCGATCGGCAGCGCGGCGAACACCGGCCGATCGCTCGACCGTGGCAAGCGGTAGCGCAGGCCGCCTGCGTAACCGGCGCCGGGCGCGCCGCGCATCGCGTTGGCGAGCAGCGGCGGCTGGCCGGGCACGGGCAATGGCCAGCTTCGCGCGACACCATCGGCATCGATGACCAGATCGACGCCCGCGGGTTTGACGCGGGTGCCGTGAAGCCGGACCATGAACGCGTCGAGAAAACGCTGCTGATCGTCGAAGCTGCCGCCAGCTTGCGGCGCGACGCGCGCATAAGCGAGCCAGGTCGGGGTGCGCATCGCCGACAGCGCGCGCAGCAAGGCGCCGTCCTCGTCCTGCGGCTGGTCGATCAGGATATCGATGCCGATCGACCGCGCGCCCATGCCGTCCAGCGCGGTGAGCGCGCGCGCCAGCGTCGCCCGATCGAGCGGCGAGCGTTTACGCGTGTCGATCACGGTCTTGTCGTTATAGACGACCAGCACGATGCGCCCGTCCTGCGCCACGCGCGGCGCGAGGCTGGTCGCGCGCACATCGTAGAGCGCGCGCTCCGCGCTACCGATGAAGGGCAGTTGCCAGCTCCACCGCGCGATCAGCAAGGCGAGTAACAGCAGCACGGCGGTGAAGGCCAGCCGCCAGCGACCGGCGTCCCGCACGACCCGCAACGCCTGGTGAATTGATCGCACCCCGCAGCTCCGCTGGTTTCCGCCCAAGAAGCGTCCTACCAGAGCGAGCGATTATTCGCGCGATGAAACGCTAGAGACGGTGGCTCGTGAACATGCTGCAAGAGCGAGAGAGCAGACACGCCGACCCTGCGATATCCGGCCTACTCAAACTCCAGAGATACGACGACGTTAGCTTTTCCGGATCTGCGGCCTCAAGCGGACAGCCATTTGCGGCCAGCTTGAGGAGAAATTCAGCGGGTCGGGTATCGTACGCCTGCCGGTCCTCGATATCCTTCAGAAACTCGGCCGTATGGCCGGACCTTGGCTGATCCGGAAAGCCGCCGTTCGCTCAGGAAGCATCGACCGACGCAGCCTGGTGGTGGGCGGATGGGCAGCTTCTGAGGCGATTCGGGTGGAGAGCGGCCCGTCCGCTTCAGAGCGGGTCGACGAGGTAAACAGCCCTTCATTCAGAAAGTTTTTCACCAGCTACGCGCTCAACCATCACTTGCAAAAGTGTTACCCTTGCTCAAGGGCTGTCGCACACCATCGGGATAATCTTGTAATGGCGAGCGAACCAATAAAGGGGACGGCTTCGTACTTTCCCTCAATCGAGAAGAAGTATGGCCGTTCGATTGATGCTTGGCTGCTGATGGTGCGTAAACGCCTTCCCGCCAAGCACATGGAGTTAGTCGCCATCTTGAAAAACGAGCATGGTATGGGTCACGGCCATGCCAACGCCCTGGTTGCTCATGCGGTACAGCAGATGCGGGGCAAACCGTCTGGCTAACGTGCTACCACGAGCGGGTTGGTAGCCGGGCCGGCTGGGACAAGCTCTCACCGGCGAAGCGGCAGCGACGGTGGAGGGCTGGGGCACTCGCCTGGACACCAAAAATGAAAGCGGGCCGCCAACTCGTCAGCGATTTGTATTTTGACCTGCGATACGCGCTTCCGGACCAGAGGAACCCTCGGGCCACTCACGGGGCGTTCTGAACGAGCTGCCCATCGGGGCGAGGCGATCGCTGGATCATAATCAGCGCCCCGGACACTCTCATCAACCGCCGGCGCGTCCGCGAAGCGCGTGCTAGCATCAGCATCGCAAGTAGACCGCCGCAGGTCGATACAGTGCGGGTTTTGAAATCATCCCCACTTCAAAGGATACCGGTATTAAGGATTCGCAATCATTACGGCGACTCAGCTGTCGACTGACCATCTGAGCTACACCATGCTTCGACACGACAGATCCAGTAGACTTCATTGTGTCCGTCAATTTCCCACGCCACCTCTCCGGCGAATGGCAGCCACCTTCCATCATGAAGTCGATAATCGGAAAAGCCCCCAACCCATCGCATTGGCAGAAGCGGAGGCGTAGGTGACCGCGGGCGGTTCTTAGCGAGCACGGTAGCGACTTGTCCTTGTGTATTAAGACCAAGAGACACCTCCACACTCGTGTCACCCACGCCAGCGCTCACCACTATGGTATCCGGGCCGATCGCTCGCCATCTCAACTCTGGATTGTGCAGGATTGCGTCTGGAGCCCATGGCAGTTCGGCGAGATAGCGCATGAGTTCGCCCTTGGTGAGAGCTGCGGTAGGTTTGGTCCGCCCCAAGGGGATAATGCCCAGGGCGTTCACCGTCAGGCGCCCTTCTCCATCTTCGAGCGCATCACGCACCGAGATCGCGCCCAAGGGTCCAAAGCGAGCCCGCCAATCGAATCTGCAGCAATTTGTCGCTATTGTCTGCGAAGCGGTGAACGGGCTCCACGCATCTACCCCGAGCGTGCGTTTCATCAGGCCCGACTGGGTCAAGCGAACGTCCAGCCCGACGCGCTCGGCGCTTGCGCCTAAACGCAGTGCCAGATCCCTCGCGGCCGCTGGCAGGTGCTGGCTGACCCCGCTGTCCCACACCCCCGTCATCCGGCTACGTTGTAGTGGCGCAAAAGCGTCGCAGCGATCGCCAGCACATAAAGGGCGCCGAATATTGGTTTGGTACGCGCGGCCAGCCACATCGGCAGGTAAATGTCGAAATTTGGGCGACGGTCATCTGTGTAGCGTGCGACCAGGGGTCCTATCGGACAGACCCCGTCATTCATCGACAAGACCACCACTTCGACTGCGACGATGCCGATCGCCGCCGTTGCGGACGTGAAGTCGTTTCGCCAGGCAAATAGCCAGATTGCGCCGATTGCCGCCACGAAAAATGCCCATATCAGCGTGTGCGCAGCCTTCAGAGCGACGACCAACGGTTCCGCGGCGTCCACCTGCAAAGGACGCGCAGCGCTACTCGAGAGTAATCGCACAGGAGTGCAAGCCTGCGAGATGCACGCGGACCGTTGGTCATCGAGGTCTTGTCTGCGTAGGCCGCTCATCTTGCACCGGCGCGCTCCAAAGCGCCCCGCGCCTTGGATGCGTGACGCGCAGCTGCGACCTTGCTGCAAATGCTGCGGGCATTCTCCTCAACCTCCAGCAGGGATTGGCCGACAAAGCGCGCGTTCATTCCTTCGACGATCGCGCCAAAGTGCAGGTGACCAGCATCAACCATTCCGAAGATCGATGTTAGATATCGATCGAAAGCGCGCCGGATCGCCTCCATCTGACCCTTTTCGTCGAGCCAGATCCGGGTCGTCGCCGAACTGGAAAACGTCGCGAGGGATTTGCCGGCCAGGATCGAGTCAGGATGTTCGTCGCGAACGTCTTTGGGTGTTGTCGCGACGCCCATCGCGCGATCGACATATCCCTTGATGATCGCGGGCGGCATGCCGAACCAGATGGGGTAGACGAAGACCACGACGTCAGCTTCGCGCAGGAAGCCTAATTCCCGCGCGACGTCGGCCGACATACCCGTCGAATGCCCGGGTATGCGACCGGCCCGCAGGCATGGGTCAAATCCGAGTTCATAGAGATCGCGAATGACAGCTTCATGCCCGTTCTCCCGCGCCGCCCTGCAATAGGCCTCGGCGACCTGGTGATTAAAACTGCCAGGCTCGGGGTGGCCTAGAATGACGACATGGCGGATCCTCGTTTGATCGGCTGCAGCTTCACTGGTCATCGTCGCCCTTCCAATATCTCAAGTCCGGCATAGACTTCCTTCGGAGCCGGGACAGGATCGGGAACTACCTACCGGGCCCGCATGAGATGGGCGGCGAATGCCAGACACAGCGTCACGCCGGCCGGGACCCACAACGCCGCCATTGCGATGTGGCGATAGACAATTGTCCCAACCATCGCGCCCCCGATCAGACCGCCCCACAGCGCGACATAAGATAACCACTCCCGACCGCCCCTGCCGAGGAGCGCCGCGGCGACGCCTTGGCCGATCCTCGCCAAGGCGCCCGTCATGTAAGTCAGCCCAACGCTACCCCCGTCTCGCTGCTCGAACGTCGCGTTCACGGCACCCATCGCCAGCGCGACAAGCCCGATCGCGACGCTGCGTTCGCCGGCTGATCCCAGAAGCGCCGCGCCGCTCAGGAACATCGCCACCAGACCGAGCACCGCCGATCGCCGGTGCCTGCCGGCGAGCGACCCGCACAGCGAACCCAGCACCACGCCAAGCAAGAAGCCGGCGATCAATCCCGTCGCAACAACCGCGGTCGTCCGCGTCTCAACGGCGCCGACCGCGAAGCGTGTCGAATTTCCGCTCATGAACGAGACGAAGAAGCCGCCGGTGGCGAGGAACCCGACGGCATCGACATAACCGGCAACGGCCGAGAGGCAGACCGCGAGAGACTGCAGGCGTTTATCGAGGTGCGTCAGGCGAGTTCGGTCGCGTGAGGCGGGTACGGCGCCTTGGTAACATTGGCCGGAAGTCCCGCCAGCGTGTCGGCAAAGCCATGATTGACGTCGCGGTGATGCGCCTCGTCGTCGCGCACGGCGAGCACGACATCGCGCAGCGTCGCGTCATCGACCATTTTCCAATAGTGCCGGGCGATCGCCGGCGCCGGCACGTTGACCGAGCGGCCTTCGTCGATTTCCTGAAGGTACAGCGTATAGCTCGTCACTGCCTCTTCCTCGAAATAGCCGACCACGCGATGCGCTGTGCGGGACGAGAGAAGGTAGAGGATCGAAAAGCCGATCAGGAAAACCCCTTGCACCAGCAGGATCACCGTGCGTTCGAACCAGGTGGGCTTGGCGATCTCGATGAACGTCATCAGGTGCATGCGTTCATTCTCCGCCTCTTCCATCAAGGTGCGGATCCAGCCTTCGTCGTCGCGCATCCAGCGCAGGCATTTCAGGTGCGTGAACATCGCACCGACCATGCCGGGCACGGCCGCGACGGTTTCCAGAACGATCGCGCGGTGACCATAGCGCTTGGCGAAGAAAGTATCGGCAGTAAGCCGCAACAGCTTGGTGAAGCCGAGCGCGAATTGATCGGAGAAGCCCTTCGGCACGTGGTGCACCACCGGCTGGGCGGCACGCTCCGTGGCAAGGGCAAGGCTTTCCGGCCTGACTGTGGTATCGACCATGTGCTGCGCGCTCCGATGATTTCGAAGCCTCGCCCTAGGCGCGGCAGCGCCGTTCGCGCAGCATCGGGAAATACCTAACCGGCCTGCGTAGTTTCCGATGGTGCCCGAGCTCTGTCGGGGCCGGCATGGCTGCGTCTCGCCGCCAGCCGTGACAGGACTTTTCAGATGACCGATCTGCGCGCCAAGCGCCCGCTATCGCCCGACATGCTGCGTCGCATGCACGGCTATTGGTGTGCGGCAAATTATCTTTCCGTCGGGCAGATCTACCTGCGTGCAAACCCGCTGCTGGAACGGCCACTGACGCTCGCCGATCTCAAACCGCGATTGCTCGGTCACTGGGGGACGACGCCGGGGCTTAACCTGCTCTACGTCCATCTCAATCGCCTGATCGTCGAGCATGACCTGAACATGATCGCGGTGATCGGACCGGGTCATGGCGGCCCGGGGCTGGTTGCCAACACCTATCTCGAGGGCTCCTATACCGAGCGCTATCCGGCGATCGAGCGCAGCCGCGGCGGCATGGACCGGCTGTTTCGTCAGTTCTCCTGGCCCGGTGGCATACCGAGCCATGTCGCGCCGGAGACGCCCGGCTCGATCCACGAGGGCGGCGAGCTCGGCTATTCGCTCGCCCATGCCTATGGCGCGGCATTCGACAATCCGGGCCTGATCGTCGCCTGCGTGGTGGGCGATGGCGAGGCCGAGACGGGCGCGCTCGCGAGCAGCTGGCACAGCAACAAGTTCCTCAACCCCGCCCGTGACGGCGCAGTGCTGCCGATCCTGCACCTGAACGGCTTCAAGATCGCCAACCCCACCGTGCTGGCGCGGATCGGGCGGGAAGAACTGACCGACCTGATGCGCGGCTATGGGCATGAGCCATGGTTCGTCGCAGGCGACGATCCTCAAAAGGTGCACCAGCTCCTTGCCGCCGCGCTGGATGCCGCGCTGGCGCGCATCACCGCGATCCAGCTCGCCGCGCGTGCGGGCGAGGGCGATGACGAGCGGCCGCGCTGGCCGATGATCGTGCTGCAAACCCCCAAGGGCTGGACCGGACCGAAAGTCGTCGACGGCAAGCCCGTTGAAGGAACGTGGCGGGCGCATCAGGTGCCGATCGCCGACTTCGCCGATCCCGAGCATCTGCGTCAGCTTGAGGAGTGGCTGCTGAGCTACCGGCCCGACGAGTTGTTCGACGAGACCGGCAAGTTTCGCGACGACTTCGCCTCACTCGCCCCGACCGGTCATCGCCGGATGGGGTCCAACCCGCACGCCAATGGCGGTGAACTTCTGAAGCCGCTCGCCCTTCCCGACTTTCGCGACCATGCCGTCCCCCTTTCGGCCCCCGGCGCGGTTAAGGCGGCGGCGACGGCGGTGCTGGGCAACTTCCTGCGCGACGCCATGGCCCTCAATCTCGAGGCGGCGAATTTTCGCCTCTTCGGCCCGGACGAAACCGCATCGAACCGACTGCAGGCGATGTTCGAGGTCACCGACAAGGTCTGGATGGCCGAGATCGAGCCGGTCGACGAACATCTCGGACACGATGGCCGCGTGATGGAGGTGCTGAGCGAGCATCTCTGCGAGGGATGGCTGGAGGGTTACCTGCTCACCGGACGGCACGGGCTGTTCAGCTGCTACGAAGCGTTCATCCACATCATCGATTCGATGTTCAACCAGCACGCCAAATGGCTCAAGGTTTCGAGCACGATTCCGTGGCGGCGCCCTATCGCCTCGCTCAACTATCTGCTGACCTCGCATGTGTGGCGCCAGGACCATAATGGGCTGTCGCACCAGGATCCGGGCTTTCTCGATCACGTCGCCAACAAGAAGGCCGACGTGGTGCGAATCTACCTGCCGCCCGATGCGAACTGCCTGTTGTCGGTCGCGGATCACTGCCTGCGCAGCCGGCATTATGTGAAC
This sequence comes from Sphingomonas bacterium, assembly GCF_028292965.1. Taxonomy (GTDB): domain Bacteria; phylum Pseudomonadota; class Alphaproteobacteria; order Sphingomonadales; family Sphingomonadaceae; genus Sphingomonas. The sequence continues at coordinate 17,628 of NZ_JAQGLG010000266.1, read as the reverse complement.
GTTATCGTCGCGGGCAAGCAGCCGGAATGGCAGTGGCTCGGGATCGATGACGCAGTGCGCCACTGCACGACCGGCGCCGGCGTCTGGGAATGGGCCAGCGACCCCGGCGAACCGGATGTCGTGATGGCATGCGCCGGCGATGTGCCGACGCTGGAGACGATGGCCGCCGTTGCGTTGCTGCGCGACTATGTCCCCGATATCCGGATCAGGGTCGTCAACGTCGTTGACCTGATGGTACTCCAGCCGCAGTCCGAACATCCTCACGGACTGGACGAGCGCGCGTTCGAGGCGTTGTTCACGGCCGACAAGCCGGTGGTGTTCGCCTTTCACGGCTATCCATCGCTGGTCCACAAGGTGACCTATCGTCGCACCAATCACCAGAATTTCCATGTGCGCGGATACAAGGACGAAGGCACCACGACGACGCCCTTCGACATGGTCGTGCTTAACGACCTCGATCGCTACCGGTTGGCGCTCGATGTGATCGAGCGGGTGCCGCGCCTTCGGGGTCGGATCACGGCCGAGACGCAGCGCTACTGGACGATGATCGAGCGGCACAAGCTCTACATCGCCGAACATGGCGACGATCTGCCAGAGATACGCGACTGGCAGTGGGTGCGATGAGCAAATGCGTGCTGACGCTCAACGGCGGCTCGTCCTCGGTCAAATGGGGCATTTATTCGGTCAGCGAGGGGGTCAGCGAGCTGTCGGCGGGAGAGGTCGAGCACACCGGCGGTGACGATGCCCTGTTCGAAAGCATCGGCCGGATGCGTCCCGATGCGATTGGGCACCGCATCGTCCATGGCGGCATCGACCTGTTTGCACCGGTCCGGATCGATGATGCCGTTGTGGCGCGTCTGCGCCTGGCCAGCGCCTTTGCGCCGCTCCATGGTCCGGCCGCACTCGCGCTGATCGACCTGGCCGGAGCGCACTATCCCGGCATCGCGCAGGTCGCCTGTTTCGATACCGGCTTCCATGCCGACCTGCCCGATATCGCCGCGGTCCTTCCCATCCCGAAGGCCCTCCGCGCGGATGGTGTGCGGCGCTACGGCTTCCACGGCCTGTCGTGCGAGTCGATCGTCGCGCAACTGGGCACGCCTTTGCCGGAGCGCATCATCATCGCGCATCTCGGCAGTGGCGCTAGCGTGACGGCAGTGCGCGATGGGCGATCCGTTGACACGAGCATGGGCCTTACCCCGTCCGGCGGGGTCGTGATGGCGACGCGCGCGGGAGACGTGGATCCCGGCCTGATGCTGTATCTGCTCCGCGAGCGGAGGATGGATGTCGCCAGCATCGAGGATCTGATCGACCGGCAATCCGGACTGCTCGGCATCTCCGGGCGTTCGGGCGACCTGCGTGTCCTGCACGCAAGCGGCGACGCCGATGCCGATCTCGCGATCCGCATCTTCTGTCGCTCCATCGCCAAGCAGATATCGGCAATGCTCGCGGTACTCGGCGGGGCCGACCTGATCGTCTTCACCGGCGGGATCGGCGAACACGACGCTGCCGTGCGTATGGCGATCCGCGCCGATCTGGCGTTCGCCGGTCCGATCGAGTTCAGAACAATTGCCTCGCAGGAGAACGCGCAGATCGCCCGCCACGTCGGCCGCACACTGGCGTTTTGAAGCGTTCGGTCAGGCCACCGCCTCGGCAACCAGAGCGGCCGGAAGTCCGTCGCGATCGAGCTTGCGCGTGACGAGCATGAGCGTGGTGTCGCCCGGGTAGGGCTCGACCGTGAAACCCATGTCGCGTTCGACCTCGAGCGCATCGTGATTGTCGCAGCTCTCGATCGCCTGCAATATGCCGACGCCCTTAAGGTCGGCGAAGCGCGCGACATGCGCCAACAACTCCCAACCGACGCCATTGCGCTTGAAATCCTGCCGTACCACGATCGCGACCTCACCATGTTCGAAGGTGGGATCACAAGCGAGCATGGCGGTCGCGATCATCATCGATCCGTCATGGGTGAAAGCGAGGAAATTCTCCGACCAGCGGTGATCGACATGGGTCAGCGCCGTGATCTGCGCTGTCGCGACCGTGTTCACCGCCGAAAGGAAACGAAACCGAAGGTCCTTGCGCGTCACATGCGTGAAGAAGTCAGCGACGGTGCCGTCATCGACCGGAAGCGCGGTGCGGACGCGGAACCGGAAGCCGGTGCGGCTGGTGAGAGGCAGGCTCGGATGGTTCATCGGGCAGTCTTTCGCGCAGGAGCGCGGATGGTGTGTTCCGCGGCTGCGGACCTGCAGCAAGCGGCTGTCATTCGATAGCGCCGGATTTTACTTAGACAGCCCCGATGCGGCGCTTGCGATCACGGTGAGCGGCTGCCCCATGCCAGCCGCCCGCAAAGTGTCGCGGGTAATGAGTACGGTAGTGCCGGGCGCGAGAACAGTGGCCAACAACGCGCCGAACTCCGACGACAGATGCGCCGTCGCCTCCTCCCCGGCACTCAACTCCGCAGCGGTCGGCATCGCCTGTCCCGGCAACGGGAGGCGAAACCAGTGCGGACCCGAGGCGTCGATGCTCTGGAGCGTATACGCCACCGTGAGCGGTACCACACTGTCGGGACGAATGTGAGTGGAGCCAATCTCGATGCCGTTGCGCAGCACCACGAGACGGTGGTCGTGCCCGCTGATCACGATCGACACCGGACCCGCCGCCGAGCGTTCGGGGCGCCATTCATAGTCAGCCCGCAGTCCATCAACTTCTCCTGCGAGAACCGGCGGCACAGCTACCGCGACGGGGACCGCCGACGCTTCGGTGATCACAACCGTCATGCCTAGCTTCGTCACGCCGTAGAGCAGCTTTGCGAACGCTGCGGGCAGGCGAACGCAACCATGCGAGGCCGGGTAGCCGGGAAGATTCCCGGCATGCAGCGCGATGCCGCCCCAGGTGAGGCGCTGCATGAAGGGCATCGGCGCATCCGAATATATGTTCGACACATGGTCGGCGTCCTTTTGCAGTATCGTGAAAATCCCAGTCGGCGTGCGGTGGCCGGCCGCGCCCGTCGATACCGTGGAGACACCGATCACGACCCCATTGCGATAGGCATAGGCGCGTTGCAGCCGGAGGCTAACGATGATGGTGATTGGTCCTTCGGGCGCGATCTGGGGAGCCCAGAGATATTCGCCGGGCTTAAGCTGTTCGATTTGCCCGTCGACTTCCACGGGCGCGGACTGACCGGCAGCGCCGCTTGCGACCCCCAAAGTGAGGAGCGCGGTCAACGCCCATCCCTGCATTGTTCGCCTGCCTGCCGTGGGGCGGTGGGACACTGTCATGACGGTATTGCGGCGTGGCGGATGGCTGCGAGTTCCTGCTCGTAGCGCCGGGCAAGCGAACGGTGAGCCACACGAGCGCAGCTACAAGCCGCAGCCCCTGCCATCTCGAGGGAGGTGCTTATGCGTTTCTGCAAATAGGCCGCCTCTGCGTCGTCGTTGCGCAAGTCATTTCCCCTAACGGCGCCCGGGCGGACCGAAGCGATAACTTGGACTAGCCAAAGGAACTTTCCGGGTCTTGGCTCGGAAAACACCTATGCCGGCTCGGGCGCAAACAGGTTCTCGCGCTTTGCGCGGCTGGCTCGGAGGGGTGTCGACACCGATTGGCGTCGAGGATCGGCCGGCAGATCGCTGATCGGGCGTCCTGCCTCAACGCTCGGCGTCACGGGCGATAGTGTTGAGGCCCGCATCTTGCGACGCCGCCGTCATCGCCCGCCGGCACGCGAGAACTCAATCGAGCTTGCAAGGAGAGCGGCGCCACGATGTGCGGTTTCGGCCTGGACCCTTGCGCTTCAGGGCGCGCGTCAGTGCGAAAGCAGCGCGCAGATATCGAGGCGCAACAGAATGTCGCGCGTTACGCCTCCAAACGCCCACTCGCGCAGCCGATTGTGCCCATAGGCTCCCGCTACGATCAAGTCGGCGCCATGTTCGCTGGCGATCAAGGCGAGGCTTGCGACATGGTTGCCCTTTGCAGGGACGAGCAGCTGGTCGGCGGTGATCTTGTGTCGTGACAGCCAGGCCACGACGTCCTTTGTCCGCGACCGCGCCTCCGACAGCTCAGGTGCGACTTCGACGATCAGGACGCGCTCGGCCCGTTCGAGGATCGGCATGGCATCAACGACGGCGCGCCGGCATTCGCGCGTATCCGCCCAGGCAATGACGACTGTTTCGAAAGAGCTTTGTGCGGGTTTGGCGGGCACCACCAACACCGGCCGACCGGCCCGAATAACGAGATCACCAGTGTCGGCGTGGGTCAGCGCATTGCGCGAAGCGCCCGAGCACAGGCTGGTGATGATGAGATCGGCGCATCGCGCCTCCTTGGCGACGATGTGCGAGACCGGTTCCAACGTCTCGCAAGATCGCCATTCGAGGACGAAGGGCTGGATTTCGGCGCAAGCCCGGAACTCGACTTCCGCTCGTTTCAGTTCATTGTCGACGATATCCCGTTCCAGCACGGCAAGGCCACCGGTGAAGTCGCCGCCGCCGACCCCGATCTGCATCGGCTGGCAGGCGGCAATGCCGATGACGCGAGCGCTATATCGCGCGGCCAGACTTGCGGCGATTGCGAGGACGGGCTCGTTTGTTTGGCCGCCATCGAGGTGAACCAGCACCGTCGTATATGTCACGGATCGTCTCCTGATCGGGTGCAGGCTCAAAGAGCGGCCGGTGTCGCTTTCACGAGCTGGAGGATCCGACCCGCCCGAGCCTTTTGCCGAGGGGCGACTGGCGACGATAGCATCGGGAACTACGCAGCGTGTGCGGGGCCCCGCAGAATGCCGCGTCGCAGCAGGCGCGATACAGGCGGCAACGGCAGCCGGAGCGGGAAGCCGAGCGGCACCAGGATCGTCATCACGCGGCGTGCGGCCGCACCGCCCGGCGAACGGACGCGGCGATGGCGGCACCTTTGAGCAGCTCGGCGCCGGCAAGATAGGCGATAACGAGCAGACCGAGGAATGAGGTGGCCGCAAGCGGCGGCGCCACGAACCCGAACCAGCCGGCGGCCGGCGTGAAGGGCAGGACCATTGCAACCATCAGTGCGCCCAGCGAGGACGCGACGAGCGCCGGTCGCGGCAGGTCCCGCCACGGGCGGCCATTGGTGCGGATGACGAAGATCACGAGTATCTGGGTCGCCATCGATTCGAGGAACCATGCGGTGCGGAACGCCGGCGGCGAAACGTGGAAGAGCAGCAATAGGCCGCCAAAGGTGATGAGGTCGAAGGCCGACGATAGAGGCCCCATGACGGCGGCGAAGCGGATCAGGCCACGCATGTCCCAGACCTGCGGACGGGCGACCGCTTCCGGCCGCACCCCATCGAACGGAATGCCGATCTCGGAAAAGTCGTAGAGCAGGTTGTTGAGCAGTATCTGGGTGGGCAGCATCGGCAGAAACGGCAGGAAGATGGAGGCTGCCGCCATCGACAGCATGTTCCCGAAATTCGAACTCGCGCCCATGCGGATATATTTGAGGATGTTGGCGAAGGTCCGACGCCCCTCCTCGACGCCGTCGGCCACCACGGCAAGGTCGCTGTCCAGCATGATCATGTCGGCCGACGCCTGGGCAACGCCGGCCGCGCCATCGACAGACAGGCCGATGTCGGCGGCCTTCAAGGCGGGAGCGTCATTGATGCCGTCGCCGAGATAACCGACAATGGCACCGCCGGCCTGGAGCGCGCGCACCAGCCGTGCCTTCTGGTCAGGGGCAAGGCGGCCATAGGCGTCGACCGACCGCACCTGTACCGCCAAGGCCGCGTCGCTAAGCCGGGCAACCTGGGCTCCCGAGAAGACCTTGTCCGTCGCCAGGCCCACCAGACCAGCCAGCCTCTTGACCACCACCGGATCGTCGCCCGACAGGATGATCAGGCGAATCCCTGCCTCAGCCAACCGCGCGACGGCGGCTGCGGCTGTAGCTTTTGGCGGATCGGCAAAGGCGCAGAGCCCCTCAAAGACGAGTCCGGTCTCGTCTTGCGCGATCAGGTCACGCGCGGCGCCGACCCAGGGGAGTGACGCCACCGCGATTGCGCGCATGCCCCGTTCGGCGAGTTTGCGAACCTCGGCCAGCGCGGCGATTCGTTCGTTTGAGCCGAAGGCGACAACCTTCCCGTCGACAAGGCTTGAGCGACACGCCGCGATCACGGCTTCGGGCGCGCCCTTGGTGATCAGCAGGGCGCCTTCCGGGCCGGCGGCGAGCACCGAACCAAGCCTGCGTGTGAAGTCGAAGCTTTGACGCGAGGACAAGGTCCAGCCTTGGGCGGCATCGGGTGCTGCCGACGTCATAGCGGCGTCCAGAGCACCGCTGTCTCCGCCCAGAATAGCGGCGATCGCGCCGAGCCGGGACGGTCTTGGGTCATCGGCCCCCAGCAACGTGATGCTGCACGCCAGACTGATTTGCGCCGAGGTGAGCGTTCCTGTCTTGTCGGTGCACAGCACCGTCATCGCACCAAGATCATGGATCGAGGCTAGTCGCTTCACGATGACCTTGCGCCTGGCCATCCGCATCGCGCCCCGTGACAGCGTGACGGTGGTGATCATCGGCAGCAGTTCGGGCGTCAGTCCCACCGCCAGCGCGACTGCGAACATCAGCGACTGAAGTAGCGGGCGCCCAAAGAAGATGCTCGCCGTCAACACGACCACGACCAGCGCGATCGTTAGGCGCGCGGTAAGCAGACCATAGGCGCTCAGATCACGCTGGAAGGGCGAGGTCTCACCCGCTGTTGCGAGCGCCGCCGCGGCGGCCCCGAACAACGTCCCGCGGCCGGTACCCACCACGAGTGCCAGTGCTTCGCCGGTCTGCGCGACACTACCGCGAAAAATGGCGTTGCTGGCCTCGGCGGCGGCGACCGCGGTGACCATACCGGGTCTCTTTTCGACGGGAAAAGGCTCCCCGGTCAGCGCCGCCTCGCTGGCGGTAAACGCCATGCACTCGAACACGAGAGCGTCTGCAGGAATTATGTCGCCCGCCCGTACGCGGATGACGTCGCCAGGCACGACGTCCGCCACATCGATCTCGGACAGCACGCCGTTGCGACGAACCGTGGCCTTGAGTGCCACCGACCGGCGCAGAATGTCGGCAGCGCGGATCGCATGTCCTTCCTGAAGCGTGTCGAGCCCGATCGACAGCAGCAGTATGGCGACGATGATCGACCCTCCGATAACATCCCCCGTAGCGACCGATACCAGGCCGGCCGCCATCAGGATCAGCGACAGCGGTTCGATCATGCGCTTGATGATGGCGCGGACAGAACCGCGCTTCGAACCACTGACATCGGCATTGGGACCCGCAAGCTTCAGCCGCTCGAAGGCATCCGCTCGCGTCAGCCCATTCCGATCGCAACCAAGCGCCAGGAAGGTAGCGTCGACCGATTGGGTCCAGAATGGCTGACCCCCGCTATCAAAGCGGGCAGCTACGAGCGACCTCACCACGCCATCCGGCGCATCGCCCGGCGTCGCATGATCGCAACGGCACTGACACGGGCGCCAGTTTGGCAACGACCCTTCACAGCGTGGCAGCGTTCAGGCGCAGCGCGTCCAGCACCACCGTGAACGAGGACAGGGCCATCACGGCCCCGCGTGGGGCGAGCAAGCCGGCCCGGGGAACCCGGCAATTGTCGCCGGGTTTCCCCGAAGAGCCGGCGCATCGTTCGCTTCACGGTCGACTCCTGATCTCAATCTGGATGCTGCCTGTGGTGAGGCTGTGCGAGCTACGGGGGCAAAAGTCCTCGCGAGCGTCGCCCCCGGCTCGCCCGAGAGCGGCGGGCGGGGCCGATCGCCATATCAAGCGATGATGAGGTCATTCTCGACCTCGGTTGCTCCTGGAGCGCTCCAGGCCGTCGCGGCGGCGACATTGCGGTCACCAGGCGTTTCGACAGACCCGGTCAGTGTGACCCTCCCGTTATGCGTCGTGACGGTGATGGTCTTCGGATCGAACCATGACCGGTGCAGCGCCTGATCGATCTTGCGGCTGATGTCGGTGGCATCGGCGCGCGGCTTGATCGTGGTTTCGTTCAGCACGCCCACCACGCCGAGCATCCCGTCGATAGTGCGCTCGGCTGCTTCTTTCTGGAAATGCCAGTCCACCTGACCAGTAAGGGTCACCCAGCCCTTTTCGACCTTGATCCTGACCGCATCGCGCGGAACACTGATTTCCCACGCAAGACGGTTGATCGCGGCGTTTGCAATGTCCTCATCGCTGCGCGTCATGCCCGGATGGAGCTTGACCTCGAGCTCCTCGACCACCGCCTTGACGCCCTTGACGCGAGCGGCCGCACGTTCGACCGTGCGCTTCTCGAGGTAATTTTGAACGTGGCCGGTGAGCGTCACAACCCCGTTCTTCGCGGTGACGCCGATATGCGCGGCGGTGACGCTCGGCTCCCAAACGAACTCGGCCAGAACGGCTTCCTGAAGTTGACGATCCTGAGACATAAGAGCTCCTGTGACTGGGGGCTTAAGCAGCTGTCGAAACGCTCGAGCAGATGCTCCGATAGGCGCCGGGACCGTCGTTGGCGCGTTCCGCCCTCCAATCGCCGGACCCAGTTTTGCGGTGATGAGCGCAACGCAGGATCATGGGCAGCGTCGGAAACTACGCAGATCAGTGAAATTTTTCTGGACAGCGCAAATTCTGTTCGACGCCGACGCTTCAGGTGACCAGCATTTGCGGATTGATGCGCAGGCTGATGACGACGCCGTCGCCGGACCAGTCATAGTCGATCGATCCGCCAAGCTGGCCGCAGATCGTGCGCCTGATCAATTTGCTGCCATAGCCGGCCGGTCCTGTGGGCGCGACGATGGCCGGACCGCCCCGTTCCGACCAAAGAAGCTCGAGGGTCGGTCCATCGACGTGACAGGAAATGTCCAGCCCGCCGCTCGCCGCGGACAGCGCGCCGTGCTTCAACGAGTTGGTTGCCAGTTCATGGACGATGAGGGCCAGTGCTGTCGCGGATCGCTCGCCGACCACCACTCTCGGCATCGTCACGCGAACGCGATCGGCGATCGACGCCGAGCCAGCATAGGGAGCGAGGAGTACGGCAAGCAGATCGTCTAACAGCACGTCTTTTTCTCCCGCGCCCGGCACCGGACGCACGAGGTCGTGCGCGCGGCCAAGCGCCGTGAACCTGTGGGTCAGATCACGCGCCATTTCCGGCGCGGAGCTCGCCGATCGTGACGTTATTTCGGTAAGACCGCAGGCGATCGCCAGCAGGTTCTTCACGCGGTGGCTCATTTCACCGGCCAGCAGGTCGTGGCTTTCTTCGGCCCGCTTTCGCTCGCTCACGTCGAGGAAGATGCCGAACATAACGCTATCAAGGATGGCCGCATGGCCACCTTCACCGCGGGCGGATACCCAGCGGATATCGTCGCCGATCATGACGCGGAAATCCACGTCATAGGCGCCCGTCGCGCCGCGCGCGGCGGCGAATGCAGCCCGTACCGGCGCACGATCAGCGGGATGGATATGAAGCGATAGATTCTCGAAACTTACGGAATTGCTGGGAGGAACCTGCCACAGATCGAAACCACGCTGGTCCATCTCGATCGTGTCACGGTCGATGTTCCAGGACCATAGTGCGATCCCGGCAGCGTCGACAGCCAAGCGCAGCCGCTTGGCGCCCCAAAGCGGCGGCTCACAATAGTCCAGCGCTTGGGGAATGACCTGATCCTCCCATTAACTTTGCAAATTACGCGTGGCCGTTCGATGCCAGGCGCCCGGGTAAGCGCGAAGCCGGTCGCAACCACCGACGACGTGCGGCAGGCGATGGTTCGGGCGCTACCCTTGTGCGTTCCAGTCGCCCCACCCTCGATCGACCGACGCGGCGATAGCTGCCATCAGGGGGCGATCGCCGATCGCACGATCGAAGATTCGGTCGCCGTGCAACCGTGCCTCCGCAGCCACTGCGCCGTCATGGTCGTCCCCGTCTAGCAGAATGGCCTTTCCGCGCCATCCGGTTGCACGCATCTGCCGTAAAAGCTCCAGGCCATCGCTTTTTCGCATCTCGATATCGATGACGATGCACGGATAGTCTCTCGACCTGGGGTCGGCGAGAAGCGCGGCGCAGGTGGGATAGGATCGGACGTCGTAATTCTCCGACCGCAACATCAACTGGCGGGCGTGGCGCACGTCCGCATCCCCGTCGACGAGCGAGACGCCGATGCTTTCGATCGACGGGGAACGGTTCTGCTGTGTCATCAAATGTCCTTGTGACACAGCGATGCCATGGGTGCAGGCCGCTGTCTGTACGTAGAAGGCGAGGGGTGACCTCGTCAGTCGCGCTCGCCCAGACCGGCGGCAAAGGCGATCCTGAGGACGTCCGACAAACTTCTCGCGTTAAGCTTTTCCATCAGGTTCGCGCGATGAACTTCGACGGTCCGCGTGGCGATGCCGAGATCGAAGGCGATCAGCTTGTTCGGCCGTCCGAGGACCAGCCCGCCGAGAACGTCGCGCTCGCGTGCGGTCAACACGGCCAGTCTTGTTACCGCGTCGGCCAAGGCGAGATGCCCGCGCTCGTCGCGCGCGGCATGGCGAAGTGCTTCGTCTATCGCAGCGAGCAGCGCGCTGCGCTCGAACGGCTTTTCGATGAACTCGATTGCACCCGCCTTGATAGCCCGCACCGCGAGCGTTACGTCGCCGTGCCCGGTCAGCATGACGATCGGCAGCGTGATACCCAATTGCGACATCCGGTCCTGCACCTCAAGACCGTCGAGACCAGGCATTCGCACATCCAGCAGGACGCACCCTCGCAGGTCGCGACTCACTGTCTTCAGAAAGTCGGTGCCGGACGGGTATACGATAACCTTGAACCCGGCCTTGCGCAGGAGGAACCCGATCGACTGGCGGATCGCCTCGTCGTCATCGACGATATGAACGGTACGTTCTGTGTCAGGCATTTTCTTCTCCGGCGAGAGGGACACAGAAATGGAAGACAGCACCGCCCCCCTGCACCTCCTCCGCCCAGATGCGACCGCCATGCGCCTCGATGATCGTGCGGCAGATCGAAAGGCCGAGGCCCATGCCGTCCTCCTTCGTGGTGGCGAATGCCTCGAACAGGCGCTCACGAACGGCCGGGTCGATTCCGATGCCCGTGTCGGCCACCGTCACCTTGACCCAGCCGTCCCTGTCGGGGGCGGTTGCGATGGTGAGTTCCTTCCGCACCGACCCACTCATCGACTGGATGGCATTGCGGATCAGGTTCACCAGGACCTGCTGGATCTGCACCCGGTCGACCAGGACCCGATCGAGCCCGGCTGCGATGGTCATCGTGACAGTCACCCCCGCCTCGTGAGCGCCAAGCAGTCCGAGACTCGTTGCCTCTCCCACCAGCTCGTCGAGGCGCGCGACCTGGAATCCCGTTTCGCCGCCATCCACGAAGGCGCGGAGCCGGCGGACGATGTTCCCTGCCCTGAGTGATTGAGCGGCTGCGAGGTCGAGCGCCTCAGCGACCTCGCCGAGCAATCCGCCGTCACCCTCCCCGATCATGTCACGGGCTGTTTCGAGATAATTGGCAATTGCGGTCAGCGGCTGATTGATTTCATGCGCGAGCGTGGATGCCATCGTCCCCATCGCGCTGACGCGAGAGACGTGGAGGAGTTCCGACTGGAGCTCACGCATCTGCCGGTCCGTCTCCAGCCGGCTGGTCATATCACGAATGAAGCCGGTGAAGATGCGTTCGCCGCCGATCGATACCTCCCCGACGGCCAATTCGATGGGGAAGGATTCACCGCTGCGCCGCAATGCCGTCGCACTGCGGACGCTGCCGATAACGTGACGAACGCCGGTCGCGAGATACACCTTAAGATGATCGTCATGAGCTCCCCTATCCGCCTCGGGCATCAGCATGCTTACATTGCGCCCGATGACCTCGGCCTCCGAGTAGCCGAACACGCGCTCGGCCGCGGCGCTGAACGAGGCGACAGTGCCGCGCTCGTCCATCACAATCATCGCGTCGGGCACAGTCGCGAGGATCGATCGCAGATGGTGCTCGCGGCGCGCGACAGCGGCTTCGGCCGCCTTATGGTCGGTAATGTCGCGGATCACCTTGCCGAAACCGCGAAGCGCGCCGGCGTCGTCGCGCAGCGCCGTGATCGTCACGCTGGCGAGAAATTCGGAGCCGTCCTTGCGGATACGCCAGCTCTCTTCCTCGACGCGGCTTTCGGCGTTGGCACGCGTGAGGTCCTTTGCCGGCTTGCCGGCCGCGATATCCTCCGGCGTATAGAATATCTCGAAATTGCGGCCGATGATTTCGGCCTCCGTCCAGCCCTTGATGCGCTCCGCACCCCGGTTCCAAATCGTCACCCGCCCCTGGGGATCGAGCATGTAGATCGCATAGTTGGTCGCACCGTCGATGAGCAGGCCCAGTTCCTCCGCCATCACGGCTTGGCGGCGCGCAGCGGTCTCAGGCGATGATGGCACGTCGATCCCTCCGCCTGTCATGCGAGCAGGGCTGATATGGGCCGCGGCATATTGGAGGCATCTTCAACGCATCCGCCTTCTGTCGACGGATCCTGCGCGGCCGACATCGGCCCGAGTGCAGAAACAGGCAACCGGCGAGCTTCCTGTTAAACCAGATTGGCGCCGTAGGCGAACGCCGCCTCCCCCACGACCATCATACCGAGAATCCCGCCGCCGACGAGCAATCGTGGATTGACGTTGAAGAGTGGCCTGAAACTTCGCTGGAGCATCTGCTTCATATCGATCGCCCTGCGTTGCTGCGGTCTCGTAGATGAACGCGCGCAGCAAGATCACCTATTGTGGTTTTCCACATCAGCGGCGTTGGAGCCGTCGTCCGACTATTGGCATGGCGCACACCCGCGAGATAAGCGGTCTCGGAACGGCAGTTTTCGGCGGCCCCTGCCCTAACCAGACATTCGTCTGAGCGAATGCAAGCCTAAATCGGAAGGTGAATAAAAGTCCGTTATCTGGAGGCGGGAAACCGGCTGCGATTGTCCGCCATTGGGTCCCGCCCACCGCGAAGCTGCCGGGCAGGAGGCGCTCCAGTTGCCGACGCTCGCTGCGCCTATCGCAAAGACGAAAAATTACAGTTCGACGAATTTGATGGGGGTGTAACCGAACACGTGGTCCGCCTCTGCAGGCGCGCTAGGGCGTCGGTATTGATTACGGCCTCATCGGTGGCGTTGAAGCCGACTGCGGCAGCGACTGCGACGGTCGGCTCCGCTGTCGGAGTCGCGGCGGGCTTGCACGCTGCGAGCATGAGGACGGTGGCCACGCCCGCCCCGGCGCATGTCCTACATCCTCGGGGAGGATGAACGCACGACGATGAGAAAGGGAATTTCTGACGTGCGCTATCGGCGGACGCTTGCAATGCCGATCAGCGCGCGCAGTAGTGCAGGGCTGAATCATGCGTATGTCGCCCGGCGCCTGGGCAGGCCACAGCAGTTCGTCTCGCTATGAATTGGGCGAGAGAAGGCTGGACGTTTTCGAGTTCATCGATGTGCCGGAGACGCTTGGCCTCGACGGTATAGCTGAAATCAGAAAGTTGGTGAGCAGCGAAGCGCCGGGTAGCTTGAATCTGTAACCCTGAATCAGCGGGAGAGGTGAGTGCGGCGCTGACGAGCGATCAGCACGCCGCGACGCTGCCGCGCATGTCGCTGGTGCGAGCGGCATCTGTCCAGCGCTGGCGGCTTCATGCGCACCTTGGCTGATCGGGGAGCATCAGGTACCCGGAAGCCCCCTCCATCTCCGGGATTGCCAGATGGAGGAGGATCACGTGGGATCAGATCGAGCTGAAAGCGTTGTTGAGGCCGAGGGCGCCGCCGGCGACGCCAGCGCACCCGACAAATTGTTCGAATGTCTCCGCCAATCGATCAATGCGAGCAGATACTGAAATGAGCATATGATTTGCCATCACTGTTGAAAACCGCCGTAATCGATCGAATAATAGCAAATAATATTGCCTATTTCCATTTGGCGAATCGTGACATTTTTCTTAACGAAATCTTAAGTCAAATCCGATGACATAATAAATATCGATCCTATAAAGCAATAATATAAACGCTGCGGAACTAATAGCACCGTCAAAGGTTTGTGTATTCGAGCGGGGTTTGCCGTGCCGATACGTCCAGGCTGACAGCCGGAGCGATTTTTCGATATCTTGTTACGTGTGCTCCTCACCGCTGCGTGGGTCGCGTCACGACCCGACGACGCGTCAGCATGTGAGATATAATGAACAAGTCGAGCTACTTGGCGTTCGCGCTTCTTGCGCCGGCCGCCGCACATGCCCAGCAGGTGCCCAGCGCTGGCACCCAACTCCAGCAACTTCCACAGCCCCCGCTGGCGCAGAAGCCCGCCCCCGAACTCGATATCGCGCCCGGCCCGGCGCCCGCGGCGCCCGCGGAGGCAGGCCCTTCGGTGCGCGTCGACACGCTGCACATCACCGGCCAGACCGCCTATGGCGAGCCCGAACTGCTGCGCGCATCGGCTTTTGCCCCGGGCGGCGACTTCACGCTGCGGCAACTGCGCGCACTCGCCGTTAGGATATCTGATTATTATCATCGGCGCGGCTACATCCTGGCGCAGGCCTATCTGCCCGCGCAGGACGTGCAGGGCGGCGTCGTCGCCATAAACGTGGTCGAGGGCCGCTACGGCGCGGTCACGGTGCGCGACATGGCCCGCATCGCCAATCACGTTCCGAAAAGCATCCTGCGCGGTCTGGACTCGGGCGATCTCGTCGCCAACGCGCCGCTCGAGCGGCGCCTCCTGCTGCTTTCCGACATTCCCGGCATCCGCGTGAAAGGCACGCTGGCGCCCGGTACCGCGGTCGGTACCTCCGATCTCGTCGTCGACGTCGTGCCCGGACCGCGCATCAGCGGCAATCTGGAAGCCGATAATGCCGGCAGCCGCTATACCGGCGTCTACCGTTTGGGGGGAACGATCAACGTCAACAATCCGCTGGGCATCGGCGACGAGCTCGGCCTGCGACTGCTCGCGTCGGACGGCGCCCTGGCCTATGGTCGCGCCTTTTATCAGGCGCCGGTCGGCGCGGTGACGCTGGGCGTTGCCTATGCCCATCTGCGCTACGCGCTGGGGCGCGAGTTCGAAGCGCTCGACGGCACCGGCACCGCGGATATCTTCAGCGTTTACGGCAGCTATCCGCTGATCCGCTCGCGACGCGCCAACCTCTATGCGCTGGCCAATCTCGACCACAAGATGCTGCGCGACAGGCTCGACGCGGTGGCGACCGATTCGAACAAGCGGGTCACGGCCGGGACGCTCGGCCTGGCCGGGGATTCACGCGACATACTAGGCGGCGGCGGTGCGAGCAGCTATTCGTTCAGCTGGACGATCGGCAACCTGGACGTTCGCAGCGCACCGGAGCGAGCGATCGATGCCGCCACCGCGTATAGCGCGGGCACGTTCAACAAGCTGCAGGGCAGTTTCACACGACTGCAGTCGGTTGCCGGCCCCTTCTCCCTCTATGTTGCCGCGCGCGGCCAATATGCGTTCGACAATCTCGACAGCTCGGAAAAGATGGAACTCGGCGGTGCCTATGGCGTCCGCGCCTATCCCGAAGGCGAGGCGTTCGGCGACAGTGGTTATCTCGCGACGGTCGAGGCTCGCCTCATGCTCGGCGGCGACCCGCACCGCCTTCCCGGCCGGTTCGAACTGGTCGGCTTCGTCGACACCGGCGCGGTCAGTTATGCCCATGATCCCTGGTTCGCCGGGCCGAACGGCGCGCACCGTACCGGCTATGGTGCCGGCGTGAACTGGGCGGGGCCGCAGGGCCTGCTGGTCCGGGGGAGCTATGCGCGCAAATGGGGAACGGGCCCGGCGACATCGGCCCCAGACAAGGCCGGACGCTTCTGGTTTCAGGTCGTGAAACAGTTCTGACATTCCCTCAAAAAATGCCCCGGGCGCTTCGCCCCGACGCGTGAAGGATCACATCATGTATAACGTCAACAGCTGCCGTCGCGCCCTGTTCGGCTCGAGCGCGCTCGCCAGACTTGCCGCCTTCGCGACGATCGGGCTCGCCACACCGATCGCGCTCGCTTCCTCGGCCGAGGCGCAGAATCATGGTATGCAACCGGTGACGGAGGCCCAGGCCTCGGCGTCCGTCCTTCCCGGAGGCGGCTCGGTCGCCGCGGGCAGTGCCACGATCGCCACCAGCTCAGGCAGCGTCATCGTCCAGCAGACCAGCCAGAATGCGGTGCTCAACTGGCAGAGCTTCTCTATCGGCGCGAATGACAGCGTGGCGTTCGTGCAGCCCAACAGCAGCGCCGTCGCGCTCAACCGCGTACTCGGGCCGGAGGCGAGCAGCATTCTCGGCACGCTCAGCGCCAACGGCAAGGTGTTCCTGATCAATCCCAACGGGGTGGTCTTTGGCAAGGGCGCGAACGTCGATGTCGGCGGCCTGGTGGCATCGACGCTTGGCATGTCCGACAGCGACTTCATGGCCGGACATTACAGCTTCAGCGGCAGCGGTGGTTCTGTACGCAACGACGGCACGATCACCGCCGATGGCGGCTATGTCGCGCTGCTAGGCGCGCACGTCGACAACCGTGGCACGATCCGCGCCAATCTCGGCACCGTCGCGCTTGCCACGGGCGAGGCGATCACACTCGATGTCGTCGGCGACGGGCTGCTCAACATCACGGTCGACAAGGGTGCCATCAGGGCGCTCATCGAGAATGGCGGCCTGCTCCGCGCCGATGGCGGCCAGGTCATCCTGACCGCGCAGGCGGCTGGCGACCTGCTCGGCACCGTGGTCAACAACAGCGGAATCATCGAGGCGCGCACGCTCGAAAATCGCGGCGGCAGGATCGTGCTGCTGGGCGACATGAAAAGCGGTACCGTCAACCTTGGCGGCACCCTCGACGCCAGCGCGGCGAACGGGGGGGATGGAGGGTTCGTCGAGACGTCCGCGGCGACGGTGAACGTGGCGACCGATGCCCATGTCACCACCGTCGCGGCGCGCGGCGCGACCGGCACCTGGCTGATCGACCCCGCCGACTTCATCGTCGGCGCGGGCGGCAACATCTCCGGCGCGACGCTTTCGGCCCAGCTCGTCACCAACAATATCACGATCAGCACGATGCCATTGCCGGGCGACACCAGCACCGGCAATGGCGACATCATCGTCAACGATGCGATCGCCTGGAGTGCGTCGGGCACGCCGACCACCTTGACGATGAACGCCTATCGCGACGTCGTGCTCAACGCTCCGATCAGTGCGACCAAGGGCAATATCGTCGCTTGTTGCGGCCGCGACGTGATCGTCAATGCCGCCCTGACCACGGTCAATGGCAGCATCTCGCTCAGCGCGGGCCAGAATGTCCGCGTCTTCCACGCGATCACCACCACTGACGGCAATATCCGCCTGTGCGCCGGGCATGACGTCCATATCGACGCTGCGATCACGCTGACCCGCGGGACCACCATCCCGGCGCAGAGCCTCGGTTTGCCCATCGGTCTCACCTTGATGGCGGGCGCAGATGGCAGCGGGCCCGGCGTGAACGGGGGGACGATCATCTTCGCGCCGCTTGCGCCGCCTACGACGGTCACCGTCGCGCCGGTCACCATCTACTATAATCCGGTGTCCTATGACGCGCCGACCGACTTCTCGAGCAACTTCGTCCTCACCGAAGGTGCGGCGCTGGGTCAGAAGATGCTGCTCTTTCCCAAGGGCGACAAGGT
>NZ_JAQGLG010000258.1 GCF_028292965.1 Sphingomonas bacterium | reverse complement strand
AGAACGGCATCGAATAACGCGAGAAGCCGCGCCGCTCGGGCACCGGGTTGACCACACGGTGCGTCGTCGAGGGCAGCACATGGTTGGTCAGCCGCTGCAGCATGTCGCCGACATTGACCACCATCGCACCCTGCGGCGGCTTGATCGCCAGCCAGCGGCCATCCTTGTCGAGCAGTTCAAGGCCCGCTTCCTCGGCGCCGAGCAGCAGGGTGATCAGGTTGATGTCTTCATGCGCCCCGGCGCGCACGCCCTCGGCATCGACCGGGATCGGCGGATAATGCAACAGGCGCAGCACCGAATTGCCGTCGCGCACGGCATGGTCGAACCAGTTCGGCGCCAGCTTCAGGTGTCGCGCGATCGCCGACAGCAACCGGTCGCCGGCGGTATCGAACGCCGCGAACAATTCGATGAACGTCTCGCGAAAACCCTCCGGCCGCTCTGGCCAGATATTGGGCGACATCTGGTCCTCGAAGCGATGCCCGGCGGCAAGCTGCCGCCCGACATGCCAGAACTCCTTGAGGTCGACATGCTTGGCATCCTTGGCGATCTCGGTCTTGAACGGCGTGTAGCCGCGTGCGCCGCCGCCACCGGCGACGAAATAGCTGCGCTTCTCCTCGTCGGGCAGCCGGAACAGTTCCTCGGTCAGCGCCCAGGCGCGCTCGATCAGCTCCTGCGGCACGCCATGATCGGAGATCACCGCGAACCCGAAACGCTCGAACGATCCACCAAGCGCGGCGGCAAAGGCGTCGGGGTCAGCCGCCTCATCGGCGAGCGAGAGCGGCGGAACCTGGGCGGCGGGGGTATCGAGCATGACGTATATCCAGTCGCGAAATCACGAAACGACCGGTTATAGTGGGTTCTCGCGGCGAGGGAAACAGGCGACCCTCGGCGTCTGAACGCCCCAAACCGTCACCCCGGACTTGTTCCGGGGTCCACCATGCCGCAAACCAACCGGTCGCTGCTCATGCGGGACGGTGGATCCCGGAACAAGTCCGGGATGACGGGAGACGTTGATTCAGAGCAAGTTCGGACCTGATCACCCGATGGTAATCACGCCCTTGGCATGGTCCGCGCCGACCGGGCTCAGATCCAGCGAGAAGGGCTTCTTCTCATCGGTCGTGCCCGACAGGCCGGTGCCGTCGGCCTTGACATGGAACCCGGCGGCATTGAGCTTTTCCTCGAACCATGCGCGCACCGTGTCGGGTTTGGCCGGGCTTTCGAACGTCACCTTGACCGTGCCGTCATTGTCGCTGCCCTGGCCATGGTCGTGGGCGTCGATGTTCATCCCCGAGACCGTCGAGCCGGGGTAGAGATGCACCCCGTTCATGTCGAAGTCCGACGCATCGAGATGAATCTTGGGCAGGTTGATCTTGCCCGAAAAACCCGGCGCGTTGATCGCCATGTCGCCGCTCTTGCCGTCGATTCCGGCCACCACATTGCCGTGCGAATCGGTCGCGTTGAGCGAGATCGTCGTGCCTTGCTCATTCCCGGCATGCCCATCACAGCCAGCCAGCGGCAGGGCGCACAGGGCGGCGATCAACAGGGCGCGGGTCATGGGCGGACAACTCCGTAGTGATATAGTGATGCAACACACTATAGCGGCAGATTGACCTACGTCAAGGGTCGACCATCGCGCATTTTTGCTGCATGCGCGAACACATGACGCAGCCCCCGCCACCGCACCCCGCCGAACAGCGGGCGCCGATCCCGCTTGGCGAATTCGTCGCGATGGTCGCCGCGCTGATGGCGCTGGGCGCGCTCGGCGTCGATGCCATGCTGCCGGCCTTGCCCGAGATCGGCGCCCAACTCGGCGCGCCGACCGAGAATGCGCAGCAATATGTCATCGCCATCTATCTCATCGGCATGGGCGTCGGGCAACTGATCCACGGCCCGCTGTCCGATCATTTCGGTCGCCGCCCGGTCATGCTGGCTTCGCTCGGCATCTATTTCTGCTGCAACTTCACTTGCGCGGTGGCGGGCAGCTTCACGCTGCTGCTGGTGGCGCGCTTCGCCAGCGCGGTGGCGATCGCCGCGACGCGGGTCGTCACCGTGGCGATCGTGCGCGATTGTTATTCGGGCCGGCCGATGGCGCGGGTGATGAGCCTGGCCGCGATGGTGTTCATGATCGCGCCGGTGCTCGCGCCGACCCTCGGCCAGGGCATCACGCTGTTCGGCTCGTGGCGGCTGATCTTCTGGGTCATCGCCGGTCTCACCGCGCTGGTCATGATCTGGTACGCCCGCCGCCTGCCCGAAACGCTCGATCGTCGGGAAAAACGGCCCTATTCCTTCGCCGCCACCCTCCAGGGCGCGCGCCAGACGCTCGGGGACCGCTGGTCGACCGGCTATATGCTCGCCTCCACCGTGATGCATGGCGCGCTGTTCGGTTACATCACCTCGGTCCAACAGGTCGTGGCGGAAGTATTCCACCGGCCCAAACTGCTCAATGTCGTGTTCGCGTCGACCGCCGGCATGATGGCGGTCAGCAACCTGTTCAACTCGCGCGTCGTGATGCGCGTCGGCTCGCGTATCCTGTCGCAATCGGCACTGGTCGCGTTGATCGGCGTCGCGCTCACGGCACTGCTGATCAGCCTCACTGGCCATGAAAGCCTGTTGCTGTTCGTCATGTTGCAAGGGCTGATGATGGCGTGCTTCTCGCTGGCCAGCTCCAATTTTTCGTCGCTGGCGATGATCAACATGGGTACGATCGCCGGCACCGCGTCGAGCATCCAGGGCTTCTGCTTCATCACCGGCGGCGCCCTGATCGGCGCGGCGATCGGCCAGTCCTTCGCCGGCACCACCGTGCCGATGCATGTCGGTTTCGCGCTGGCCGGCATCACCGCCTTCATCATCGTCGCGGTGACCGAGCGCGGACGGTTGTTCCGTCCGGCGTGATATCGTCTAGCGGTACCGGAACCGCGCGCCATCAGCATCGTTCCCAACATGAGTTAAATCAGGAGACGATGATGGGCGGACATCAGATTCCCGGCATGGGTCCGGGCGACGACGGTTATGACGAGGAAGGCTATGACGAGAGCCAGCGTGCCGAGATCCTCGAGGCGACACGCGACGGGCCGACCGACGGCATCGTCCTGACCGATCTTGTCCCCGATCTCGGCGACGATCCCGAAGAGGATCTCGAAATGACCGCCGACGAGATCGGCGAAGAGGACGACGACGCAGCCGAGGACGAGACGGCCGTTGCCGAAGACGAGGTGCAGGGCGATTTCGACGCCGGAACCGTCGATGATGACGACGATCTCGACGACGCCGACGATGCCGCTTTGCGACCTTGAAGCGCGGCTGACCTGACTTTAGGCTGGCCGGCCCTGGGGAGCCGCGCCATGACCATAGATCCGCGCATCGACGCCTATATCGCCGCCCGCGCCGAATTCGCGCGCCCCATCCTCGCCCATCTGCGCGAACGCTTCCACGCCGCCTGCCCGGAGGTCGAGGAAACGATCAAGTGGGGCATGCCCTTCTTCCTCTATCGCGGCCGCCTGCTGGCCAACATGGCGGCGTTCAAGGCGCATGCGAGCTTCGGCTTCTGGGATCGCGCCCAGATGGGCTCGGGGCGCGACAAGGACGGCATGGGCCAGTTCGGCAAACTCACCGCACTCGCCGATCTACCCGACGATGCGACGCTCGACGCCAGCATCCGCGCCGCCGTCGCACTGCTGGAGGCCGAAGATCGCCCGAAACGCGCGGCGCGTCCGGCCAAGGCCGAGATCGAGGTGCCGCCCGCTTTGGCCGAGGCGCTGGCCCGCGACACCGCTGCAGCCAAGACCTTCACCAACTTCCCGCCGAGTTGCCGCCGCGAATATTGCGAATGGGTTGCCGAGGCCAGGCGTCCCGAAACCCGCAACAAACGCATCGCCGACACCATCGCGTGGTTGCGCGAAGGCAAGCGCCGCAACTGGAAATACGAGAATTGCTGAACGGCTGAGGGTGGAGTGAGGGTGAGTGGCGGACACGGCCGCAAACCTCACCGGTCATGCCGGACTTGTTCCGGCATCCACTGTTCCGCAAACGCACCAGTCTCTTTCTTGCGCGGCACTGTGGACCCCGGAACAAGTCCGGGGTGACGAAGAAGGGAGATGGTCCGCTCGTTCTCGATTGACAGGCCGGCCTCACATAAGTTACGTTACACCATCACATGACAGGAGGAACGGCGATGCCTACGGCAACCATATCCTATCGCGGCGGCGCTTATCGGCACCGGTTCGTTCCGGCCCGTGAGCCCCAGCCCATGTCGGCCCTCAACATCACCCCGCTGATCGACGTCATGCTGGTGCTGCTGGTGATGATGATCCTGACCATCCCGGCCATGACCCACAAGGTCCCGATCGACCTGCCGCAGCCCGGCACGACCACGACCGAGCACCCCGTCATCCACCAACTCGATCTCGCTGCCAATGGCGCGCTGCGGCTCGACGGCGCGGCGCTCGACGCGGCTGCGCTGCCCGGGCGGCTGGCGGTGCTCAAGGCAGATCCCACCGCCGAACTCCACGTCAACACCGATCCGATGACCCGGTACGACCGTTTCGATGAGACGCTGGCGACGATCAAGCGCGCGCACATCACGCGCCTCGGTTTCGTTGGCAACGAGCGTTATACCGACTTCTGACGGGAACAGGGGGAACGTGCCGCGATGCGGCGCGTTCGCCTGCCTGATCATGATCGGGGAAATTTCGTGCGCTTTCTTCTTGTCCTGCCGCTGTTGCTGGCGGGTTGCACGCCATCGAGCGACTCGTCGGCGAACCATGCGGTCAACATCAACGCCGCCGCCGAGGCCGGCCGCAACGATGTCGCCAACCATGCCTCGGCCGATATGGGCGACGGCAATACGCCCGCGATCCTGCCGACCCCGATTGCCAGCCCGGCACCGGTCGAGCCGCGCGATCCGGGAACGCCGGGCGGGCTGCCCAAGGGTGGCGTGGTCTCGGAAGCCCCGTTCACGCCCGACAGCGCGCAGGGTGCGGCCAATGTCGTGCAGACCTATTTCGCGCTGCTCGAAGAGGGCAAATATCGCCAGGCACACACGCTGTGGGATGATGGCGGCAAGGCCTCGGGCATGAACGAGGCGGCCTTCGCCGCGAGCTTCGGCAAATATAGCGAATATCATGCCCAGATCGGCGCGCCCGGCGAGATCGATGCCGGGGCGGGCCAGCGTTACGTGACCGTACCGGTGCAGATCTATGGCCGGCTGAAAGCGGGCGCGGCACCGTTCCATGCCCGGGGTGACGTCACGCTGCACCGCGTCGGCGATATCGACGGCGCGACCGCCGAACAGAAGACGTGGCATATCCGCACCATTTCGGCGAAACCGCAGCCCTGACGCTTTACGATGGCCCGATTGGTCGAGCCGGATTGCCAGGGGATAAAGATGCCGACGATCGCGCTGCTGATCGCCTCCAACTGCTTCATGACCGTCGCCTGGTATTGGCATCTGAAGGGCGGCATGAACAAGCCGCTGCTGCTCGTCGTGATGATCAGCTGGGGCATCGCGCTGTTCGAATATTGCCTTGCCGTGCCCGCCAACCGGCTCGGCTATGCGCATGGCTGGAGTGGCGGCCAGCTCAAGATCGCGCAGGAGGTGATCACGCTGCTGGTGTTCGGCGTGTTCATGGTCGCGGTGCTCGGCGAACCACTCAGCTGGCGCCACCTCGGCGCCTTCGCCTGCCTGATCGGTGCGGTGGCATTTGTGTTCTGGGGGAAGTGACCACCTTTGTGCTCCTGCGGAAACAGGAGCCCAGGGTTATGGAGCGCAGCGCTTGTGACCGCGGACCCCCGCTTTCGCGGGGGAACAGATGATAGAGATAGCAGGGCTCACCCACCCATCGCATTGGCCAACACGCTCAGGTCGCCATTCTCCACCGCCACCCCCGTGGCGTCGGTATCGGTCGCAGCCGCCTGGTTCTCCGTCGCCGCATTGCCCGCCGGCGCGGCGCCCGCGACATCATAAGCGGTCCACAAGATACCGCCGGCCCAGAGCACGGCCGCCCAGCGGTTCCGGAAGATCTTCGACGACGGCATTTGTCGACCATGACTTGCCCAGGGTTAAGGCGCCACTGCGAGGTGCGGTTAACGTGCCCGCGCGCCGCTTGCCGTCACCGGTGGGCGCGCCTAGCATCCTGTGGCCGGGAGAATAGAGGGGACGCGAAATGCCGATGAAGAAACCTGCCTTGCTCGCAGGCCTGATATTGGGCGCGACGTTGCTCGTCGCGGCCGCGGTGGCGATGCCGCGGGCGACTCGCTCGTGCCCGCGCGCCAGGCCGCGTTTCGCCTGTCGGGTGCGACCTTCGGTGGCATGAAGGCGGCGATCGATCGTGGCGACGATCTGAAGACGCTGATGTTCCCGGCAAAATCGCTTGCGTCATGGGCACACAACCTGCCCGCCATGTTCCCCGCCGGCAGTGACGGAGCCGGCACCAAGGCGCTGCCCAATGTGTGGAGTGACCGGGCCGGCTTCACCAAGGCCGCCGCAACCTATGCCGAGGCGGCGGACAAGCTCACCACGCTCGTCGCGGCGGGCGACAAACTGGGCGTCGCCGCGCAATGGACGGCGATGCGGGCGACCTGCAAGGGCTGCCACGACACCTACCACACGCCGATGCCGAACTAGCGCTGCCTGGCGGGTGGGGGCTTGCCCTGCTCATCGGCGGTGCTCGCCGCGCGCGCCATGGCCGTCGCCGAACGTGACGCCGCCTGTGCCGTCAGCGTGATCGCGACGCCCCCGGCACCGTCGACGAGCACGACGCCCTGCTCTGCTACGGCATCGAAGGGCCGATCTTCCGGTTCGATCGTTGTGCGTTTGCGAGTCCTGGCCATCGGCAAAAAACGAATGCCGTTACCGTACGTTCCGGAGTTATTGCCGTGTTGATCGATTTGTTTCTGCGTACCCATCCAAAGCCCGTGCTCAGCGAGGAGGAGATCGCCGCGCTCGAGGCGTCCTTCGCACGCACCCAGGAATTCGCCCCCAAGCAGATCGTCGTGCGCGAGCAGGTGCCGCTGACGCAATGCACGCTGCTGCTCGAAGGCTTTGTCGAGCGCTACAAGGACATGGCCGATGGCCGCCGCCAGATCCTCGCCATCCATGTCCCAGGCGATTTCGTCGACCTGCACAGCTATCCGCTCAAGAAGCTCGAACATTCGGTCGCCGCGCTGACCCCGATCCGCGTCGCCTTCATGCCCCATCCCGCCGTCCGTGCCCTGACGGAGACGTCGGCGACGCTGACCGAATTGCTATGGCGCTCGACCCTGATCGACGCGGCGATCAACCGCGAATGGATCGTCTCGATCGGCGCGCGCGGCGCGGCGGTGCGCCTCGCGCATCTGTTCTGCGAAATGAACGTCCGGCTGCAACGCATCGGCCTCAGCGACGGCAAGCAATTCGTCTTTCCCGTCACCCAGATCGACCTCGCCGACGCCACCGGCCTGACCGCCGTCCACGCCAACCGCATGCTGCGCCAGCTGCGCGAGGACGGACTGGTCGAATTCCGCGGCGGCCATGTCCGCATCGCCGACTGGGACGCGCTGCGCCGCTTCGCCGGATTCGATACGGGGTATCTGTTCATCGATTGACCAGAGGGCAGGGTGGCTGTTCAGACTAATGGCTGAGCAATGGTTGTGCCATTCGAACAGCACCACCCCGGCGAAGGCCGGGGCCCAGGTGGGATGGCGGAAGTAACAGGACACAACGCTCGTTTACCGCCGTTTCCCAGCTGGGTCCCGGCCTTCGCCGGGGTGGTAGTTGTTTGATCGGTAGAGACGCCAATGGCTTCTACCCGCTCATTCCCCGTCACTCCGCATATCGAACGCCGCCCGCGCCTTCGCCACCACCTGAATATGGTCGAACGCCCAGTTACCCAGCTCCGCGACCGGCACGCGCAACGACTGCCCCAGCGCGGTCAGCTCATAATCCACCCGCGGCGGGATCGTCGGGAACATCGTGCGCGACACGAAGCCGTCGCGCTCCAGCCCGCGCAGCGTCAGCGTCAGCATGCGTTGCGAGACGCCGCCGATCTTGCGCTTCAGCTCGTTGAACCGCATCGGCCCGTCGGCCAGCATCATCACCACCAGCACGGTCCATTTATCGCCGACCCGCGACAGGATCGAGCTCACCGCGGTGCACGCGCCGGGCATATGCTCGGCCATGTCATCGGTCGCGTCGCTATTGGTCACATCGATGTGCCCGGGTTCCAAAATTGTGCCTCCTTGCGGCGCTTTTCCAGTCATCCATATAGCCTTGGTCACAAATCAATACCAGGGAACCGCGACGATGAATATCCTCCATATCGATTCCAGCATCCTCGGCGCCAACTCGGTCAGCCGCCAGCTTTCCGCCGACGTCGTCGCCCGGATCGCCGCCACGGCACCGGGCGCGACGATCACCCATCGCGATCTCGGCGAAACGCCGGTCCCGCACCTTTCCGGTCGCGCCTTCATGGCCGCGCAGAATCCGGATGGGGCGCACGAGCCTGCCGTGCGCGATGATCTTGCGACCGGCGGTGAAGTACTGCGCGAATTCCTCGCCGCCGACACCGTCGTCATCGGCGTCGCTTTCTACAATTTCTCGGTATCGAGCCAGCTCAAGGCGTGGATCGATCGCATTCTCGTCGCCGGCCAGACCTTTCGTTACGGCGCCAATGGCCCTGAGGGTCTTGCCGGCGACAAGCGGGTGATTCTCGCCGTCGCGCGCGGCGGTCTCTACGGCGAAGGCGCGCCGGCGGCCGCGTTCGAGCATGGCGAAACCTATCTGCGCACCGTCCTCGGCTTCATCGGCATCGGCAATCCCGAGGTCGTCATCGCCGAAGGCCTCGCCATCGGGCCGGAACAGCGCGTCGCCGCGATCTCCGGCGCGCAGCAGCAGATCGCCGCGCTCGCCGCCTGAACCCATACACGCAAAGGATTCCACCATGGCAACCGCCACGCTTTCACCATCCGCGCCCGCCATCGCCGGCAACGCGCGCGCCATCGCCCACCGCACCTCCGGCCGGCGCTACGGCCCGATCACCCGGCTGATCAGCCCAGGCGATCTCGGTGAGTTGGTCAAACCCTTCGTGTTTCTCGACCTGTTCGAGGCCGACCGCATCCAGGGCGGAGGTTTTGCGCCGCATCCCCATTCGGGCATTGCGACGCTGACCACCTTCCTCGCCGGCAGCACCGATTATGCCGATTCGACCAGCAAGTCGGGCACGCTGACCGCCGGATCGGTCGAATGGATGCGTGCCGGCGCGGGCGTATGGCACACGGGCAATCCCGTCGAAGGCATGGGAATGCTGGGCTATCAACTATGGCTGGCGCTGCCCTCCGAACTCGAGCTGGCAGCCCCGGAAAGCCTCTACCTCGCGCCGGAGCAAGTGGTGGGCGAGGGACCGGTGCGGGTCGTGCTCGGCAGCCATGAGGGCAAGACCAGCCCGATTGCGCTGCCCGTCCCGATCACCTTTCTTCATGTCCGGCTGCAGGATGGCGAACGCTGGACCTATCGGCCCGCCGCGGATCACGACATCGCCTGGCTGGCGCTGAACAGCGGCAAGCTGCACACTGCGGGCGCGACGCTGCAGCGCGAGGTTGCGGTCTTCGCCGAGGGCAATGACGCGATCGAACTGGTCGCTGAAGGGGCGGTCGAGTTCGTCATCGGTTCGGCCGCGAAGCACCCGCATCCGCTCGTCACCGGCTATTATTCGGTCCACACCAGCCCCGCCGCGCTGATCGAAGGTGAACGCAACATCGCGGCACTCGAACATAGCGAGGCGGTCAGGGCGCTGTTCGCCTGACGCGATCGGCTGATATCATTACGATATCGTAATGATATCAGCCGTGGTGGCCTCTGTCGGTGCCGCCGGCCCGCTGACCCCTGACAAAATAGCACTGGTGATCGCGCTGCGGGTGCGCCTGCCGCCTGCGTCTTACTGCATCGCCGTGCCGGAATTTTGTCACACGCCGCTTCGTCTGCAGGCACAGCCTGATTCAACTGCGCTCGCGCGCGCTTTATCTACGCGTCCATGCCAGCAGGACGCCCTTCGCCGTACAAACCGGAATTCGCCCGCATCGCCCAGCGGCTGTGCCGCAACGGCGCCACCGATATCGAGGTCGCCGATATTCTCGGTATCTCGGTGCGCACCTTCTATCGCTGGTGCCTGCTCCACGACGAATTCACCGCCGCCGTGCGCGTCGGCAAGGATGCCGCCGACGACCGCGTCGAGCGGGCGCTCTACCAGCGTGCCGTCGGTTATGATTACGTCGCCGAGAAGATCGTCACCACACGCGGCGGCGGCCCGGTCGCCGTGCCCTACACGATGCACGTGCCCGCCGATGTCCGCGCTGCGCTCCACTGGCTGGCCATCCGCCAGCCCAGGCCTTGGGCACGGCTGCCCGAGCCGCCGGCCGACATCGCGCGCATCATCGGCGAAGCACGGGCGCGGGCGGCGGAAGACGGCGCCCGACAGGCGTCGGAGAACGCGGCCCGTTTCAGGACTGCCGTCGATACCGAAGTTGCGCGGCGGCTCTCGCCGTGAGTTCGCCGCTACGGCGCCGCCGCGCCGAGATAATGCGCCTGCGCCGCATCCGTCGCATTGATCGCGAGGATCGAGCGCGCATCGCTTGGCGGCCGCGGACGGCCCTTGCGGTCGCCGGCGGCGTAGATCACGCGCTCGAGCAGATCCTGGCCTTCCTGCCACCAGCCGATGCCGCTCGCCGCGTTGAGATGGCCCTGCTCGCCGGCATCGATGAAATGGCTGCCCCAGGAGGCCGCCAGGCTGTGCGCGCGTTCGATCTCGATCCATGGATCGTCACGACTGGCGACGACGATCGAGGGGAAGGGCAGGGCGGTGAGCGGCGTCGGATGGAACGCCCTGAGATCGCTCTGCGCATCGCCGCGGTCGACATCGGCCGGGGCGACGAGCAGTGCGCCGGCGACCGGCCAGCCATAAGACTGGCGCGTCAGCTCGGCCCACCACGCCACGGCGAGGCAGCCAAGGCTGTGCGCGGCGAGGATCACCGGCGCCTGCGCGCTGCGGATCGCCTGATCGAGCTTGGTCACCCAGGCGTTGCGGTGCGGCGTATTCCACATGCCGAGTTCGACCCTGAGCGTATCCGGTCGCGCCGATTCCCATAGGCTCTGCCAGTGCGAGGGGCCGGAACCGCCGAGCCCGGGCACGGTGAGGATGGTCGGCTGGACGGGGTCGTATGGCGAAAAACTACCCATGATCCGTCTCCACGCTGTCCCGCATCGGGGGATGTGCGGGATACAAAGGAGACGTGGCCGCGCGAGGTTCTAGGGGGACGCCCTGCGGCCACGCCTCCCGCTTCGAAATGTATTCCTACTAATTTAGTGGGCAATAGCCCTGCGCCCAACGGAAGGCCCGTTGCGACGAGACGAAAAACTCGCCTGTTCGGTCGCGGTGCGGCCCCCGTTCGTCGTCCTTTTGGCGACATGGTGACGAGGCTTTGCCGTCGCGACTCGGCTTTGATAGGGCAGGGCATGGCAAAGCTTCGCGCAGACCAGATGCTCGTCGATCGCGGCCTCGCCGAAAGCCGGACGCGCGCGCAGGCGCTGATCATGGCCGGCCTGGTGTTCGCCGGTGAGCGCAAGATCGACAAATCGGGCCAGACGCTGGCCGACGATACGATATTGGAGGTGCGCGGGCGCGATCATCCCTGGGTGTCGCGCGGCGGCATCAAACTGGCCCATGCGCTCGATCATTTCGACTGGGACGTGACCGGCGCGGTGGCGATCGACGTCGGCTCCTCGACCGGCGGCTTCACCGATGTGCTGCTGACGCGTGGCGCGGTGCGGGTCTATGCCGTCGACAGCGGCACCAACCAGCTGGCGTGGAAGCTGCGTCAGGACGAGCGGGTCATCGTCCACGAACAGACCAGCGCGCGTATTCTGACCGCTGCTCACATCCCCGAGCCCGTCGACCTGATCGTCTGCGATGCGAGCTTCATCGGTCTCGCCAAGGTGCTCGACGTGCCGCTCGGCTTCGCCAAACCGCACGCGCGGCTGCTGGCCCTGGTCAAACCGCAGTTCGAGGCCGGTCGCGGCGAGGTCGGCAAGGGCGGGGTGGTGCGCGATCCCGTGATCCATCAACGGGTATGCGACGAGGTCGCGGTCTGGGTCGTGTCGCGCGGCTGGCGCGTCGAAGGCGTTGTCGAAAGCCCGATCACCGGGCCGGAAGGCAATGTCGAGTTCCTGTTGGCGGCGTCCCTCGTCCCGGCTTGACGCTAGGCTGTTTCGCATGTGCAATATGAAGCTTGGTGATAGCACCGATTTGGCGGTAATGGGTCGGGTGCGGGCGGCCCGCAAAAGGATGAAACTGGCTTGAGGGAAATCGCGTCGAAAGGGCAATTGCGCGGTGCGTTCCTGCGCTGGGCCGTGGTGACGGTGCCGTTCATCGTGTTGCTCGGCTTCACCTCGGCGCGCCTGGCGCCGTCCGGGGCCAATAACCGTTGGTATGTCGCACTGACCAAGCCCGAGATTACACCGCCGGACTGGGCGTTCCCAGTCGCCTGGACGGCGATCTACGTGCTGCTTGGCCTCGCGCTGGCAATGATCATCCATGCCCGGGGCTCGCGCATGCGCGGGCCGGCGATCATCTCCTTCGTGGTCGCGCTGGTCGCCAATCTGATCTGGTCGCCCTTGTTCTTCGGCATGCACCAGGTGTTCTGGAGCCTGGTGCTGATCGGCATCATGTTCGGCCTGGCGCTGATCATGACCATATTGTTCGGGCGCATCCGCGTCGGCGCGGCGCTGCTGCTGCTGCCCTATCTCGCCTGGCTGATCTATGCCGGGGTGCTCGAATACCAGATCATGGAGCTCAATCCCGGTGCCGAAACCCTTGTGCCGTCGAGCGCGACTACCCAGATCATCACCTGACGCGACACGGGATTTTTGACGCCATGCAATCCGACAACAAGATCTTCGATGATTTCGCCAAGTTCGTGAACGGCGCGGCGGGCGCCCTCGCCGGCATGGGTCGCGAGGCCGAGGCCGGCGCGCGCGCCCGCGCCAAGGAGTGGATCGGCGGTCTCGACTTTGTCAGCCGCGACGAGTTCGAGGCGGTCAAGGCGATGGCCGCCGCGGCGCGCGACGATGCCGACGCGTTGCGCGCTCGGCTCGATGCGCTCGAAGGCAAGGCGGCCAAATCCACCAAGAAGGCTGGCTGACAATCTTTTCCACAGCTTTCTCTACAGACCTGCCCACAGCCGGCTTGTGCCGCCACGTGCCATTCGCCACCACATCTGGTAACGGTGTGGGGGCAAGGTAAGATGATGCTCGACGAAGCCGACTACGACCGCGAAGACGCCGCACCCATCGACATGCTCGAAAGCTATTTCGCCGCGCATGGCTGGGAACATGAGCGCCAGGACGACGAGGTCGTCGCCAAGGTCAAGGGCAGCTGGACGCAGTATGAACTGCGCGCCTTGTGGCGCGAGGACGACAGCGTCATCCAGTTCCTCGCTTTTCCCGATGTGCGCGTCACCGAGGACCGCCGCGTCTCGATCTACGAGGCGATCGGGCTGATCAACGAGCAGATGTGGGTCGGCCATTTCGAGCTGTGGTCGTCAAGCGGCATCCTGCTCTACCGCCATGCCGCGATGGTCGATGGCGAGGACGGGACCTTGTCGCTGCGCGCCGCCGAGCTGCTGGTCGAATCCGCGATCGACGAGTGCGAGCGCTTCTACCCCGTGTTCCAGTTCGTGCTGTGGGGCGGCAAGACGCCCAAGGAAGCCCTTGCCGCGGCGATGACCGAGACACAGGGCGAGGCGTGAGTTCACCGCGACTCTGGCTGATCGGCTGTGGCAATATGGCCGGCGCGATGCTGCGCCGCTGGATCGATGCCGGCGTTGTCGCGGGCGACGCGGTCTATGTCGTCAACCGTTCGGACCGCGAGCTGCCATCGGGTGTGCGTCAGGCACGCACGCTGCCGGATGGACCGCTGCCGGACATGGTCATGCTGGGCATGAAGCCGCAACAACTCGACGACATCGCCGCAACCTATGGCGATCGCATCGCCAGCGTGCCGGTGCTGCTATCGATTCTCGCCGGGGTCGAGGAATCGGCGCTGGCGGTACGTTTTCAGGCCGGCGCGATCGTGCGGGCGATGCCCAATTTGCCGGTGGCGATCGGCAAGGGCGTGGTCGCGCTGTCGTCCGACAGCGCCGATGATGATTCAAGGCGCACCATCGCAGCGTTAATGGCGCCACTCGGTTTGGTTGAGTGGATCGATGAGGCACGGCTGTTCGACTCGGTTACGGCACTTGCGGGTTGCGGCCCCGGTTTCGTCTATCGCTTCATCGATGCGCTGGCCGGGGCAGGGACGGCGCTTGGCTTGCCCGCCGATCAGGCCGCGCGGCTCGCGCTGGCGACGGTCGAAGGCTCTTCGCTGCTTGCCGCGGCGGCAGATGTCGGGCCGGCGGTGCTGGCCGATCGCGTTGCCAGTCCGGGTGGATCGACGCGGGCCGGCCTCAACGTGCTCGATCGCGAGGATGGCCTCGCCGCGCTGCTCAAAGAGACATTGGCCGCAAGCGAACGCCGCAACGCCGAGATGGCGGCGGCGGCGCGCTAGCCCGTCAGCCTTTCAGATTCTCGAGTCGCTTGCGCTCTTCGGGCGGGATCAGCCCTTCGAGCACAGCCCAGAACCCGCCGACCGCCGCCTGGCCGGCACTGGCATAGGCCGTCGACAGCCGCTCGCGCAGCGCCTCGAACAGCTCGTTTTCGAGCTTCTGGCCCGCCGGCGTCAGGCGCAGCAGGCGCTGGCGCCGGTCGCGCGTGCCGGGGCGTGTCTCGACCATGCCGCGATCGGTCAGCTCGGTCAGCACGCGGCCGAGCGACTGTTTGGTGATCGCAAGCAGCGAGAGGAGATCGCTGACGGTGAGGTCCGGCTGTCGCGCGATGAAATACAAAGCGCGGTGATGCGCCCGACCGAGACCCTCTTCCGAAAGGCCACGGTCGATCGACCGGGTGAGGTGGCTGTTTCCGAAGTACAAAAGCTCAAGCCCGCGACGGAGCTCAGGCTCGCGCAGGAACAGCGGCGAAGCGGACGTGACTGGGGAGGCCATGTTGACCGGCTTTGGCCACAGACCTATCAGGCCTTCAACCCCCAAAAATGTAACAAATTGTAGAAACGAGCCATGGCCGACCACGCGACCGCTATTTCCGCTCCGAATGCCGCACCGGTTTTCGCGTTCGAGCCGCATCCAACGCCGTTCGACACGACCGAGCGCGCTAAGCTGCTTGAGGACCCTGGATTCGGCCGGGTTTTCACCGATCACATGGCGACCGTGCGTTATAGCGAAGCCAGGGGCTGGTACGACGCCAAGATCGAACAGCGCGCGCCGTTCCAGATGGATGCCGCGTCGGCCGTGCTGCATTACGCACAGGAAATTTTCGAGGGCCTGAAGGCCTATCGACTCGAAGATGGCGGCACGGCGCTGTTCCGTCCGGAAGAAAACGCCGCGCGTTTTCGTCGCTCCGCGCAGCGCATGGCGATGGCCGAACTGCCCGAGGAAATCTTCCTCGCCTCGTGCCGCGAGCTGGTGAAAACCGAGCGCGACTGGATTCCGACGATCGATGGCGGCTCGCTCTATCTGCGCCCGTTCATGATCGCGAGCGAGGTGTTCCTCGGCGTGAAGCCGTCGACCGAATATATCTACGCAGTGATCGCCTCATCGGCGGGGAATTATTTCAAGAGCGGTACGCCGGCGATCTCGCTGTGGGTGTCGGAGGACTATACCCGCGCCGCGCCGGGCGGCACCGGCGCCGCCAAGTGCGGCGGCAACTACGCCACCAGCCTGATCGCACAGGCCGAGGCGATGAAGCTGGGCCATGACCAGGTGCTGTTACTCGACGCGGTCGAGCGCCGCTGGATCGAGGAACTGGGGGGCATGAACATCTTCTTCGTGCTCGATGACGGCTCGCTCGTCACCCCGCCGCTGGGTGGCACGATCCTGCCGGGCATCACCCGCGATTCGCTGCTCATCCTGGCGCGCGACCTCGGCCTGACGGTGCGCGAGGAGCCTTATGCGATCGACCAGTGCCGCACCGACGCGGAGAGCGGGCGGCTGCGCGAGGCGTTCGCCTGCGGCACCGCGGCGGTGATCACGCCGATCGGCCACATGGCCTCGAAGAGCGGCGCCTTCACCATCGGTAGCGGCGGGCCCGGTCAGACGACCATGAAGCTGCGCCAGTCGCTGGTCGACATCCAGCGCGGCGCCGCGCCCGATCCGCACGGCTGGCTCGACCGCCTCGACTAAAGGGCTTTTCTCTCTGGCGCTGGCCCTCTAAGGGGCTGCGCTCGCCTGGTGGGGCGTCGCCAAGTGGTAAGGCAGCGGCTTTTGGTGCCGCCATTCGCAGGTTCGAATCCTGCCGCCCCAGCCAAGCTATCATTCCTGCTCGCTGCGCCGCAGCATGACTGGGACATTCCTGCGACAATTGGCGTTTAGGCGGCGCAGCCGAAGCCCGAGGCGTATTTTCGGGCCGGCATCGAAAGGCATGAGTGTTGCGCGCTATCACGATCGGCATGACGGCATTGGCGTTTGGCTCGCTGACCAGCCCGTCTCTGGCGCAGACGGCGCCACCGGCGCGACCCGCGCCGACGCCCGCGCCCGATGTCGAGGAAGACGCCGGTCCGGACGTGGTGGTAGAGGGCAATCGCCTGCCGCCGGGCTCGGTGGTGGGCGACATTCCGCCCGAACAGGTGTTGAGCCCGGCCGACATTCGTTCCTATGGCGTCAGCTCGCTCAACGATCTGCTGACCGAGCTCGCCCCGGAAACGCGTAGCGCCGGTGGTGGCATGCCCGTGGTCCTGCTCAACGGACGGCGCATCTCGAGCTTCGCCGAGATTCGCGACATCCCGACCGAGGCGATTGCGCGCATCGATATCCTGCCCGAGGAAGTCGCGCTGAAATATGGCTATAGCGCCGACCAGCGCGTGGTGAACGTGGTGCTGCGCGCCCGTTTCCGCGCGGTGACGCTGGAGGGGTCGGATTCGCTGTCGACCGATGGCGGCCGCAACACCCCGACCGGCCATGTCGACGGGCTGAAGATCGCCCGCGACACGCGCCTCAATCTGGACCTCAACTACACCTCGAGCGACCCATTGTTCGAGAGCGACCGCAACTTGACCAGCCGCACGGTGGCGGGGCCGACCGGCTCGGGGCCGACGGTGGTCGACAATATCGACCAGTCGAAATACCGCACCTTATTGTCGGGCAGCCAAAGCTTCGCCGCCAATTTCGTCTACAGCCGTCCGCTCGGCAAAGTGAACGCGACGATCAACGGCCGCGTACAGGATGACTCCTCGACCGGTTATCAGGGTCTGCCCGACGTCATCTTCGATGTGCCGGGAGCCAACCCCTTTGCGACGTCGACGCAGGACTCGAAGATCGAACGCTTCATTCTCAGCGGGCCGATCGCGCAGCGCAGCTCGACGCTGGCGACGCATCTCGGCGTCGGGTTCAACGGCAATATCAGCGCGAAGTGGCGCTGGTCGTTTACCGGCAATTACGATCGCAGCCAGATCGAAACCTTCACCGACAATGGGTTCGATCCGGCGGCGTTACAGAATCGCGTCACGGCCAACGATCCGACCTTCAATCCCTACGGCCCGGTGTTGCCGAGCCAGTTCGCGGTCGCCCCGGACAATCAGGCATATTCGACCTCCAACGCGGTGGTCGGCGATGTGCTGCTCAACGGTCCGTTGTTCAAGTTGCCGGCGGGCGCCGTGTCGACCGCGATCCATATCGGTGGCCAGGCGACGACCTTCGACACGCGCTCGCTGCGGCTCTTGTCGCCTTTGACAGCATCGTCACCGCAGTCGGCCTTTGGAACGCCCCTGACGCTAGGCGCTCCGCAGTCCGCCTCGCTGACGCGCAACATCGTCAACGGCCGGGTCAATATCGACGTGCCGCTGACCGGGCGGCGCGCCAAGTTTCTCGATGCGATCGGCGATCTGTCGCTCAACGCCAATCTCGCGATCGACCAACTATCGGATTTCGGTACCTTGTGGACGGTCGGCTATGGCGCCAACTGGTCGCCGGTCCCTTCGCTGCGGCTGATCGCCTCGTTCATTGACCAGGACCAGGCACCGACCTCGCAGCAACTCGGCAACCCGGTGATCGTCACGCCCAATGTGCGTGTGTTCGATTATCTGAAGGGCGTGACAGCCGACGTGACGCAGGTCGCCGGCGGCAACCCGGCGCTGATCTCGAGCGAGAAGCATGTCTTCAAGCTGGGTGCGACCTTCAAGCCCTCGGCAACCAAGGATTACACCTTCACCGTCAACTTCAACAAGACCGGCATCGACAATCCGATCGCCAATCTGCCGTCGGATACGCCGGAGATCGAGGCGGCGTTCCCCGGGCGTTTCATTCGCGACAGCAACAACGCGCTGACGCGCATCGACAGCCGGCCGGTCAATTTCCTGCGGGAAGATACCGAGGAACTGCGCTTCGGCATCAATATGTCGTTCCCGCTCAAGTCGAAGGCGCAAAAGGCGTTCGAGGCCTTCCGCGCCGGCAAGGGGCCCAACCCGTTTACTGGTCTTGCCGGCGTGTTCGGCAGGCGCCCGAACGGCGGCCAAGGCGGCCAGCAAGGCGACGGACAGCGAGGCGGTGGCCGAGGCGGCGATGGTCAGCGCGCGCAGGGCGCGCCGCCGGCGGGTGGTGCGGCGCCGCCGGCGGATGGTGC
>NZ_JAQGLG010000246.1 GCF_028292965.1 Sphingomonas bacterium | reverse complement strand
CCCGATTGACCAGAGCCAGATCGAAGACCTCAAGGACCTCGCCTCCGTGGTCATGGACCAGATGGAGATGCGGCTATCTGCGCGACAGGCGGTCGGGCAGGCAAAGCTGATGGCCCGCGAGATCGACCACCGCGTCATGAATAGCTTGCAGTTCGTCTCGGGCCTGTTGACGATGCAGAGTCGGTCTCCCGAGTTAGGAGAAGCCGCGGCGCATCTCCAGATGGCGGCCAACCGAGTGGCGGCGGTCGCGCAAGTGCATCGGCATTTCTACTCTGACGAGGCCGACGAAACCTCATGCATCATCTTCCTGCGCCGCCTTTGCGAAGATCTGGCTTCGATCTTGGGCCGCAGAATCGTCGTCGACGGTGACGACGACAAGGTGCCGACCACGTGGATCCAGCCGATCGGCCTGCTCGTAAATGAACTCGTCACCAACGCGGCGAAGCATGGTGCCGGTCAGATTGACGTGACATATACTCAGAAGGGCGGAGTGCATCGCCTCTCGGTTTGCGACGAGGGTGAGGGCTTACCTGCCGATTTCGATCCACTATCAACCGGCAAGAGTTTAGGAATGCGGGTAGTAACGTCGCTTGCACGGCAACTCGCCGGTCAGCTCGAAGCTGGCCCGCGACCGGACGCAAAGGGGTCCTGCTTCACCGTCCGCTTCGCTGGCCAACCCTAAAGGCCCAGCCGACCATTCCGTACTAAATGCCGCGACTGTCATTGTATCACGGCAAGCCGGACCTCTTCGGCACAACCCATGGCGTCGAACGACTGCGCTGGCGTCGCAAGCCACGATTGCGTACCGGCCTGAACGAACGACAGCTTTCACCAGAAAGCGGACGCTCACCGGCTGGGTTGCTCGCCGCCGAATCGCCAAAGCGAGGCTGCAAAAGCCAGGCCGACGCCCAACCCGCCGCGCCTCACGCCAGTTCGAAGAACGGATCGCCCAGCCTGATCAGCACGGTTCCCGACGCGTCCACGGTGCGCGGCTGCACGGTATCGGCCGAGAAGGCGACGGTGTCGGGTATCGCCGGCTCGTCGGCCGGGCGGAACCTGTCCGACCCAAGGCTCGCCAACGGCGCGATCCCGTCGAACGAATCCACCCATAGCCGCCCGCCACGAACCACCACCCGCACCGACGTTGTCCAGCCCCGGCCGACCGCATAATAGCCTTCGTAGGACCGCAACTGCTCGGGCGTCAGCGCGACCTTGTCGCCTTCCGCAAGCGCCGGCATCGTCGCGCCGGGGCGAAGATAGCTGTCGCGCGCCCATGACAGAGCGAGCACCGGATTGGCCTTGCCCTTGGCGACCTCGCTCGCCCGTTTCGCGCGGGTGAACAGGAAGGTGAACAGCCGCCAGGCCGGGTCGCGGCAGACGAACTTGTCGTCGCCAAGGCTCTCCAGCGCATGGACCTTGCCATCGACGGAGAAGCTCAGGCGCTTGCCGCTGGCCGTCACCGTGATGCGGCGGCCATCGGCATGGCTATAATCGCCGACATAATCGGCCGGCACCAGATCCGCATCGGGGTCGACCACCGGCGCCTTGGGTACCGCGCCCTTCGTGGCGGCCGCGCGGTACAATTTCGTGGCAAACGCCGTCACCGGCACCGGGCGATAATTCTGCTGCGCGTTGATCGAGGCGAACGCGCCGAAGCCGGCGTCGAGATCGATATGGATCGACGACATGAACGATTCCATGCCGCCGGTGTGACGGATCACCGGCTTGCCGTCGATCATATCGGTCATCCAGGCATAGCCGTAACCGGACTTTGAATCGGGTCCGCCGGTCTTGATGTGCTGCTTCGTCATCAGCGCGAAGTTCTCGGCCGAAAGCAGCCGGCCGTTCGGCCCCTGGCCACGACGGACCATCATCATGATGTACCGGTTCATGTCGCTCGCCGTCGAGGCGATGCACCCGCTCGCCGCGTGGAAGCTCAGCGGCGCGGCGCGTGTCAGCGCGCCCATGCGCGGATAGGGGCGGTCGTCCTCGCGCCGCGCATAGCTCGGCACTTCGAGATGCCGCATGCCCGCGCCGATCAGCGCGCTGGTCTCCGTCATGCCCAGCGGATCGAGGATGCGCCGCCGCAGCGCCACCGACCATGGCTCGCCGCCGCGCACGGCGACCACCCGGCCGAGCCACTCATAAGCCAGGTTCGAGTAATAATAGCGTGAACCCGGCGCCCAGGTCTGTTCGATCGTCCGGTCGGGCCAGCCGGCGGCCGACGCGGATTCCGGCAGGCCCGATGCGTGGCACAGCAGGTGATGGATCGTCACCGGCCCGAACGGCGTCTTCAGCGGCAGCCCCGGCAGATAGCTTGTGATATCGGCGTCGAGCCTGACCTTTCCTTCTTCGACCAGCTGCATGATCATTAGCGCGGCAAAGGATTTGCTGATCGACCCGATATGGAACCGCTCGCTCGCGCCGATCGGGCGCCCGGCCTCCAGATCGGCCACGCCGAACCGCGCCGTCTCGCTCCAGCCCCTGGCGTCGGCCATGCCGAGGATCAGGCCCGGCGCGTTGCGTGCCGCCAGATAGTCGGGGACGAAGGCGGACAAGGCCGACAGGATCGGCGAGCCCGCCTCCGCTGCGAGCGCCATACCGGGCGCCAGAACGCCGGCCGTCCCGGCCGCGATGAATGCGCGTCTGTCGATCTTCAAAACCGCCCCCTGGTCGTCCAGAATGTCGCAAGCCTGAGCGATCCCCGCCCAACAAGCAACCACTGCAATTCCTCCCCATGCTTGCATGGGGAGGGGGACCGCCGACCGCAGGTCGGTGGTGGAGGGGAATTGGAGCGCGGGCACGTCGCCTCGCTCCAATTCCCCTCCACCACTTCGTGGTCCCCCTCCCCAGCAGGCTGGGGAGGAAAGAAATTGCGCCAGCCCGCCCGCACCCCGCCTCTGGCCTAATCCGCTTTCCGCCCCTATATCGCCCGCATGCAGCGGCGCCTCGCCCCCAAGACGACTACCACCACCCCGGGTCTTCCGGGGTGTGTCGGCCTGCGCGTCACCGCCTGACGCCCAGCCGCATGCCACCCGGAAACGGGTGAGCGGCGCTTCTCCTCGTTTCCGTCCCCGACAAGCGCGATTCAAGCGACGGACATCATGAACCACAACGATCCCAAGCAAGCTGCTTGCGCAGACCAGCCACCGGGCGGCATAAGCCGCGCCGCCGATACCCTTCACAACAGAAAGTCCCAGCCTGTGTCCGCCATGTTCCGTATCACGCTGCCCGACGGTTCCGTCCGCGAGGTAGCCCCGGGGACCACCCCGGCGGACATCGCCGCGGCGATCGGCCCGGGCCTCGCCAAGGCCGCGATCGCCGCGCGCGTCGATGGCGATCTGCGCGACATCGGCCGCCCCTTCGAGGGCGATGCGAACCTGGCGCTGGTCACGTCGCGCGATGAGGCGGACGCGCTCGAACTCGCCCGCCACGACTTCGCCCATGTCCTGGCCGAGGCGGTGCAGAACCTGTTCCCCGGCACGCAGATCACCTTTGGCCCATCGACCGAAGATGGCTTCTATTACGACTTCGCGCCGAAGGACCGCCCCTTCACCGAGGAGGACCTGCCCGCGATTGAGGCCGAGATGCGCGCCATCATCGCCCGTGACGAGGCGCTCGTCCGCGAAGTGTGGAGCCGCGAGGATCTGATCGCCAGCTGGAAGAAGCAGGGCGAGACGTTCAAGGCCGAATGGGCCGCCGAACTGCCCGAGGGCGAGGAGCTGACGGTCTACCGCGCCGGCCAGTGGTTCGACATGTGCCGCGGCCCGCACCTCGCATCGACCGGCAAGCTCGACCCGCAAGCCTTTAAGCTGACGCGCGTTTCCGGCGCTTATTGGCGCGGCGACCAGGCCAATGCCATGCTCAGCCGCATCTATGGGACGGGCTGGCTCAACAAGAAGCAGCTCGACGCGCATCTCTTCCGCATGGAAGAGGCCGGCAAGCGCGATCACCGCAAGATCGGCCAGGAGATGGACCTGTTCCACCTCCAGTCCGAGGCGCAAGGGTCGGTGTTCTGGCACCCCAAGGGTTATCTCGTGTGGCGCGCGCTCGAGGCCTATATGCGCCGCAAGCTCGACGGCGCCGGCTATGTCGAGGTGAAGACGCCGCAGCTGATGGACGCGCGCCAGTGGGAGCAGTCCGGCCATTGGGGCAAATATCGCGAGAACATGTTCGTCGTCCCCGACGAAATCCCGTCCGTCGATGACGAGGCGCCGATCCTGTCGGGCAAGAGCGAACTGATGGCGCTCAAGCCGATGAACTGCCCGGCGCACATCCTGATCTTCAAACAGGGTATCAAGAGCTACCGCGATCTACCGATAAGGATGGCGGAATTCGGCTGCTGCCACCGCAACGAGCCGCACGGCGCGCTGCACGGCATCATGCGCGTCCGCCAGTTCACCCAGGACGACGCGCACATCTTCGTCCGCGAGGATCAGCTGATCGAGGAGGTGCGCAGCTTTTGCGACCTGCTCGACGGCATCTACCGCGATCTCGGTTTCGAGAAATACGCCATCAAGCTCGCGCTGCGCCCGGACAACCGCTTTGGCTCGGACGAGATGTGGGACACAGCGGAGGAGAATCTGCGCCAGGCAGTGATCGCCTCGGGCCGCGCGACCGAGGAATTCGGCTGGGAAGAACTGCCGGGCGAGGGCGCCTTCTACGCGCCCAAGCTCGAATTCCACCTCACCGACGCGATCGGCCGGACCTGGCAGTGCGGCACGATCCAGGCCGACACGGTGCTGCCCGAGCGGCTCGATGCGTCTTACGTCGGCGAGGACGGCAATCGCCACCGCCCGGTGATGCTCCACCGCGCCATCCTCGGCACGTTCGAACGCTTCATCGGCATCCTGATCGAACACCATGCCGGCCGCTTCCCGATGTGGCTGGCACCGGTCCAGGCGGTGGTCGCGACGATCGTCTCGGACGCCGACGATTATGCGGGCGAGGTCGCCGATAAACTCAAGGCGGCGGGCATCCGCGTCGAGACCGACCTGCGCAACGAGAAGATCAACTACAAGGTCCGCGAGCATTCGCTGGCCAAGGTCCCCAACCTGCTCGTCGTCGGCAAACGTGAGGCAGAGGAAGGCACCGTCGCGCTCCGCCAGCTCGGCTCGGATCGCCAGCAGTTCCTCTCACTCGACGACGTCATCGCGCAACTGGTCCAGGCCGCCCTGCCGCCCGACATGGTGTAAATTCCCTCTCCCTGTGGGAGAGGGAGGGAGGCGCGAAGCGCCGGAAGGGTGAGGGCAGGGTAGCACTTCCTGCCCTCACCCCGCGCCGCTTCGCGGCTTGCCCCTCTCCCACAGGGAGAGGGGGTAGAAGACCCACCTTTCGTTTCGCCGCAAAAATCTCTATATCGCCCCGACAACAGACTCAGGAGCTTCACCTATCCGTCCTCCCATGACCCGCCAGGCGCCGCCGATGAACGGCCCTCGCTTCAACGAATTCATCGTTTCGCCCAAGGTCCGCGTGATCGATCACGAGGGTGAAAATCTCGGGGTGATGTACACCCGCGAGGCAATGGATCAGGCCAAGGAGCTTGGGCTCGACCTCGTCGAAGTGTCGCCCAACGCGGATCCGCCTGTCGCCAAGTTCCTCGACGTGGGCAAGTTCAAGTACGAGGCGCAGAAAAAGGCCAACCTCGCACGCAAGTCGCAGAAGACGCAGGAGATCAAGGAGATCAAGATGCGTCCGAACATCGACGACCATGATTACGACACCAAGATGAAGAAGATCATCGAGTTCATCGGTGAGGGCGACAAGGTCAAGGTCACGCTCCGCTTCCGCGGCCGCGAGCTGAGCCACGGCCAGCTCGGCATGATCCTGCTCCAGCGCGTCCAGGCCGACACCGCCGAGACGGCGAAAGTCGAAGCCTATCCGCGCATGGAAGGCCGCCAGATGCTGATGGTGCTCTCGCCCAAGTGACTTCTATCCCCTCTCCCCGTGGGAGAGGGGCAAGCTGCGCAGCAGCGCGGGGTGAGGGCAGGGTCGTTGCCGCTGATGGCGTGAGACCCCGCCGACCCTCACCCTTCCGCCGCTTCGCGGCTCCCTCCCTCTCCCAAAGGGAGAGGGATTAGCTATTCCGGCGGTTGCCACAGTTCGATCGGATTGCCTTCCGGGTCGTGGATGCGGGCGAAGCGGCCGACTTGCGGGTCGTTCCATTCCGGCTTGGTGATCACCTCGATCCCCGCCGCCGTCAGGCTCTCGATCAGCGCATCGATCTCCGTCACCCGCAGGTTGAGCATGAACTGGTGGTCGGCCGTCCAGTAATCGGTCGCTGCCTTGAACGGCGCGAACACCACCGGCCCGCCGAGCGTCTTCCACGACCATTCGTCCACCTCGCCGGTCGCCTCGGCCGAGCAGCCCGCGCCGATGCCGAGATGCTCCTTGTACCACGCTGACAGCGCGTCTGGGTCCTTCGCGCGGAAGAACAGTCCGCCTATTCCGTTTACCGGCATCTTCCTTCTCCCGTTTAAGCTGCCTTTTCCAAAGCCTCGCCGGAGGCTGCACCAAGCAGGCGCTTCTCGATACCCTTCAACCGCGTGCCGTCGGAAATCTTGTCGCCGGTCAGATCGGTCAGATAGAAGGTGTCCACCGCGCGCTCGCCATAGGTCGCGACATGGGCCGAGTGGATCGTCACGCGCGACTGGAACAGCGTGTGCGCCAACTGGTGGAGCAGCGCCGGCCGGTCGCGGGCATTGACCTCGATCACGGTGAAGCGGTTCGAGGCGCGGTTGTCGATCAGGACGTTGGGCTCGATGTTGAACGCCTCGGCGCGCGCGCGGGGCAGGGCCTTGGCCTTCAACCGGTCGGCAAGCTTGCTGCGATTGGCCAGCGCATCCTCGATCGCCTGCTTCAGCCGGGCGAGTTGGCCGG
The DNA here is from genome assembly GCF_028292965.1 of Sphingomonas bacterium. GTDB lineage: Bacteria > Pseudomonadota > Alphaproteobacteria > Sphingomonadales > Sphingomonadaceae > Sphingomonas. The sequence goes on along the minus strand of NZ_JAQGLG010000246.1, from coordinate 4,735 downwards.
CATCGTCGAACGGACGGCCGAGCGGGTCCTGCACCAGGAAATTGTCCAGCGCCATGCCGTCGCGGGTGGTGTGGATGTGCGCGTCGATGATGTTGCCGCCGGCGATGTTGATCGCCCCGGCAATGCGATAGAACAGGCCGGGATGGTCGGCGGCGTAGATCGTCACCAGCGTCGCGCCGCGCTCGGGATAGACCTGGGCGGCGATCGATAAGGGCGCGTCGCCTGCGCCGTCGATCAGCCGGGCGTTCTGCGCCAGCACATCGTCGGGTTCGGCGATCCAGTAAGCCTCGGGCAGGCGCTTGACCAGGGCCTTGAAGCGCGTGTCGTCCCAACCGAGCACCGCCTGCAGCGTCTCCTGCTTGAGCGCGATACGGTCGGCGCGGCCCTTCTGCTTGTGGCCGAGGCGCAGCACCTCCTCGGCGGATTCGAACAGGTCGGAGAGCAACTGGCGCTTCCAGCCGTTCCACACGCCGGGCCCGACCGCGCGGATATCGACCACCGTGAGGACGAGCAGCAGGCGCAGCCGCTCCGGGCTTTGCACCGCCTCGCAGAAATCGAGGATGGTCTTGAAGTCCGACAGGTCGCGCTTGAACGCGGTGGCCGACATCAGCAGGTGGAAGCGCACCAGCCAGGCGACGGTTTCGGTCTCCGCCGGGGTCAGGCCGAAGCGCGGTCCAAGCTTCATCGCCACCTCGGCGCCGAGTACCGAATGGTCGCCGCCGCGGCCCTTGGCGATATCGTGGAGCAGCACCGCGACGTACAGCGCGCGGCGCGAGACGAGCTGCTTCATGATGCCGGTCGACAGCGGATGGTCGTTGTCGAGATCGCCCTTCTCGATCTGGCTGAGCAGGCCGATCGCGCGGATGGTGTGCTCGTCGACGGTGTAGTGGTGGTACATGTCGAACTGCATCTGCGCGACGACGCGGCCGAAATCGGGCACGAAACGGCCGAACACGCCGGTCTCGTTCATCCAACGCAACACCGTGTCGGGCGCGCGCGGCGAAGTCAGCACCTCCAGGAACAAGGCATTGGCGTCGGGGTCGCGGCGGTAATCGTCGACCAGCTTGGCGTCGCGCGCCGCGGCGCGCAGTGCGAGCGGGTGGATCTCGATGCCGTTCTTGTCGGCGAGCGCGAACATCTCGATCAATCGCACCGGGTTCTTCGCCAGGAAATCGTCGGTCGGCAAAGCGAGGCGGCCGCGATCGAGCACGAAGCCGTTGAGGCGGCTCGGGCTGCGGCGGAAGCTCGGCAGGCCGAAGCGCCGGCCACGCGCGGCGAACTTCTCGTCGAGATGGGCGAGGAACACGCCGGTCAGGTCGCCGACGGTCTTCGCCTGGATGAAGTAGAATTGCATGAAGCGCTCGACGCGCGATTTGCCGGGGCGGTCGGCGAAGCGCATGCGGTCGGCGAGCTCGCGCTGCAGGTCGAAGGTGAGGCGGTCCTCGGCGCGGCCGGCGAGCATGTGCAAATGGCAGCGCACCGCCCAGAGGAAGTTCTCGGCGCGGTGGAACAGGCGGTACTCGGCGCGGGTCAGCAGGCCGACATCGACCAAGGCGGCGGGCTCGGAGACGTTATAGGCGTCCTTGCCGATCCAGAAGAGCGTGTGGAGATCGCGCAGGCCGCCCTTGCCCTCCTTGACGTTGGGCTCGACGACATAACGGCTGTCGCCCATCTTCAGGTGGCGCACGTTTCGCTCGTTGAGCTTGTCGGCGATGAAGGCGCGGGTGGTGCCGGCCTGCACGTCCTTGCGGAACCGCGCGGCGGCCTCGTCATAGAGCGACTGGTCGCCCCATATATAACGGGATTCGAGCAAGGCGGTGCGGATGGTGATGTCGTTCTTGGCCTGGCGCACCATCTCGTCAACGGAGCGGCTGGAGTGGCCGACCTTCAGGCCGAGATCCCACAGCGCATAGAGCATCGATTCGATGACCTGCTCGGCCCAGCCGGTCTGCTTCCAAGGGGTGAGGAAGGCGATATCGACATCGGAATGCGGCGCCATCTCGGCGCGGCCGTAACCGCCGACCGCGATCAGGGTGAGGCGTTCGCCCGACGTGCGGTTGGAGTTGCGGTGCAGGCGCTGGGTGGTGAAGTCGAACAGCAGGCGCAGGATCTGGTCGATCAGGAACGCCTGGCCGGCGGCCGCCTCCAGCCCGCGCGAGGGATGCTCGATCAGCCGCGTGGCAATCTCGGCGCGGCCGGCCTCTAGCGCGTCCTTGAGCTGGGCGGTGGCGGCGCGGCGCAGGGTCGCAGTGTCGCTGCCCTCCAGCGCGGCGAGCGCGTCGGCGATGGTGCGGCGATCGATGATCGCGCGGCGGTGCGGGAGATGGTCGAAGCGCGAGGGCATGGCGGCGGGTTAGACCTTCACGACGCGGGCGTCACGCCCGCGCGACAAGCTGAACGAAGCGGTCAAGCGAGGTTCAGGGCGCGCATGCAACGAACCGCGCCGATCGGACGTTTGAGTGCCGTTCCATAGGAGGGTCGTATAATGAAACGTTTCACCACTCTTGCCACGATCGTGGCAACCGGCTGCATGGCGCTGGCCACGCCGAGCCTCGCGCAGAGCCGTCAGGACGATGCGCGCTTCGACGCGGCGCAGCGTCGCTTCCAGAACGAGCTGAGCGTCTATCAGCAGGAGTTCGACCGCTATCAGCAGGCGCGCAACAACCGCGGCGGCAATGGCGGTTATTACGACCAGCGCCCGCAGGGTCAGCCGCAGGGTTATTACCAGGATGATCGCGACGAGGGTGGCTATGACGCCTCGCGTTATTATCGCCCGGGCCCGAACTATCAGGAGCGCACCCTGTCGAGCGACGACCGCGTCTATCGCGGGACCGACGGGCGTTATTACTGCAAGCGCAGCGACGGCACGACCGGCCTCATCGTCGGCGCGGTCGGTGGCGGCGTTCTGGGCAACGTGATCGATGGCGGGCACTCGCGCGCGGTCGGCACGATCCTGGGCGGCGTGCTGGGTGCGGTTGCCGGGCAGGCGATCGAGCGGAATGCCAACAAGGATGTCCGCTGCCGTTGAGGTGATGTAGCGAGAAACCCTGTCCTCACCCTTCCCACTCGGCTGCGCCGAGCGGGCCCCTTCCCTCTCCCAAGGGGAGAGGGAGGGAGGCGCGTAGCGCCGGAAAGGTGAGGGCAGGGCCTCAGCCTTCACGGCTCAGTGCCTTGAGGCGATATAGGATTTCGAGCGCCTCTCTTGGGCTCAGCGAGTCCACGTCGATCTGTTCGACCTCGGCGCGGATGGCGTCGCATTGCTCCTCTTCGATTTCGGCCATCGCGGCGAAAAGGGGCAGATCGTCGAGGCCGGCCGCGATGCCGCCGGTCTTCTCTCTTCCGGCTTCCAGTTTGGCGAGTACCGACTTGGCGCGTGCAACCGTCGTGGGCGGCATGCCCGCCAGACGCGCCACTGCGAGGCCGTAGCTGCGATCGGCAGGACCCTCGCTGACTTCGTGGAGCAGGACGAGGTCGCCCTTCCATTCGCGTGCCCGCACATGGTGCAGCGACAGCGCGTCGCAGCGCTCCGCCAGCCTCGTCAGCTCATGGTAATGCGTCGCGAACAGGCAGCGGCAGCGATTGTCTTCGTGGATCGCCTCGACCACCGCCCAGGCGATGGCGAGACCGTCATAGGTCGAGGTGCCGCGGCCGACCTCGTCGAGGATGACGAAGCTCTGCGGGGTGGCCTGGGCGAGGATCGCGGCGGTCTCGACCATCTCGACCATGAAGGTCGAGCGGCCGCGGGCGAGGTTGTCCGAGGCGCCGACGCGGCTGAACAGTCGGTCGACCAGGCCGAGCTTCGCGCGGGCCGCGGGGACGAAGGCGCCGGCCTGGGCGAGCACGGCGATCAGCGCGTTCTGGCGCAGGAAGGTCGACTTGCCGCCCATGTTGGGGCCGGTGACGAGCCAGAGGCGTGACGTTTCCGACAACACGCAATCATTGGCGACGAAGCGCTCGCCGCTCTTCGCCAGCGCGGCCTCGACCACCGGGTGGCGGCCGCCCTCGACCTCGAAACAGGCGTGGGACGCGAGGGCGGGGCGGACCCAGCCGCCTTCGATCGCGCGCTCGGCGAGGCCGGCGGCGACGTCCAGCCGGGCGAGCGCGTCGGCGGTGGCGGCGATGGGCTCGCGTCGGTCGAGCGCGGCGGCGGTGAGGTCCTCCAGGTGCGCGGCTTCGGCGGCGAGCGCATGGGCGCCGGCCTGGCCGACCTTGATGGCGATGTCGTGCAGCTCGGGCGCGTTGAAGCGCACCACGCCGGCGAGTGTCTGGCGGTGGGTGAAGCCGCTGTCGGGGCGCATCAGCGGATCGGCGAAGCGGGCGGCGACCTCGATATGATAGCCGAGCACGCCGTTGTGGCGGATCTTCAGCGCAGCGATGCCGGTCTCGGTGCGGTACTTTGCCTCCAGTGCGGCGATGGCGCGGCGGCCGCCGGCGCCGGCGTCGCGCAGGTCGTCGAGCGCGGCGTCATAGCCTTCGGCGATGTAGCCGCCGTCGGAGGCAAGGATCGGGGGCGTGGGGACGAGGGCGCGGCGGAGGAGGTCGATGAGGGGGGTGTGGCCGTGGAGGGCGGGGGTGAGTTCTGCGAGGAGCGCGGTGCCCGAGCGGCCATCAAGTCCCTCCCCTTCAGGGGAGGGGTTGGGGTGGGGCCGTGCCGCAAGCTCCTCAGCCGTCGAGTTCGCGGAGGGGCCCCACCCCCTACCCCTCCCCTGAAGGGGAGGGGCAAGAAGTTGGTTGA
>NZ_JAQGLG010000245.1 GCF_028292965.1 Sphingomonas bacterium | reverse complement strand
AAATAGACACCGTTCAATTATTTATTGAACGCTGCTCAATTCATGCTATCAAGCGGATCGGGCGCGGGGATTTCTCCGCGCGAGGCGTGTCGTTAAGCTTTGGCCGCTAGCCGGCGGCCACGGGAGAATTCGATGTCCGCACCTGACCTGTCGCTGCTCGGCAAACGCCGCCTCGGCCCGATGTTCGTCGTGCAGTTCCTCGGCGCGTTCAACGACACGCTGCTCAAGTTCGCGATGCTGTTCCTCGCGACCTTCACCATCTACGCCGCCGAGCCGCACCGGGTGGACATGCTGGCGACGATCGCGGGCGGTGTGTTCATCCTGCCCTATTTCCTGTTCTCTGCGCTGGCCGGGCAGTTCGCCGACAAATGGGACAAGGCGTGGCTGGTGCGCGCGGTCAAGCTGGCCGAGATCGGCATCATGTCGCTGGCGCTGGCCGGTTTCGCGCTGCAGTCGGTATCGATCCTGCTCGGCTGCCTGTTCCTGATGGGCGTGCATTCCACCATCTTCGGGCCGGTCAAATATTCCATCCTGCCGCAGCATCTCAAAGCCAATGAGGTGATGGGCGGCACCGGGCTGGTCGAGGCGGGCACCTTCCTCGCCATTCTCGGCGGGCAGTTGCTCGCCGGGTGGATCAAGCCGTGGGAAGCTGGGCTGGTGGCGATCGGCGTCGCGATGCTGGGGTTCCTGATGAGCTTTGCGGTGCCCGCCGCGCCCTCGGCCAATCCGGGGCTGCGTATCGAGCGCAACGTCTTCAAGAGCACTTGGGAGATCCTCGCCGCGGCGCAGGCGGGGCGCGGCGTGTGGCTGGCGATCCTCGGGATCAGCTGGTTCTTCGCGGTCGGCACGATATTGCTGACCGACTTTCCGTCGCTGGTCAGCGGCACGCTCGGCGCCGGCAAGTCGGTCGTCACGCTGTTCCTGCTGGTCTTCTCGGTGGCGATCGCGCTCGGTTCGATCGCGGTCAACAAGCTGCTCGGCGGGCAGGTCTCGGCGCGTTACGTGCCGGTCTCGGCTTTGGCGCTGTCGGTGTTCCTGATCGATCTGTGGATCGCGACGCGGACCTTCGTCATCCAGACGCCGCATGCCGATGTCGCGGCGTTCCTCGCCACGCCGGGCAGCTGGCACATATTGTTCGCGCTGGTCGGTATCGCGCTGTCGGGCGGCATCTTCGTCGTGCCGCTCTACGCCATCCTCCAGACACGCACCGCGGTGGAAGAACGCTCACGGATCATCGCCGCCAACAACATCGTCAACGCCGTCGTCTCGGTGCTGCTGGTGGTGGTGTGCGTCGGGCTGGTGGCGGCGGGCACCAGCATCCCCGGCGTGATCGGTGCGATCGGTTTCGCCACGCTGTCGATCGCGCTGATCTCCTGCTGGCTGTTGCCGGAAACGGTGTTCAAGGCGCTGATCCGCGGCATCCTCGTGCTACTCTACCGGGTCGAGGTGCACGGCAAGGAGAACATGCCGCAGCCGGGGACGCGCGCCGTGGTGGTGGTCAACCACGTGTCCTTCCTCGATGGGCTGCTGCTCGCCGCCTTCCTGCCGGGCAAGCCGACCTTCGCGGTCGCCACGCGCATCGCCCAGGCCTGGTGGGTCAGGCCGTTCCTCGGCATGTTCGACGCCTTCCCGGTCGACCCGACCAACCCGATGGCGGCGAAAGCCATGGTCAAGGCGGTGCGCGAGGGGCGCACCCTGGTGATCTTCCCCGAAGGCCGCATCACCGTGACCGGCGCGTTGATGAAGATCTTCGATGGGCCCGGCATGGTCGCCGACAAGGCCGATGCGCCGATCGTGCCGGTGCGCATTTCGGGCGCGCAATATTCGCCCTTCTCGCGGTTGAAGGGCAAGGTGCGGCTGCGCACCTTCCCCAAGATCGACCTGACCATATTGCCGGCGCTGCGCTTCGCGGTGGAAGGCGACACCGCGCGCCAGCGCCGCGCCGCCGCCGGGCGCAAGCTCTATGACGTGATGAGCGACATGATCTTCGCCACGTCGGATCTCGACCGAACGCTCTACCAGGCGCTGATCGATGCCAAGGACATCAACGGGGCCAAGGCGCCTGTGGTCGAGGACGTGAAACGCGACCCGCTGAGCTATGGCCGCCTGCTCACCGGCAGCCTTGCGTTGGGTCGCCCGCTGTCGCGCTTCACCGCGCAGGGCGAGGCGGTCGGCCTGCTGCTGCCCAACGTCAATGCGGTGGTGGCGAGCTTCTTCGCGCTGCAGCTGATCGGCCGCGTGCCGGCGATGCTCAACTACACCGCCGGGCTGACCAATTTGAAAGCGGCGTGCCAGGCGGCGGAGATCCGTACCATCCTCACCGCGCGCGCCTTTATCGAGCAGGCCAAATTGGGCGATGTGCTGGCGGGGCTGGAGGCCTCGGGCATCGGTGTGCGCTATCTCGAGGATATCGGCGCCGGCATCGGCCCGATGGCCAAGCTGCGCGCGCTGTTCGAGACGCGCTGGGCGGGCCGGCTGCATCGCCGCCGCGGCGTCTCGCCCGACGCGCCGGCCGTCATCCTGTTCACCAGCGGATCGGAAGGGCTGCCCAAGGGCGTGGTGCTGACCCACCGCAATTTGCTCGCCAACTGCCTGCAGCTGTCGGCGCGGATCGACTTCAACCGCGCAGATGTCGTGCTGAACGCTTTGCCGGTGTTCCACAGCTTCGGCCTGACCGGCGGCACCTTGTTGCCGATCCTATCGGGGGTGAAGACGCTGCTTTACCCGAGCCCGCTGCATTACCGCATCGTCCCGGCGCTGGCCTATGACAGCAACGCGACGATCATGTTCGGCACCGACACGTTCCTGTCGGGCTATGCCCGCATGGCGCATGCCTATGACTTCTATTCGCTGCGCTACATCTTCGCGGGGGCCGAGCGGGTGCGCGACGAGACGCGCCGGACCTATGCCGAGAAGTTCGGCCTGCGCATCCTCGAAGGTTATGGCGCGACCGAGGCCGCGCCGGTGATCGCGGTCAACACGCCGATGCATTTCTCGGCCGGCTCGGTCGGGCGCTTGCTGCCCGGGCTGGAGGCGAAACTGGAGGACGTGCCGGGCATCATCGAGGGCGGCCGCCTGTCGATCCGCGGGCCCAACGTCATGGCTGGGTATCTGAAGGCAGACGCGCCGGGCCAGCTCCAGCCGCTGCCCGATGGCTGGCACGACACCGGCGACATCGTGACGATCGACACCGCCGGTTACGTCACGATCCGCGGTCGCGCCAAGCGGTTCGCCAAGATCGGCGGCGAGATGGTCTCGCTACCCGCGGTCGAGGGTTATGCGGCCAAGCTGTGGCCTGGCGCCGAACACGCCGTCGTGACGCGGCCGGATGCCCGAAAGGGCGAGCAGCTGGTGATGTTCACGACGCAAGGTGACGCGACGGCGAGCGCCTTCCAGGCCTGGGGGCGGAGCAACGGCGTGACCGAACTCGCCATCCCGCGCGACATCCGCGTGGTCGAGATGCTGCCGGTGCTGGGCACGGGCAAGCTCGATTATGTGACGATGGGGGAGATGGTGAAGGGGTGAGGGGCAATAGCGGCCAAGTAGAACATCATTCGCCTGAATGATTGGGCAATCGGGCTATTTCAGGAAGATACTGAATGTTCTGCCGCAGGGCCGGTGATTTTAACGTTCGAGATTAATGAGGCACTGTTTAACGAACGCACGGCGAACCTTCAAATCCTTGATGAGCTGGCTCGCAATTTGCTCGCCATCGCTCTGCTTTCTCTGGTCCGCCGGAAGCGAACGGGCGGCGACAGCCTCTATTTCCATGTAGTGGGACATATCCTTTATGAGCTGAGGTCTTGCTGCGGCCTGCTCTGCGCTGACTGGCTTCTTGGTTTCCGCGATCGACTTCAAGACGGCGAATGCGACGCCGCAGTGCATGGGATTCCGCGAGTCCAGCGGCACCTCTCCGCGCCCGCACGAGGAAGTCACAAGGAGGGCAGTCAGCGAATAGCAAGTGCGCCTCAGTGCGTTTCCATTGGTCATCATGAACTCTGTCTTTCGTCATTTTTTCCCGAAAATGATCGACGCGACAAGGCTGCTGTGGCGCCCCGTCATCGTCACGAGAACGGCGTCAGGGCGCCGGTGTCGGATCGCCGGTGCGGCGCAGCACCGCATCGTTCTTGGCATTGGCCGCGATGCTGTCGATCAGCCCCTGCGGATCCCCACGCCTGGAAGCGAAGATCGCGACGGCGCGCGACAGCGCGAAGCTAGCATCCAGTCCCTCGCCGCCCAGTTCCGCCACGGCGGCTTCGAGATCGCGGGCAATCCTTGGGCCGACCTCGTCGCGGATGCGATTGAGCCTCTCGATCATGAGGTCGTCCGCCCGCATGCGCGTTTCCCACTCTGCGATCAGACGATCCACCGGCCCTTTGCCCGCCGGAGTAATGGCGTAGGCCCTGCTCGCGATGCCAGGAATGTCGAGGCCGATATCTGCCGGTGCCGCCCATCCCCGGGCGGTGAGATCCTGGAAGATGGCGTCATTGGCGCTGCCGGCGGTGGTCATGACGAGACCATCGTTACGACACGCCGCGACCAGCACAGAGATGTCCCCGCGCGACGCGACGAGCATCTTGACCAGGATGGGTGTGGCTTCTTCGATCTCGCTTGCCGTGGCACCGTCACGATCGCT
>NZ_JAQGLG010000230.1 GCF_028292965.1 Sphingomonas bacterium | reverse complement strand
CCGCCCCTCCTCGGCCAGGCATTCGAGGTTGCGGGGCAGATAGTCGCCGCCGACCATGTCGAGGACGACCTGCACCCCCGCGCCGTCGGTGATGAGCTTCACCTCGGCCACGAAATCCCGCTCCTTGTAGTTGATCGCATGAAGCGCGCCGAGCCGCACAGCTTCCCCGCATTTTGCGTCGCTGCCGCAGGTGACGATCGTCTTGAGCCCGAACAGCGCGCCCAGCGCGATCGCCATCGTCCCGATCCCGCTCGTCCCGCCATGAACGAGCACCCATTCGTCCTCCCGCGCATAGGCGCGCTCGAACAAATTGGTCCACACGGTGAACAATGTCTCCGGCATCGCCGCCGCCTCGATCATGGTCAGCGTGTTGGGTACCGGCAGGCATTGCCCGACCGGCGCCACGGCATATTCGGCATAACCCCCGCCGGCGAGCAGCGCGCAGACCGGCTGGCCGAGCATCTCCGCGGTCACGCCCTCGCCCAGCGCGACGATCTCGCCCGATACTTCCAGCCCCAATATCGTCGGCGCGCCGAAAGGTGGCGGATAGCCCCCTTTACGCTGCAGGACATCGGGCCGGTTCACCCCGGCGGCGGCGACACGGATCAGCACCTCGCCCGCGCCGGGCACCGGCACGGGGCGCTGCACCACGCGCAGCACCTCGGGCCCGCCGGGTGCTTCCGGGTCGATCGCGTTCATCGTTGTCGGAATGTCGTTCATCGACTTGTTCACCGCCTGACCCGCCGCCTTATTGACATCGTCCCCTCGCCGGTCAACGTTCTGGCCATGGATCTTGACGAGTTCCTGCCGAAAAAATCGGGCGACGCGCTCGCGGAGCTGGTGCGCCAGGACCTCGATCCGTTGTCGGTCAAGGAACTCGAGGAGCGGATCGCGGTGCTCGAGGCGGAAATCGCCCGTGCCCGCGGAAAAATGGAACGCGCCGTTAACCATCGCGCAAGCGCCGATCAGCTATTCAAACGATGAGCGACGCGCGCTCACGACGCTATGGCGACGAGGGCGTGTTTCAAGTGCTTGATGCGGACGGTCCGACTTCCGACATTACAGGAAAGGGCCGTCTGTATGATTGCGGCCCGCATGGAGTAAATTTGTAATGCCATCTTTTGCCTCCGCGCTCGAAACCACGCTGCACAAGGCGCTCGAAGCCGCGTCGTCGCGCCGCCACGAATATGCCACGCTCGAGCATCTGCTGCTCGCGCTGATCGATGACGAGCATGGCTCGAAGGTGATGGCCGCGTGCGGCGTCGACACCGACGAGCTGAAGACCATCGTCGCACACTATCTCGATACCGAGCTGGAAGCGCTGAAGGTCGATGCCGCGACCGACCCGTCGCCGACCTCGGGTTTCCAGCGCGTCGTCCAGCGCGCCATCCTCCATGTCCAGTCCTCGGGCCGCGACGAAGTGACCGGTGCCAATGTACTGGTCGCCCTGTTCAGCGAGCGCGAGAGCTATGCGGTCTATTTCCTGCAGCAGCAGGATATGAGCCGGCTCGATGCCGTCAGCTTCATCAGCCACGGCGTCGGCAAGGGCAGCACGCCGGCCGAGGCATCGACCCCCAAGGGCGCCGATGACGAGGCCAAGAAGGAAAAGGGCGAGTCCAAGGGCAAGGGCGAAAGCGCGCTCAAGCAGTTCACCGTCGATCTCAACGAGAAGGCGAAGAACGGCAAGGTCGATCCGTTGATCGGCCGCATGGCCGAGGTCGATCGCACGATCCAGATCCTGTGCCGCCGGTCCAAGAACAACCCGCTCTATGTCGGCGATCCCGGCGTCGGCAAGACCGCCATCGCCGAAGGCCTGGCGCGCAAGATCATCGAAGGCGACGTGCCCGAGGTGCTGCTGCCGGCTGTCATCTACTCGCTCGACATGGGCGCGCTGCTCGCCGGCACGCGTTACCGCGGTGACTTCGAGGAGCGCCTGAAGGCAGTCGTCAACGAGCTGGAGAAGTTGCCCGACGCGATCCTGTTCATCGACGAGATCCACACCGTGATCGGTGCTGGCGCGACCAGCGGCGGCGCGATGGACGCGTCGAACCTGCTCAAGCCGGCTTTGTCCGGCGGGACGATCCGCTGCATCGGTTCCACGACCTACAAGGAGTTCCGCAACCACTTCGAGAAGGACCGCGCGCTGCTGCGGCGCTTCCAGAAGATCGACGTCAACGAGCCGACGATCGAGGACACGATCAAGATCCTGACCGGGCTGCGCACCGCGTTCGAGCAGCACCATTCGGTCAAATATACGCCGGACGCGATCAAGTCGGCGGTCGAGCTGTCGGCGCGTTACATCAACGACCGCAAGCTGCCCGACAAGGCGATCGACGTGATCGACGAGGTCGGCGCGATGCAGATGCTGGTGCCGCTCAACAAGCGCAAGAAGACCATCACCACCCGCGAGATCGAACAGGTCATCGCGACGATGGCGCGCATCCCGGCGAAATCGGTTTCGGCCGACGACACCAGGGCGCTGGAAAGCCTCGACACCGACCTGAAGCGCGTTGTGTTCGGCCAGAACGCCGCGATCGAGAAGCTCGCCTCGGCGATCAAGCTCAGCCGTGCAGGCCTGCGCGATCCCGACAAGCCGATCGGCAATTACCTGTTCACCGGCCCGACCGGCGTCGGCAAGACCGAGGTCGCGCGTCAGCTCGCCTCGATCATGGGCATCCCGCTGCAACGTTTCGACATGTCGGAATATATGGAGCGCCATTCGGTCAGCCGGCTGATCGGTGCCCCTCCGGGCTATGTCGGTTACGATCAGGGTGGTCTGCTCACCGACGCGATCGACCAGCAGCCGCATTCGGTGCTGCTGCTCGACGAGATCGAGAAGGCGCATCCGGACCTGTTCAACATCCTGTTGCAGGTGATGGACAATGGCAAGCTCACCGACCACCACGGCAAGACGGTCGATTTCAGGAACGTCATCCTGATCATGACCACCAATGCCGGCGCGTCCGAC
>NZ_JAQGLG010000048.1 GCF_028292965.1 Sphingomonas bacterium | reverse complement strand
GCGCGCGGCGCTGGCCGCCGCCGGGATCGCAGCGACGCTGGACGGCGACCCGGAGGCCATCTCGCCCGAGGCCGGCGCGGTGCTCGCGATGACGCTGCGCGAGGCGGTGACCAATGTCATTCGCCATGCCGGCGCGACGCAGTGCCGCCTGTCGGTCGGCGCGGCGGACGGCGTGGCGCGGCTGGCGGTGGTCGATGACGGGCGCGGCGGGTCGTTCCGCGAGGGCTTCGGCCTGTCGGGCATGCGACAGCGCCTGACCGCGGCGGGCGGCTCGCTGACGCTCGGCCCGGCGGACCCCGGCACGCGGGTCGAAGCCACGGTGCCGGCGTGATCCGCATCGTCGTGGCGGAGGATCAGGCGATGGTGCTCGGCGCGATCTCGACCCTGCTCGGGTTCGAGGCCGACCTTGTCGTGATCGGGCAGGCGACCGATGGCGATGCGGCGCTGGTGATGGTGCGGGAGCTGGCGCCGGACGTGCTGCTCACCGATATCGAAATGCCGGGGCTGAGCGGGATCGAGCTGGCCCAGGCGATCGCCGCCGAGGGGCTGGCGACGCGCGTGGTGATCGTCACGACCTTCGGCCGGCCCGGGTATCTCAGGCGTGCCCAGGCGGCAGGCGTCAGCGGGTACCTGCTCAAGGACACGCCGGTCGAGCGCCTCGCCGACGCGATCCGCAAGGTCGCGGGCGGCGGACGTGCGATCGCCCCGGACCTCGCCTCGGCGACATGGGACGCGGGCGACGACCCGCTCACCGACCGCGAGCGCGCGGCGTTACGCCTCGCCGAGGAGGGGCTGTCGAACAAGGAGATCGGCCAGCGGCTGACCCTGTCGCCGGGGACGGTGCGCAATTACCTGTCGGAGGCGGCGGCGAAGCTCGGCGCCGGCAATCGCGTCGAGGCGGGGCGTATCGCGCGCGTCAATGGGTGGCTGTAGCGGTCGCCACATCGACAACAGGCATCGCCAACTCAACGTCCGGGGTCATGGTCATACCCCCAGCTGGCCTTGAGTTGGTCTATCAGGCGTCGCGCCCTGGCCAGCGATCGCACCGGACCGATCCATAGGATAGTGTGGAGATGCTCGTCCTTGCCGATCGCGCACAGGACCATGCTCGCATATGCCTCACCCGAACGGCGCGACACGTAGCGCATCCGGCCCTCACAGGCACGCATCGGGCCAAGCATCATTTTTCGCGACGACAGGAGCAGCACGCGACCGCGAGCCTCGTCCTTCGTATATCGCGACTCCGCCGTCACCGCCTGGCAGGGATTGCGGTATTCGAGACTGTTCGGCTCGCTCCACACGTCAAGCTTCGACGATGGCCTTTTCAGGTCGATGGTGAAGCCGCGCTGATAGTCCGGATCACCGTCATCATAGCCGGTGAGCCCCTTGGGAATCGTCACACGGAAATTATAAGCGCCGTTCTCATAGGCTCCACGATAGGTTCGCTTTGCCCCGCCGAAAGCCGGCCCGGCAAAGGCGCATGCGGCGATGCCGGCGAGAACCAGAAAAGCTGCGTGGTGCCGACTCATCGCATCGTGGCTCCGCCGGGGTGTATCTGTCTCACACATCATAGGCGCGGCCAACGGCGCGGCGATATCGGAATCACGTGAGCTGCCCTTGACTCCTCAATTACTGTGTATCATACAGTGTATATCGCACACTATGTGAGGCACAGTCATTGCCCAACGCCGAGGACCAGTTCGAGAAATTGCGCGTCGAGTTGCGCCGCGGGTCGCTGGTGCTCGCGGTGCTCGGCGCGCTGCGCGAGGAGCGTTACGGTTATACGCTGCGCCAGACGCTCGACGATGCCGGGCTGCCGATCGACGAGGGCGCGCTCTATCCGCTGTTGCGGCGGCTGGAGGCGCAAGGGTTGCTGGTCAGCGAATGGCGCGAGGAGGCGAAGCGCACCAAGCGCTTCTACCGCCTGTCGGCCGACGGCACCGAGACGCTCGCCACCCTGCTCCACGAATGGAACGCGATTTCCGAATCGATCCTGCGCCTCACGGAAAAGGACGCATAACCATGGACCTTATCGACCGTTATCTCGCCGCGATCGCGCGGCGCCTGCCCGCCGACAAGGCGGCCGACATCGTGGCCGAGATCCAGGACGACCTGCTGTCGCGCATCGAGGCGCGCGAGGAGGCGCTGGGCCGCACGCTCGATGGCCAAGAGGTGTCCGCGCTGATCAAGGAGATGGGCCATCCACTGATCGTCGCGGCGCGCTATCGCCCGGCGCAATATCTGATCGGGCCGGATGCCTTTCCCTTCTTCGTCGCGACGCTGCGCATCGTGGCGATGTTCCTCGTCGTGGCGCTGGCGGTCGGCGCCGGGGCGAATGTGATCTTCGGCCATGTGCCGCTGGCCCGCGCCTTCGCGCAGAGCCTGACCGGGCTGCTCAGCTCGGCGATGCTGACCTTCGGCACGGTGGTGGCGATCTTCTATGCGCTGGAGCGGACCGGCTTCCCGGCCGATCATTTGCGCAAATGGCGCCCCGAGGCACTGCCCGAGACCCGCTACAAGCAGCCCGGCGCCTGGTGTTCCGCTTTCGAAGTGGCGACCGGCCTTTATGCCATATTGTGGTGGTGCGGCGTTGCGCCGCTGCCCTTGCTCTACACCAATGTGAAGGGGCTGACTTTGGTGCCCGATCCGATCTGGGCGGCTCTGTGGTGGCCGGTGCTGGCGCTGATGGTCGCACGGCTGGTCTATAACCTCGTCCAATGGCTGCGGCCGCGCTGGAAGATGGTGCGCGGCGTGCTGTCGGTGGCGACGGCAGCGGGCGGGGTGGCATTGCTTGCGGTGATCCACCAGGCCGGGCACTGGCTCAGCATGCACAGCACGACGATGTCCGCGCACGAGTTGATGGAGCTCGACCGGGCGGTGAATCTCGGCCTCGGCATTGCCATCGTGGTGGTCGGGGTCGTGTGGGTCCTGCAATGCGGTAAGGAACTTTGGCAGCTTATGCGCTCACGATGATCGAATCCGCGACGAAGTGCCGAATGTGCGCGACGAATGGCGGAACTTTCATCGCAAACGGTTTGCGATGTTAAGCATCGCCCTGATATTCAAGGCTTCTGTTTCAGCTTAGCTGAAACAGAGACGGTGCCGGCCCGCTCCCCCACCCGACCTCCCGTAGAATATCCTGATTGGGAGG
>NZ_JAQGLG010000165.1 GCF_028292965.1 Sphingomonas bacterium | reverse complement strand
GCGCTAGCTGCAAAGGGCACGGCAGACCTCCCAAAAATCATGTCTCGACAACATGATCTTGGCAGAATCCTCAGGATTTGTCTGCCGTGCACCCCACCTCAAACATAAATCCCGGACAGCTGTGGGACTTGTTCCGGCATCCACCGTGCCGCAAACGCGCCGGCGTCTGTGCACGCGGCACCGTGGACCCCGGAACAAGTCCGGGGTGACGAGTAAGGTGTGGCTGTCAGCCGGCGACGATCTCGCGCAGGGCGGCGGCGAGGCCGCGGGTTTCTTCCTCGGTGCCGATCGTCATGCGCAGGCCGTTGGCGAGGCCCTGGCCGGGGAGCCAGCGGACGATGTAGCCCTTGGTCATCAGCGCCTTATAGGCTTCCTCGGCGGTGACTTGGCCGTTGAACAGGACGAGCAGGAAGTTGGCCTCGCTGGGCACGGCGCGCAGGCCGGCATTGCCGAGCTTGGCGATCTCGTCGGCGAACCAGGCGCGCCATTGGTGGTTGTGGGTGCGGCTGTGGGTGACGAAGTCGGTCGCGCCGAGTGCGGCGATCGCGGCTTGCTGGCCGGCGGTGGTGACGCAGAAGGGCGCGCGGATGCGGTGCATCGCGGCGATCGCTTCCGCCGAACCATAGCCCCAGCCGATACGTTCGGCGGCGAGGCCATGGATCTTGGAGAAGGTGCGGGTGACGATGACGTTGGGCAGCGTGCGCGCCATGTCGAGGCCGCCGTCATCGTCCTCGGGGGCGAGATACTCGGCATAGGCCTGGTCGAGCACCAACATGACGTGCGGCGGCAGGCCGGCGTGGAGGCGGGCGATCTCGCCCTTGTCGGCGAAGGTGCCGGTCGGGTTGTTCGGGTTGGCGATGAACACGACGCGGGTCTTGTCGGTGACGGCGGCGAGGATGGCGTCGACGTCGGTGGCATAGTCGGTGTCGGGCGCGATGACCGGGGTGGCGCCGACGCGGCGGGTGGCGATCTCATAGACCGCGAAGCCGTAACGCACGAAGATCACCTCGTCGCCCGGGCCGGCATAGGCGCCGGCGGCGAGGTGGAGCAGCTCGTCCGAGCCGGTGCCGTAGATGACGCGGGCCGGGTCGAGATCGTGATGGGCGGCGATGGCTTCGCGCAGGTCGGCGGCGGAGGCGTCGGGGTAGCGCGAGAGGTCGGCGTCGTGGGCGAGGAAGGCGGTCTTGGCCTCCTGGCTGGTGCCGAGGGGGTTCTCGTTCGACGATAGCTTGGCGACAGGGGCGCCGTTGTCGGTGGTCGAGCGGCCCGGGATGTAGGGGGCGATCGCCATGATCCAGGGTTTGGGTTGGGGTGCGGTCATGGGCGCGGCGTTAGCGGCGGACGGTGCGCGGCGCAAATCTTCTGCTTAGCTCCTCCCCGGCACGGGGAGGGGGACCGCGCGCTTCTTCAGCGCGTGGTGGAGGGGCTGGCCGGGCGAAGCCGCGCGGCGGGCGCTGGTGGTGCGTTTGCCATTGTGGCGAACGGGCGCTGGTGGGTGGGGCCTGGTCCCGTTCGACCAGCCCCTCCACCGCCTTTGGCGGTCCCCCTCCCCGTTCCGGGGAGGAGCTTAGAAGGAGAAGCTTACTTCCGGCGTAGCGTCGGGCGTGGCTTGTGGCGTACCGGTGCAGGGCCGTTGGGGCGGCCACCGCCACCGGCACCGGCACCACCGCCGGCATGCGCGCCGCGGGGATCGTGGCGGGGGTCGCCCTGGAGTTGTTCGAACTGGACGGTGCCTTCGGCTTCAGTCCCCATGGTGCGCTTGATCGCGGCCATGAACTTGGCGGCGATCGGCTTGGGGATCTGGAAGGCGGTCTCGTTCGGGGCGATGCGGATCGCGCCGACCTCGTTCTTGGTGATGTGGCCGCGGCGGCAGATCAGCGGGAGGATCCAGCGCGGGTCGGCGTTCTGGCGGCGGCCGATGTCCATGCGGAACCACACGACATCGTCGAAGCCGGAACGGTGATGTTCCTTGCCGGGAGGGCCGGCGGCGCCCTGATCGACCATTTCCTCGGGCGCGGGCAGCTTGGCGCGGTGGGCCTGGACGAGCGCGGCGGCGATGTCTTCCGGCGTGCGCTGGGCCATGATCTCGGCGGCGAGCGAACGGTCTTCCTCGTCGACCTCTACGGGCGCGAGCAGCGCCTCGATCAGGCGGCCGCGATCGGCCTTGCGGATGTCGTCGACGGTCGGCGCGTTCATCCATTGCACTGGGATCTGCGCCTGCTTCAGCATCATCTCGACGCGGCGCTTGCGCTGATAGGGCACGATGAGCACGGCGGTGCCCTTCTTGCCGGCGCGACCGGTGCGGCCCGAGCGGTGCTGGAGCGTCTCGGCATCGCGCGGCAGCTCGACATGGATGACGAGGCTGAGCGTCGGCAGATCGATGCCGCGCGCGGCGACGTCGGTGGCGACGCAGACGCGGGCGCGGCGATCACGCAGCGCCTGCATCGCGGCGTTGCGTTCCGACTGGCTATGCTCGCCGGACAGCGCGACGGCGGCGAAACCGCGATCGACCAGGCTGGCATGGAGGTGGCGGACATTGTCGCGCGTGGCGCAGAACAGCATCGCCGACTCGGCATCGTGCAGGCGCAGCAGATTGACCACGGCATGCTCGATATCGGACGGGGCGACGGTGACGCCCTGATAGGCGATATCGCCATGCCCGCGATCCTCGCCGACGGTCGAGATGCGCAGCGCGTCGCGCTGGTAGCGCTTGGCGAGCGCGACGATCTGGCGCGGCATGGTGGCGGAGAACATCAGCGTGCGGCGCTGATCGGGCGTGGCGTCGAGGATCTGCTCGAGATCCTCGCGGAAGCCCATGTCGAGCATCTCGTCGGCCTCGTCGAGGATGACGGCCTGGAGCGCGGAAAGATCGAGCGCGCCGCGTTCGATATGGTCGCGCAGGCGGCCCGGCGTGCCGACGACGATGTGCGCGCCGCGCGACAAGGCACGGCGTTCCTCGGACGGGTTCATGCCGCCGACGCAGGTGGTGATGCGCCCGTTGGCCGAGGCGTAGAGCCATTCGAGCTCGCGGCTGACCTGCAGCGCGAGTTCGCGCGTGGGGGCGATGGCGAGGGCGAGCGGCGCGCCGGCGCGCGGCAACGTGCCGTCTTCATCGGAGAGCAGTTGCGGGGCGATGGCGAGGCCGAAGGCGACGGTCTTGCCCGAGCCGGTCTGGGCCGAGACGATGAGGTCTCGCCCCTCCGCCTGGGGTTCGATAACGGCGGCCTGGACGGGGGTGGGCGCGGCATAACCACGCGAGGCGAGCGCCTCGGCGAGCGGCGCCGGGAGAGTTGAGAAGGGCATGATATTCCGGTTCTGGGGGCGGCGCGGGAGCGCGGCGTTCGGTCGTATATAGCATGGGTGTGCGGGAAAAGCACGTGGGGGTGTGGGTGGGGTTTCACCTGCTCCGACCTGCTAAAGCAGGTGAATGCTTTTTTGTGGCGGTGTGAAATTCAACTTATCGTTGTTCGTCAGATGTTTGGAAGAGATTTAAATCCAACTTAGCAGGTGACGGAGCAGGTGCCGAGCAGGTGCGCCAGCAGGCCAGAGCAGGTGGGCAGCAGGTGAAGAAAAAGGTGCCCGCGCGCGCGGTGGCCGAGCCACCGACGGCGCGCGGGCGGGTGTTGAGCGTGGCGGACGATGTGAAAGAGCGAGGGTACTGTGGCGGGTTTTGCGGGTGGTTGAATCGGGACGTAAGAATCACCTGCATGAGTCCCCGCTCGCGCTTTTATCTCGGCTTCGGCTACGTCCCCCGCATCTATGCAATAGCATTGGGGGGCATGGAGCATCGACAACGATGCGTTGCCAAAAATTACTTGCTTGGTAATCTTCGCGGCCGGTGTTCGGCTCTGGAGAGTACGATGTTCGCAAAGATCACCTTCGCTGTCGCCTCAATCTCACTGCTTGCTGCGACTCCAGCTTTATCGGCGCCCTGTCGAGGCCCCAATGGGAAGTTTATCAAATGCGGCACCCACGTGCCGGCCAAGCCCGTTCGGTGCAAGAGCGCCAACGGCAAGTTTGCTAAGTGCGGCACGCCAGGTGCAAAGCCCGTATAATCATCCTGTCTGCCCCAGGCGCGCTCGAAAGACACAAGACCCTCGCACCTTGCTTCAAACCCGGCCTCCAGATCGGGCGCCGGGATTAGCCGCAAATTTTCTCACAGGGCTTCCCGTCGTGATCTCCGTCAAGACGGGATTGGTGACACACACGAAGGTGATAAATCGCCTCTTCACACGAGGACATCTGCGCACATACACGCTTGCCCGCGCAGGACTGTGATGTGTTGTCAGAGCGAACACCTGTGAATTGCAGAAGGCGAGCAGGCAGCGCGGGCAAAATTTGCCGAGAATTTTGCTGAACACTAATCCGCCACTGCCATGGCGGAACGCGCTGCTCGATAGGAAGCGCCCATAGTCCTAACCTTGCGCGCCGGGCTCCAACCTCGATGGAGGGAAGAGTGGGATCCGACGAGTAGCGGGTGAAAACCCATGCGGCTCCTAGCCGGATCATCTCTGTGCCCGCGTCCACATCACCCACCTTCACTCGCGCTACTAGTCTGCCATACCGGTCGCTACCGCGTGGCTGTATGATAACCATCTGCCCGAACAGGATAGCGGCGAGTTCGATCTTTGAACGTGTCCCATAAGGCTGGCCCGATTCGGGGGCGTCTATTTCCGCGAGACGTACCCGGATTTGGCGGTGATCAGTTGTGAGAACTCGCAAGGTGTCACCGTCAGTGACAGCTATTACGCGGGCGCGAAATACGGGATCGCCGCCGCGTGCGAGCACCGAGGCAGCGATAAAAAGTGAAAGGATTCCTAGCGCTCTGCATGTCAGCCGCACATCTCAGCCCCGAACCCGCCTTCCAAAAATCATCGTCCTACAGGTTTCAGGCCCATAGACGTGACACGAAACCAATTCCATTGAGAACCGGAGGCGATGACTTTGCAAGAGGTAGCTTCTCTGATTTAAACCGAAATGGTCAAATCCCCACGCACCACGTAGCTTGACTCGCTGTTCACCAGCCGCTTAGCTCGTCTCAAACCAGTTCAGGGGGGCTAATAGTGTCTAGCGCAAGAGCCGATCAGGCGGGGCGGCACCGCGTGATCCAAGTGATCGTGACGCTGTATTCGTTCATCTTTTTTTTCGTCATCGCATACGGATATTTTTTCCTATTCACGAACATGAGTTATGCTGCGGGGCTCGTGGCAGCAGTTATCTGCCCCTCGCTCGCGTGGTTTCTCGCGAAATGGGTCGGGTCGAGCGAGACGGGCATAAAGGGCAACCTGCCCGTCTTTTGCCTTTTGCTTCTTGTAAGCGCCAGTGGCGTTTACAACAGCGCCATGCTCTATTGGGAGGGAGAGCGGGTTGTTACCGATGTAATCGGTGAATCCGAAGATCGGTATGAAGTCCTTGAGGCGCAAGCTATACAAGGACGCACTGATAGCGGTGTCGTACGGAAGGTTGACGAGATTTCCGCGCTCAAGGAATCGCTATTTAGTGAGATACGCAATCCCCTGAATTGTGGCCAAGGGCAAGAGGCCCAGCGCATTATCGGCGACCTGCAACGGCTTCTTCCAGGCTTCCAGCCTCTGAGCAGCAAAGGTGTCAACTGCGGGCATAACGAAGCCGTTATCGAGGACTATCGATCGAAGATCGACGCCCTTGTGGCGAAAGCGCCGTGGAATAATGCTGACTATACAACAGTAATAGAAGGTTCCAAGTCGGCGAAGTCAGAACTAGATCGATTAAATAGCCAGATGTCGACTAGTTATAGCCCGAGCGGACTGCGTGAGATTCGCTCGATTTTAGAGGGTCTAGAAACACGGTATCGCGATTATCGCCACAAGCTCGCGCGCCAAATGAATGTCGATAAGTTGCCGGCCTCTCTCGATATTTCTCAAGTCAAAAACTTAGGCGATGCAACGAAGCTTCCAGCGCTTTTCCTTGAGCGCACCAATCAGATCTCGACTTACATCTACCTCGGTCTAGCAGGCGGCTTTGATTACCTGATGGTCCACCTGTTTGCGCTAGCGAGGCGCAACCGCGTCCGCCGAGCAATGATGACAAACACGCTGGCTGGAGCTTGGTAAGTGGCTGACGATGATGACGTATTCAAACTAGGCGCGATCGAGCGTCCGGCACGCAGCAAGCCGCGGGGCCCCGCGCGCGCTGAGGTCTCCGACGAACCTCGGCCAGCCGCAAATGATATTCCTGAGGAACCAGTGTCAGCTGCTATCCACTCGCCCGACCTATCCGCTCTCGGCTCAAGCCTGGCGCGCGCAATGGCAGATACAAATTGCCAGCCGGTAATCCTATTCGGTACTAATAATAGCGGGAAAACTACTCTCCTACTTTCGCTATTTGCTAGCATACTTTCTGATCCCGATCTCAAAACAGGGTTATTTTTAGCAAATCCGATTCTTAGCGGTTCGACTGATATCGGTAAGGCTCTCCACCGAGACGCTCAACATACGTTTGAGGTAAAAACTCAACTCTTTATGGAAGGGAAAAAACCTCCGAAAACTAATATTGATTATCCATTTTTCATCCCCGTAGAATTCCGACCGAGCGACAAACCTGCAATAAACTTTGCATTCCTAGAAAGTAACGGCGAATGGTATCGCCCAACGAGGGACGAGGAAACTCTTTTCCCTGTTTTAAAAAAGCAGATCGAGGAATTTATAGCTACATATCAAGGTGGTATAATTTTCTTGTACGCGCTGCCGTACACTCAGATGGAGGTCTATGCCGAGCGAGATGAGTATCTTGACGCGCGCGAGATCCAGGATGCCTCTCTTGCGGTGTCGGGGGTCGTTCGTGCCTATGACAGGATCAGGGCAAATCACCGTGGCGATGACAAGCACTTGATCCTTGTGACGAAATGGGACGCGCATACAGCTGGCAGCCTTGACCGTGCTGAGGACCTTGTCGAGGATCATGCGGAGATCGATGCATTCGTGAGGAAGCGCTATTCACTAGCCAGGGGCGCGCTTGAAGGGCTGCAATTGAGGCGTGAGCAGGTAAATATGAATGCGTATTGCGCTGGTTTTCTCAATGACCAGGGTGTGATCGAAGTTCGACGTGATGATGATGTAAGGGCAGCTATCGGCGCATACCCGCGTAAGCTCTGGACGTACCTCTATCGCTCAGCGCTAGCGATTTCGGACCAACCTATATCGTTACCCTTTCCTGAGCCTCCACAAAAGCCGGCCCTGTTCCGCTTCGTCGCTAACCTGCTCGATAAAGTCACAGGCTGATTGGTTATGCCGAGATCAGATACTGACGGAAGCTCGTTACCCTATTTTCTGGAAGCGCATTATTATTCAGGGGGTTTGCGCTTCAAACACCTCGGCGGACCTCGCCCCATTTGGGCGCCAGAACCGTCGCGCGTTGGCTTTCGAAATGAAATTGATCTGCGTGAAGCGGACGCGGTTATTGAGTTCTACCGCATGGAAAATGACGGCCATCCAATCACTTGGCTGGCGATCTTTTTTCGATCGCCTGACAGGAAATTTGGAGACAGGCAAAACCACGCTGGAGCCGGCTTATGGTTAAACGGTTACCAAATTACAGATGCTGACAAGCTGCTGCGTGGGTTAGAGCAGTTCGCCAGAGGCGTTGCGAACGCGGGTGAGGCGGACGAGCTTGAGCATGACGCTTCCGTCTTTTTGGCTGACAAATTTGTGGGAAGCTACGTCGTACCCACAGATGAATATGCACAGCAGCTGCGCGGCTGGCCCTATGCGTCTCAGGGCCTGAGCGAAACCGAAATCTTTGTTGCCCAGTCACCCGAGCTTGATGCTGCCTGGAAGCAGGCGGCCGAACAGATCCTGCGGCTGACCTTTCTTCCAGCGCCTTCCGCCCGCCACTCAAGGGCACTCATCGTTGTTACAGATAAGGAATTGGAACTCAGGCCTGTCTCTGGGCATAAGGCACTTTCGGTAAAAGGGAACTTTGCGAAGGAGATCCTTGATCTCATTCCCAAGGTCGCCTCCGAGACGAGGCGTTCTAATAGTGAACTAACCGATCGCCTTTCGTCCTCCGACGAGCAAGTTCGCCTACTAGGCGACAGATTGGCAAAGTCCGAGGCGCTAAACGCTGAAGCTCGGCAGTCGTTAGCGACGTTGCGAGCGGAGGTCGAAGCGAATGATGTTCTCTCGACTCTTATTCGCTTGGCTGGCGTGGTCGAGGATGTGAAGCAACTTGGCAGCTCCACGAAAGATTACATTAGAGAATTAGTTGATACCGCCGCAAGTAACACTAATATTTTAAAGCGTATTGAAATACATCACGCTCAGACTTCGTCTAATAAAATCAAGTACGAGAACACACCGTTCAAATCCGACACAAGCGGGACACCGAAACACAAAGTAAAAGAATTTCCTACCGGACCCGTTACCGTGGGAATTCTCTCTGTCGCAGTTATTATCATTCTTTTAATTCTTATATTGCGGAGAATACTATAAGGTTCGCAGACGCAATATCCGTCTATAATCGATGGTAACTAGCGGCGAGCCAGCCCTGTCGTAACGGCAGCAACTGCGGCCATGCTTTCGCGAAACTTCTCCGCCTCGTCATCGCTTTCGAACATCGGGAAAGTCTGCACTCCGCGCACCTGCCAAGGTCCGGCCGTGAGTCTAATGCTGTCCCAAAGCTTCAAGCGCGACGCTGGCATCTTATCGGCGGTTAGGTCGATGTTCAGTTCGTTAAATACGAGATACGGCCGCGCAGACCATGTGAAGATATCAGGAAGCAGCCGGGTTATGTTAGGTGGCAATCGCTGATCCATCAGCACGGTTACGACATATCCCGGCGGGATATTCTCTAAATGCGCCTGATCGTGACGAAGGTATGGGGGAGGCAACTTGGTTTTGGTGTGCTTCCCGCTCCCGTCATCGTGCTTCAAAATGGTATGGCCGGAGAGGGACCTTATCGAAAACGGGACGTTGCCGAAATTGATGACCCGCAACGTCAACGAGGCGTTGCCTTCGTCTTTTTCGTCGACAGAGAAGACAATACTGCCAACCCAGGCACGGAGTCCGTCTCGAGCATCTGCTATCTCGGGCGCAGCTTTGCGGAGCACGTGGCGGCGAAATGCAGGAATTATCGTGTCCCAGTAAGCGAAAATGAGGGCGCCCGTAACAAATCCCACGCTGAAGGAGTTCGGGATATAGGCGACGATGGCCCAGAAGGTGTGGATCACGGTTTGCCACCCTACGGTCGCGCCCAGCTTTGCAGGCTGGACCGTGTTTTGAAGGTAAGAGTCCCACAGGGGCTTAATGATCCATTGAACAACGGCCACGACGATGGCCAGAATAAGCGCCGTGGGCTTGCGTTTGCTCTGCATAGTTAAGTCATAGCCCGCTTTGCTTCTTTTTTGAAAGCCGCACGTGAGCGGTCATTTTTGCCACGCATTTTAGTTAAATTACGGTAGCGTGCCATACCCCCAAGACCTCATCGCCCCCTCACCTTGCCCGCCAACAAATCCCCGCTATCCTCCCGCCCCACGGGAGGGGCATCAATGCAAGGGCAATGGATTCCAGCGGCAATTCTCGCGGCAGCGGCCACGCCGCTCTCCGCGCAAACCGCCCCGCCAGTAGAGCAGGCGGAAGCCCTGCCGGACCTCGCCGTCCCCGCCGACAAGCTGGGTGACGACCGCAAATATATCGTCTTCCACAAGCCGGGCGTGACGGTGGAGCAGGCGCGCGCGGACCTGTCGTTCTGCTGGCGGTTCCTGCCGCATGGCGTGGCGCGCCAGGCGCCGGGCTTCGTGCCGTGGCGCAAGGCGGATGCCAACCGGCCGGTGAGATATGACGGCGGCGCTTACGGCCTGGTCGGGCTGGCGATCGGCGCGATCATCGCCGGGCCGCTGGAGCGCAGCATCCGCCAGTCGCGGCTGTACCGGTGCATGGTGCCGCGCGGTTATGCCCGGTATCGCACATCGGAGGATGTGTGGAAGCTGCTCAACACCGGCAGCGCGGCGCCGCGCGCCATCATGCTGCAGGCGCGGATCGCCGCCGGCCCCACCCCGCCCACGCCGAAGGTCGAACCATGAGCGTGTTTCCGCTGCGTTGGCTGCTGGCCGCGATCGCGTCGTTCGCCGCGCTGTGCGCAGTGCCGGCCGGGGCCAAGGAGGTTCCCGAATATCGCCAGTTCAGGGCGGGCGAGCCGATCGTCATCGCGCCGGACAAGGCCTATGTGCTGGTGCGGCTCGATACCGATCTGAGCAAGTTCGGCGCGCATATCCTGCGCATCCCCGCGCAAGCCGAGATGGACGAGTATGAGGCGGCCAAGCACGCCGCGTTCGACAAGGCCGGCAAGAAGGCGGGAGCGTACGCATCCTTCGTGTTCGATTATGACAAGGCGCATAATTATTTCGCGCTGGCGCCGGGCAAGTCGCTGGCGATGTCGGGCAAGATGGCGCTGGTGCTGGCAGAGATTCCGCCCGGGGATTATGTGCTCTACGGCATGGGCTTCGGCAATTATCTGTACGAATGCTTCTGTTACGGCACGGTCGGGTTCCACGCCAAGGCGGGCGAGGTGACCGATTTGGGATCGATGCTGTTCGCCAAGGCGTGGCAGCCATCGCCGGTGCCCGAGCTGGCGGGCGAGGTCGATCTGGGGCGGACGGCGGTGATGGACTATGGCCTGTTCGCAGCCGCACTGCGGCCGCGGCGGGCGGACGATGCGGCGGCACCCGGGGTGGACGCGGCGCGGGTCGTGCCGGCGGCGCTGCATGCGGTGGGCGCGTTCGTCGAGACCAACACGCTGCTGGTCAACCGGCTGGCGGCGATCCCCGGCGTGCTGGCCTATCGCGAGGGGCGGGTGATCGACGTGGTGAGCGGGCGGGATGTTACGGGGGAGAATGTGGACTGACGCGCGGCCGCGGCGCGCGGGCGGGCCGGGCGTGAGAGCAAGTGGGTTATTGCGCGGTTGGGCCGCGCGGCTCGGGTAGCTCGCTCCGAGCCCCTCCACCACGCGCTGAAGAAGCGCGTGGTCCCCCTCCCCGTGCCGGGGAGGTATTAAAAGGGTTCATTCGGCCCACCGAGTTCGGTCGCCACTAAGCCTCTCAATCAGGACTCGCTTTCCGCTGCGTCGTCACTCGCGACACCGGAACGGCTGCCATCCGCGAACTGCGAGTGCATTGCGCGATTGACGCAGCGCAGCTCTGGCCCGATGAGTGGCCGGACTCGACTCCAACATATTGAAAAATGGTCGCTGTAATGGGGGATTCCATGAGAAAACCGCTGGTCCTGCTCGCCGTCGCCGTGAGCTCTATTGCGCTGGCAGGCTGCGGGGGATCGAGCGGATCGGGCGCGGTAGCAAGCACGCCGACGCCCTCCCCGGCGCCTGCCCCCACGAACAGCTCGATCACCGGACTTGTCGCCAATCAGACCTTTTCGACGGACGCGGGCACGTCCAACGTGGCCATCGACCTGACCAGCCGGACGACGGGCACTGCGACGTCGAGCGGCGCGACGATCTCCGTGGCCTATGACGCGGCCGCCCATAGCTACACCGTGACGTCTTCCGGCCGGTCGGCCACCTTCGTTCCCGCCGATGTTGTGAGCAGCGGAAGTGGCGAGACGCGGTACGCACGTACGAGCAGCAACCCGCGCGACTATCTAACGGTCGTGACGACGCCTTACACCGGCACCACCAGCAACCGGTATGTCGCGATGGGATATTGGCAGCGCAACGACGTGAGCGGCAACAACCAGTCGACCAGCTTCGACGCCTTCACCTTCGGGCTCGACACGCCAGCGACGAGCGTGCCGCGCACCGGCAGCGCAAGCTGGAAGACCGATGTGTTCGGGCTTTATACCGTGCCGGGTCAGACACCGCGCACCATCCAGGGAAACGGCGACTTCACGGTGAATTTCGCCAAGGCGCTGTTCACGACGACGACGTCGGTCACGCAATATGATTTCCTGACCGGCGCGTCGATCATCGGTGGCGGCGTCAGCGTCGTGGCGCAGGGCACGATCGGCAGCGGCAACGGCTTCTCCGGCAATCTGTCCTATGGCGGCACCGGCGGCGCGGTTGCCGGGACGATCAACGGCCGCTTCTATGGGCCGAACGGCGAGGAGATCGGCGCCGCCTTCCATGCCGACAATGCGGCCGGCGCCACGCTGAACGGCGCGCTGACCGGGCAGCGCAACCCGGTGACGACGCCGACGAACTTCACGATCGATTCGATCAGCAGCGACCAGATGTTCTATTCGCCCTGGACGGTGCTGACCGAGACGATCAACATCGCGGGCACCAACTTCCTGGTGCAAGGCCAATTGACCGGGCAGACGGTGTTGAAGGCCGACGGCAGCTTCACGATCAGCCCGCCGACGTCGAACATGCCGAGCCTGACCTTCACCGCCGCCGACCGCATCGCCGACACGCGCACCAACTTCGCCAGTTATCAAAAGACGTTCAACGGGGCCCCGGTGCGCGTCGACCTGTACCGGCCGAGTGGCAGCAGCGGGGCGATCGCGTTGACCTATGCCGGGTTCGGCAACTGGGCCCGAACGGCGCCCGATGGCGCGGACAACCAGACGATCAACGGCTATTTCGCCTATGGCTTCGCGACGCCGCGCGACCTTCTGGCGCGGCGCACCGGCACCGGCACCTATGACGGGGTCGCCATTGGCACCGCCGGGGCCGCAAACGGGGCGCGCTACGATGTCGGGGGCACCTCGCATTTCGACGTGGACTTCTCCAACCAGCATTATAGCGGGTCGCTGACGCTCAACGCGACGCCCGAGGGCGGCGGCACCGCCGCCGCACTGGGCGCGTGGCAGTTCGGCGCCGGCATTGGCTATGGCCAGCTGGCGAGCGCGACGTTGACCAATGGCGGAGCGACCAGCTTCAACAACAGCATCTCGCCCCAGCTTTACGGACCCGATGGCGAGGAGATCGTCGCGCCGTTCACGATCGCGGCGGGCGCCTCGCTCAACGGGCAGAACCTGACCATCGCCGGTGTCGCCGCCGCCAAGCGGCATTGATCCGCGCTGCCCGGCGGCGGGCCGGCGCCCTGATCGCAGGCATCGGGCTGGCCTTGTGGCTGATGCCCGCCATGGCGCAGGAGCGCCAGAGCGGGCTTGGCGCGGCGGACCTGTTCGCGCTGGCCGAGCGCAACGTCAATGCCGACCGGCCGGCCGATGCGCTGGCGATCTACGCCGCGCTCGGCCACGACCCGGATATCGAGGTGCGCTCCGAGGCGCGCTTTCGCAGGGGCATGCTGTTGGGCGCCCTGAAGCGTTACACCGAGGCCGCGACCGAATTCCGGGCGTTCCTCGATGAGAAGCCGGGCGTGGCGCGGGTCGAGCTGGAACTCGCCCGGGTGCTGACGGCGATGGGGGATGAGCGGGCCGCGCGGCGCGCCTTGCGCCAGGCGCAAGCGGCAGGACTGCCGCCCGATGTCGCGGTGGTGGTCGACCAGTTCGCGGCGGCGTTGCGATCGACCCGGCATCTCGGCGGATCGCTCGAAATCGCGCTCGCGCCCGACAGCAACGTCAATCGCGCGACCAGTGCGCGCACGCTCGACACGGTGATCGCACCGCTGACCCTGTCGGACGACGCGCGCCAACAATCGGGCATCGGCGTGAAGCTTACCGCGCAGGGTTTCGCCCGGATCGACCTTGCGCCGAACCTGGCGCTGCTGCCGCGGCTGTCGGGCATCGCGTCGCTGTATCGCTCGTCGACCTTTCAGGACATATCCGGATCGGCCCTGCTCGGGCTGGAATGGCGGGTGGGGCGCGACCGCCTGACCCCGGCCCTGGGGCCGACATGGCGCTGGTATGGGGGCACGCTCTATGCGCGTACCGATACCGTGACGCTCGACTGGCTGCATCCGCTCGGGCGCCGTTCGCAGCTGACCGTGAGCGGCAGCGCGGCGCATGCGACGTACCGGCAGAATGCGCTGCAATCGGGCGGGCTGTTCGACGGATCGGTCGGCATCGAGCATGCGATCGACGCGCGGAGCGGCATCGGCGGCAGCCTGGGGGCGACACGCCAGGCGGCGCGTGACCCCGGCTATGCCACCACGGCGGGCTATGCCAGCATGTTCGGGTGGCGCGATGTCGGGAAGGTCACGATCTTTGCCAGCGCCGGCCTGCGTCGGACGATGGGAGACGCGCGGCTGGCGCTGTTTCTCGATCGGCGGCGCGAATGGCTTTATCAGATGGGCGCCGGCGCCACGATACGGTCACTGACCTTTCACGGCTTTGCGCCGGTCGTGCGGCTGAATTTCGAGCGCAACGCATCGAGCGTCGGCATCTATGATTACCACCGGCTGGCGGGCGATTTCGGGATTAGCCGGGCCTTTTGATTGCGGCATGGTCCGACGATATCGAGGAGGACGTGCGTGGACGCGACACCGGGGCCGATGGCCCGCATCATCGGCTATCTGCGCGCACATGGCGGCCGTGTGCTGTTCGAGGCGTTGATCAATTTCATCCTGCCGTACGTGATCTACACGGTCGCCGAGGCGCGGCTGGGCGAGGTCGGCGCGTTGCTCGCCTCGTCGGCGCCGCCGATCCTGTGGAGCATCGTCGAGTTCGCGCGGGAGCGGCGGATCGACGCGCTATCGGTGCTGGTCGTGGCGGGCATCGCCTTGTCGCTGCTGGCGATGCTCGGTGGCGGAGGCGCGCGTTTCCTCCAGCTGCGCGAGAAGCTCGTCACCGGGGTGATCGGGCTGGCGTTCCTGGGGTCGGCGGCGATCGGCAAGCCGCTGATCTATGAACTGGCGCGGGCGAGCATGCGGCGCAAGTCGGAGGGCGAGGCGCAGCAGTTCGAGGCACTGCAAGCCCATGCCGGTTTTCGCCGGACGATGACGGTGATGACCCTGGTGTGGGGCCTTGGCTTGCTCTGTGATGTCGCGGTGTCGGTGATGCTGGTGTTTGCCTTAAGCATCCGCGCCTATCTGATCGTCAATCCGCTGATCGGCTATGGCACGATGGGTGCGCTGACGCTGTGGACGTTCCTTTATGGCCGGCGCGCCCGGCGGCGCGGCGAGGCTCGCCGGGCGGCGGCGGAGGCCAGCCAGCTTGTGTCGGTGACGGGTGACGGTGGGAGTTCCAGCGGCAGCCGACCCATCTAACCGCACATCTGCTTGCCGCGACAACTTGGCCCGCTCCCTTGGTGTATGGAAGCCTGACTAGCGCGATTCGATGGCGTCGCGCTCGCGGCGGCCCCTCTCCCCGGCCCTCTCCCCACAGGGGAGAGGGAGAAGTGGCACACGCCGCTCCTGAAGGGGAGGGAGTAAGGGTTATTGCGTGGTTGGGCGCGCGGCCTGGGCAGCTCGCTCCGAGCCCCCTCCACCACGCGCTGAAGAAGCGCGTGGTCCCCCTCCCCGGTCCGCGGAGGTATTAAGGGGAGGTGCGTTCCGGGATGCGGTGATCGACGGTGCGTCAATATCGGCGATAAAAAGGACTATCGTTTAACTTGCATCAACGAGATTCTCCCTTCGGTAACGATGCGATTTAATAGGTCCTTAGGCTCGCCGGCATAGTTTATGACTGTGACAATGCCCCTCGCCTTGCCCATTGCCTTGTTCGTCGCGGTCGTCGCGGCGGCGTGGCTTAGTGGCCAGCGCGCGCGGACGCGGCGGGAGATTACCGCCCTGTTCGCGCAGGCGCTCGACCGCGTGGCGCGCGGCGAGCGCAACGTGCGGCTGGAGGCGTGCACCTGGGGCGAGACGGCGCGGATGGTCAGCGCGTTCAACGTCATCGCGGCGCAACAGGAGGAGAAGGCGCCGGCGGCGCTGGGGCACTCGATCGACCGCGGCATGCTGTTCCACCGGCTGCGCAGCGAGCTGCATATCGAGGACGAGGCGGAGACCGCGGCGTCGTTCGTCGGGATCGTCGAGATCAACCGCTTTGCCGGCTTGCGGCGCAAGGTCGGCATCGCACTGGCCAACCGGGTGCTGCAGCATATCGGCGAGCGCATGCGCGCGACATTGGCGCAGTGCGAGATCGGCCGGGTGGGGCGGACGAGCATCGAGTTCGCGTTTCGCGCAGGCGACGCCACCACGGCCGAGGCGGCGCTGGAGGTGCTGGCGCGCGAGCTCGAGCAGCGGATCGAGATAGACGGCTTCACCTTCGACCTGCCGATCTCGATCGGCTTTGCCGATTCGAGCGAGCAGCGCGGACGCGAGGAGATTCTCGACCATGCCGCCGCCGCGGTGGCGCGGGCACAGGCCGAGCGCAAGCGGGTGTGCTATGCCGCCGACGCGCCGGAAATCGACCAGGCCTATGAGGATCTGGCGCTGATGCGCGACCTGCCGCGGGCGATCGCGGCGGGCGAGCTGGAGCTGTATTACCAGCCCAAGTTGCGGGCGCGCACCGAGACGATCGATTCGGCCGAGGCGCTGCTGCGCTGGTTCAGCCCGACGCGCGGACAGGTGACGACCGAGCGGCTGATCGAGCTGGCCGAGGACACCGGCGCGATCCACGATCTGACCGAATGGGTGGTGCGGCGCGCGGTGGCGGACCAGCAGGCGATGGCTGCGGCGGGCCACGATCTGGTCATCTATGTCAACATATCGGGCGTGTTGTTGCCCGAGGAGAATTTCGCGACGCGCGTGCTGGAGATGGTCGCGGCGGCACCGGGGCGGATCGGCTTCGAGATCACCGAAACGGCGGTGATCAAGGACCCGGACGGCGCGCTGGCCAATCTGCACCGCTTCGTCGCGGCGGGCATCAAGATCGCGATCGACGATTATGGTTCGGGCCTGTCGTCGCTGGCCTATCTCAAGCAGCTGCCGGCGAACGAGCTGAAGATCGACCGGATGTTCGTCTCCGGCCTGATCGACAGCCACCGCGACCCGTTGCTGGTCCGGTCATCGATCGACCTGGCGCATGCGCTGGAGATGGAGGTGACGGCCGAGGGCGTCGACAACATGATGGTGCTGTCGCTGTTGCGGGTGATGGGTTGCGACCTGATCCAGGGTTTCCTCGTGTCGCAGCCGCTCCCCTTGCCCAAGCTGCTCGCGTTTCTCGACAATGAGGATCATCTGTCGCACCTGGCGGCGCAGCCGATCAGCGTGCCGGGTCAGTGGCCCGCCGCTGCGGGTTAACCGCGGCCAGTCACGAAGCGCCGCCAAAGGGTATCACCTTGCCGGCCCGGTTGACCTGGGCGCCCAGCGCCGCGCTCCACGGCGCGAGCACATCGAGCGGCACGGTTTCGTAGAAGGACATGCCCGCCGCGTCGTCTTTCATCCAGCGCACGCGGCCGAAGAGCGGCGGTAGTCCGCCGACCAGCAAACCGATCTTGAGCCCGATGCTGAGCCCGGCCGCGCGAATCTTCGCGCCGCCCTGCGATATGTTGCACAAGGTGGCGGGCGCCTGGTCGCCGGCGATGCGCAGTTGTGCGGGCAGCCCGACATCGAGCCGCGGCAGGCGCGGCGGCAGCGTCTTACCGTCCAGCGCCACGCCCGGGGAAGGTGCCTCGGCGTGCACCGCGAGGGTGGCAAGGCTGTCGTGGCGCGACGTGACGGCAGCGGAGAGCGATGTGCCGTCGGCAAGGTCGAGACGGACCGATTCGCCCGACTGAAGCGAGGAATATATCTGGATCGTCGCGGCGCGCCGCGAGACGTGACGCAGGAGGCACAATTCCTCCCCGCGATCGGTGGTGAGGAGGGCCACCATGCCGACGGCCGGCGCAACCGCTTCTTCCACTGTCAGGGCATCCTTGTCGTGGGGAGATCGACAAGCGGTCATAGCTCAGGCTCCGCACAGGATCACGGCCTATGGATGCAACATGCCCATATGCGGTGAGGAAAGTAACAGCGAAGATAATTTACATCGAGTAAACCAACTCACATCAAATAAGTAAATCAAAGAGACGCCGCAATACGAATTATGGGTTAACATGGATTTTACTCGATCCATTTTCCGACCGTTATTAAAGCAGGCGCTAAATCGGGTCAGGACCAAGGTGGAATTGTGCCACCAAAGGGGATTGATATGGCTCGAAATCGCAGCTTGCGCGCCTGCCTTCTCGCCACCGCGATGGCAGTACCGGTATTGACGCTCGGCGCCACGGGTGCCTCGGCACAGAGCACGGCGACACCAACGCCGACGCCGAGCGACACGCCGGCGCCATCCCCGACCCCCACCCCGCCGCCGACGACGGTGACGATCATCATCAACGGAGTCCCGGTGATCGTCGACATCGGCGCGGTGATGACGCCGATCGACCAGCCGATCGTGCCGACGACCAATCCGGTCGCACCGCTGCCGACCGCCGCGCGCCCGACCATCGCCTATAATGGCGACCTGAAGGCCCAGGTCGGCAACATCCGCACCTTCATGGGCAATATCCGCACCTTCTGGGGCGACGCTTCGCCGTTTTTCGGCAACATCCGCACCTTCTGGGGCGACGCCAGCCCGTTCGACACGAGCGCACCCAACTTCTGGGGCAATCTGCAGACCTATAATGGCGGCGCGCAGAACAATGTCGTCGCGCCGACAATGGGCAATATCCGCACCTTCTGGAGCGACCTCGGCCCGACGATCAACACGATCCATACGAGCTGGACCGGACTGGGCGATTACACCAGCAATCCGCTTGGCTATGCCGCGGTCAACACGCAGTTGCTGACCCTCATCGCAACGTCGCAGGCGACCTGGGGCGCCGCGGTTCAGGCACAGACCGGCAAGTCCTTCGCCGACGGCTTCGCCCGGCCGCTGCTGTCGAAATATGGCATCGACCTGTCCAACCCGCAGTCGCTGGCCAATCTCGCGCCCGAACTGCGCGACCAGTTCTTCTTCGACTGGTATGACGGGCTGATGAACTTCTCCGGCACCGACCATGTCGATCACTGGATGAAGGAGATCAACTGGACGCCGGCACTGACCCAGACCCTGGGCAATGGCCGCGACGCGACGATCGGCCTGCTCGATTTCACCGTGACCGGCGACGGCACGCAGAACATCCTCAAGTACAGCGGCATCTCGGATGTCAGCAACGGCCACGGCTCGGCGGTCGCCAGCCTGATGATCGGCGCGCATGACGGCAGGGGCGTGATGGGCATCGCGCCCCAGGCCTCGGTCGTCGCCTATAACCCATTCGACGCGACGCAGACCGCGGGCTGGACCGACATCACCAAGGGCATCGTCATGCTGGCGCAGAACGGCGCCAATGTGGTCAACATGTCGCTCGGCGTGCCGGGATGGACGCTCAACCCAGGCTGGAACACCGTCTTCAAGGACGAAAGCCTCAGCAACATCCTCGACAAGACCGTGTTCGTCATCGCTGCCGGCAACACCGGCACGGTGCAGAGCCAGAACATCGCTTGGGACAAGCACAACCCGTCGCTGATCGTGGTCGGCTCGGTTGACCCGAGCGGCACTATCTCGAGCTTCTCGAACACCCCCGGCACGACCTGCCTGCTCGACAAGGGCAGCTGCAAAGGCGACTATCTGATGAACCATTTCATCGTCGCGCCGGGCGAGGGCATCCTGGTCGATGACGGCAATGGCGGCGTGACCCGCATGTCCGGCACCTCGTTCGCCGCACCTTTGGTGACCGGCACGATCGCGCTGATCGACGACCGCTGGCCGTGGCTGACCGACCACCCCAAGGACGTGGTGCACATCATCCTCGCCTCGGCGCGTGATCTCGGCGCCCCCGGAGTCGATCCGATCTACGGCTATGGCGAACTTGACGTGCTGGCCGCGCTTTCGCCGCTCGACTGGAACGCGCTGACCTGGAAGCAGAGCGTCGGCGGCAAGATCTCGGACCTCGCGGCCAAGGATCTGCGCGCAACGACGTCGGCACAGCGCGCGACTTGGGAAGTGAACGGGGTGTTCTTCTCCGCGTTCGAGAGGACCGGCGAGTCGTTCCGCGACTTCGAGATTCCGCTGTCGTCGAAGCTGTCCAACCAGACCGTGTCGATCAACGGCGCGAATGAGCAGTTCATGACCTATCTGCAAGGCCGCTTCTCGCAGTGGCTCGGTCTGCCGACCAAGTTCGCCGGCGTCACCGGCGGCTTTGCCGGCTTCACCGATCGTCCCGCGACCGGCGCGACGCTGCGCGCCTTTGGCGATATGCAGGCAACGCTGAGCATGACCAGCCGCATCTCGCGTTCGGGCTTCCGCAATGCCGGCGCGCCGTTCCAGACCGCGCTGCACCTGAACGATACCGCCGGCAATATCGCGCTCGACTTCGGCAGCGGCGAGGGCGCGGTGACCGCGGCCGGGCAGGAAGGCTTTGCCATGACCTCGGACTTCAACGTCCAGACCGGCGGCGCCAACCCGTTCCTCGGGCTCGCCTCGGGCGGCGCCTTTGCGCGGATGTCGGTGAAGCTGGCGCCCACGCTGACCCTGTCGTCGAGCGTGACGCAGCGTGCGCTGCACCCCGATTTCGACGGCATGTCGCTGGAAGCGCGCCGTATGTTCGGCGGCTTCCAGCCCTATTCCGCCAGCGCCGGCAACATGGCGCTCGCCTGGCAGGCCAGCAGCCGTTTCACCACCAGCATCGGTTACACCATGCTGCACGAGCGGACCGCGTTGCTCGGCACCGCGTCGGCCGATCAGGGCGACCTGCCGCACGGTTCCTACACTGACGCCGCGACGGCAACGGTGGCCTTCGCACCGACGTCGACCTTCTCCATCGCGGCGACCGCGACCGCCGGTCGCAGCCGGGCGGGCACGCGGGACGGCGACACGGGCCTGGCGATCGGCCGGGGCGGTTTGATCAGCTCAGCCTATCAGCTGTCGGTCAGCAAGACGCACCTGCTCGACCGCAACGACCGCCTGCGTTTCTCCTTCTCGCAGCCGATGCATGTCGAGCACGGTACGGTCGATTACAGCAGTGTCGCCGTGGTCGACCGCAACACCGGCGAACTGGGCGTGATCACGCAGCACGCCTCGATCACTGCGGCACCGCGCTATCATGTCGCCGAGATGATCTATGGCCGCAGCTTCCTGCGCGGGGCGGGCCAGGTCAGCCTGTTCGGCCAGGCCGCGATCGGCAACGTCAACACGGCGGATATGGGCAAGCTCACGGTGGGCGGCAGCGTGCGCCTCGCCTTCTGACGCGCGGGGGCTGCGGCCCCCGCGCGTTTGAGCAGTCCTTAACCATCTTGCGGTACCACCGGGTCAAAGGGTTGGAGCCCGCCATGCGTCGTTGCGTAAAAACATTATCGGGCCTTGCCCTGCTCACCTGTGGCCTGGCGGCGAGCCCCGCCCTTGCCGCCCCGGCCGACGCCTTTGGCGCGGCGATCACGGCGACCAAGTCGGCGATGATGACCGACCCGGCAAAGGCGCTGACCGGAGCCCAGGCCGCCGAGCGCATCGCCGCCGCTATGCCGCCATCCCGTGACGAACGCCTCGCCATGGCAACCGCGCAGTGGCTCGAGGGCGAAGCGCGGCTCTACACCAACGACGCCAATGCCGCGGCGCCGATCATCGATTCCGCACTGGCGATCGTCGCGCGCGACGCGCCCAATACCAAATTGCACGGCGACCTCACCCGTTCGCGCGGCGCAATCGCCGCGACCGCCGGACGTGTCCAGGACGCGCTGGCGGATTACCAGCGCGCGTTCGAAATCTTCCGCCGCGCCGGCGAGCGGCGCAGCCAGGCCATCGCGCTTCAGGACATTGGCGGCATCTATCTCGATGCCGGCGATTACCAGCGCGTGCTGGATTATTACGGCCAATCCGCCGAGGTCTTTCACGACGACCCGATGCTGTTGCTGACCACGCACAATAATCGCGGCGAAGTGTTGCGCGAAATGAAGCGCTTGCCCGAGGCTGTCAGCGAATTCCGCCTCGCTTTGGCGGCGGCACGACAGGTCGGCAGTCCGTTGCTGCAGACCCGGATCCTGACTAATCTCGCGCTGGCACAGGTCGACACCGGCGACCTTGATGCGGCGCAACAGTCGGTCGATCTCGCGCTGCGCCTCTCGGTCGCCGGCGACGCACATAGCTGGCGCAACTTCGTTTATGGCGCCGGCGCGAAGGTCGCCGCGGCGCGCGGCCGCTATGCCGAGGCGGCAGCGTCGCTGCAGCAGGCCTTTGCCGGGCTCGACGTGACGAAGACCGACATGCCGTATCGCGAATTCCACCAGCTCGCGTCGGTCGTTTACGAGAAGCTCGGCAACCAGAGCGCGGCGCTGGCCAATCTGCGTGCCTTTCAGCGGCTCGATGGCCAGGCACGCAACCTCGTCGCCTCGACCAACGCGCAGTTGATGGCGGCGCGGTTCGATTTCACGAACCAGAATCTGAAGATCGCCAACCTCAAACAGGGCCAGTTGCAGCGCGACATCGAGCTCGAGCGCCAGCGCTCCACCTTCCGCACCTTCGTGCTCGGTGGGCTGCTTGGTGCCGGCGCGATCGTCTTGGGCCTGTTGCTGGCGAGCTATTTCTCGATCCGCCGCAGCCGCAACATGGTGCGGGCCGCCAACACCAACCTCACCGCGGTCAATGGCGAGCTTGAAAAGGCGCTGCGTGCCAAGACCGAATTCCTCGCCACGACGAGCCACGAAATACGCACGCCGCTGAACGGCATCCTCGGCATGACCCAGGTCTTGCTGGCGAGCGACAGGATGGACAGCGACGTGCGCGAAAAGGTGCAGGTCGTGCAGGGCGCCGGCGAAGCGATGCGCGCGCTGGTCGACGACATTCTCGACGTGGCGAAAATGGAAACCGGCGAGATCACGGTTGCACGCGAGGAAACCGACCTCAACGCCATCCTCGGCCAGGCGGTGGCACTATGGGAAAGCCAGGCGCAGGCCAAGGGGGTGGCACTGTCTTTGCGGCGCGGAGAGGGCGTGCCCTCGCGCATTGTTTCGGACGAGACGCGGTTGCGTCAGATCGTTTTCAACCTGCTGTCCAACGCGGTGAAATTCACTCTTGTCGGCAAGGTCGACATCGTGGTGAGCGCCCAGGCAGAGGAAGTCGGCGAGAGCCTGGTGATCGAGGTCATCGACACGGGCATCGGCATCGCGCCCGATCAGCACGAGTTGATTTTCGAAGCCTTTCGACAAGTGGATTCGGGCACGTCACGCCAGTTTGGCGGCACGGGGCTGGGGTTGTCGATCTGCCGACGCCTTGCCGCCGCGATGGGCGGGACGGTGACCGTCGACAGCGTTCTCGGCCATGGCGCCAGCTTCACCCTTAGACTGCCCTTGGAGCGAACAGCGGCCAGCACTACGGCCGAGCCTCAGGTCGGCCTGCAATCGGCCTGCGTTCTGCTGGTCGAGCGCAACGTGCTGAACCAATGCGTCATGCGCGCCATGCTGAGCGACGTCGCCAGGAACATTGAGGTCGCGATCAGCGGGGCCGGGGCGATCGAAGCGATCAAGACGTGCGATGTGACCCATGTCCTGGTCGATGCCGCATCGGCAGCGGTGGGCGAGGCCGACGTCATCACGTCGCTGCGCGAGATAGCGCATTGCGCGCGCGCCAAGGGAGCGCTGTGTTCGATCCTGTTCACGCCCGACGAGGAACTCAGCATGACCTCGCTGCTCGCGGTCGGCGCGACCCAGCTGATCGCCAAGCCGATCGACGGCGCCAGCCTGATCGAGGTGCTTGCCTCGGCCTATCGTGACGAACCGGCGCAGGCCGGGGCGGACGCGGTGACGCGCGTGGCGGCGTGAGCGCGCTAAACCCTCTCTTCACTTTCTGCTGCTATGTTCGAATCGGCCGCAGGGAATATTGAAAATGCAGGTTTTGTTCGTCGAAGATGATCCAATGAACCGCCGTGTCGTGAAGGACATGCTGCACGTCGTCGGGGCAAATATGGCGGAGGCGCCCGATGCCGAGACCGGCCTCAAGATGATCGCGGACGGCACGTTCAATATCATCCTGATGGACTTGCGTATGCCGGGCATGGACGGGCTGACCGCGATCCGGCATTTGCGCGAGCGCACCGACGGCAAAGAGTCGTTACCGGTCATCGTCGTGACCGCGGACACCGCCGTGGACCTGCGCGAACGTTGCATTTCCAGCGGCGCCGACGACGTCATCATGAAGCCCGTGGCAATGGGCGCGCTGCTCGAATCAATGGGCCGCATGATCGCCCGCAGCGCCGGGGCTGCCGGCGTCATCCTGTCGTGAATCCCATGTCAGCCGAGGACTGCGCGATCGAGGCTGCCACCGCCAAGGCGATGGCGATGGTGGCGATCGAAATGATCCTCACGCTCGGTCACCAGCTCGGCAAGGGTTTCGACCTTGGGGCCTATGCCGAAACCATCGCCGAGGCGGGCCGCGACCCGGAAACACCGGCGATCGATCGTCGGGCACGCGAAAGCGTTGCGGCGATGCTCGTGCAATTGTCGCAAGCGAGCGCAAGGTGAAAGTCTCGACCGCCCGCTTTGAACATTTCAATTACAAAGGATGGGGCCTTGCACCGTTCGCTTACCGGTCAGATTGGGTCCGCCAGCCAAAATAAGCATGCGCCGCCGCCACGTGCCGCGCGCAAGAACCTCCTATTGTCTGCGACGATCGAATGGGGAGGCTTTAGCGGGCCGATATTGATCCGAAATCTCTCCGACGACGGCGCAATGATCGAGGGACCGAACTTGCCCGAGCGAGGGGCGCGGGTCGTTCTGCGGCGACAGGAACTGCACGGCCACGCGTCGCTCGCATGGCGCGACGGCAAACGCTGCGGCCTCCGATTCAACGATCCGGTCTCCGTCGAAGCGTGGGTGGCAGGTGTTACCATCGTTCCCTCACGCGGCCCGCGTTCGCAGGATCGGGTGGACGTCATCCAGACACTCATCCGCCAAGGCACGGACTTTTACGCGGACGAACCCATTCCTTCGGAGGGGGCGCCGCCCGCCGGCGTGCTGGTCGCCAGACTCATTGACGAGCTAAGGGACGTAGGCCGCGTGCTCGAAAACGTCGGCGGTCAACTCGCCGAGGACGTCACGGTCGCCGGACGCCATGCCGGGCATTTGCAGGAGCTGGAATTGGCGCGGCAAAGACTCGAGCAGCTGATCGATGTCGTCGCTGCGCGAAACCCGATCAGCGCCGCGCGGCAGATTACGATGGATGATCTTCAGACCCGGCTGCTGCGCCCATAGATCAACAGGCCCGGCATCGCCCTGATCCAGGCTCACCGCCCCTCCGCTCCGTCCCCGCGCCACCTCAACCACGGCATCAACAACGGCCGGAGGATCGGCGAGGTGCCGTTGGGCGTCTCCACGTCGATATTGCGATGGGCGAACTGCCAGTAGAGCATGAAGCTGAGCGTCGCGGCGTAGAAGCACCATACCGAGGCGAAGGCGTTGCCCTTGATGAAGCCGACGATCGTCAGGCCGATGACGTTGAGTATGCCATAGGCCCTGACGACGCGGTGGGTCGACAGCAGCATCCCGCCGCAGGTGGCGAGGATGAACAGGCCCGGGATCACCTCACCGCCGGTCAGCGGATTGCGATAGGCGATCGAGTGGTGCGAGACGAAGACCTCGCTGGGATAGAAGACCAGGCCGAAGAGATCCCACAGGCTCACGAACGCGCCGATGCCGGTCAGTGCGATGATGGCGACCCGGCGCCAGCCGCGCGGTTCCATCAGCGCGATGGCCAGCGGCATCAGGAAGGGCAATATGCCCTGCGCGTAGACCGTGAACAGGAAGGCGGCGTGATCGAGCGCGAGCTTGTCGATCTGCCCGTTCAGGCCGAGCCAGACCGTCCCCTCGGCGGCCTGGTGGAAAGCGAACAGCAGCGGCACCGAGGCGAAGAGCAGGGTGCGCGGTTCACGGACATGGCGCAGCGTCGCCACGCCGATCGTGCCGAGCACGCCGGCGGCGATGAAGCTGGACGTGGCCGAAAAGCACATGCTGGGTTTTCCGGGGGAGCTGTGGTGTGGCGCCGGTGTGGCGTGGTTCGGGGGTGTTGGCCAGCTTTATGGCGGATGCGGCGGCGAGAGGCGGCGTGCGCTTGGCTCCTCCCCGGCACGGGGAGGGGGACCGCGCGCTTCTTCAGCGCGTG
>NZ_JAQGLG010000142.1 GCF_028292965.1 Sphingomonas bacterium | reverse complement strand
CGCGCATCGCCGACTCGCTGGTTCCGGCGGCGGCGGCGAGCGCGCGCAGCAGCCGCGAGAGCCAGTCGCGGCGCTGGAAGCGACCGGTTGCCGCCAGCAGATCGGTCAGCGCGAGGCGACGCAGCAGCCCGGCGAATTCCGGCGCGGTGCGGGCGAGCAACGGCGTCGCGGCATGCAGTGCGGCGAGCGTCGCGAGATCGGCGGCGATGGCCTTCGCGCTCGCTGGCTTGAGCGCCGCGATGAGGCGCGCGAACAGCGCGTCGTCGATCTGTTGCCACAGAGCTGATCGCGCATCGGCACGGAGCAGCACGAGCAGCGCCGCGACATCGCC
This sequence comes from Sphingomonas bacterium, assembly GCF_028292965.1. Classification (GTDB taxonomy): domain Bacteria; phylum Pseudomonadota; class Alphaproteobacteria; order Sphingomonadales; family Sphingomonadaceae; genus Sphingomonas. The sequence continues at coordinate 21,607 of NZ_JAQGLG010000142.1, read as the reverse complement.
GGCCCGCGCGGCAGCGAGCGCCTGCGCTTGTTTCGCGGTAGCGGGCGGGAGGCCGTCGGCGGGGGCGATCTCGTCGAGCAGTTCGTCAAGCACCGCCGGCAGCGAGGCGCGCAGCCCGGTATGTGCGGTGGCGCGCGCCGATGCCTCGGCGAGCAAGCGCACCAGTTCGGCATAGCCGATGCCGGCGCGGCGCGCTTCATGCTCCAGCAAATGCGCGACGAAACGGCGGCGGTTGAACTGCGTGCCGGGATCATGCAGCAGATAGGTCAGGGTCAGCCAGCGCAGCACCGGCTGCACATCGGCCGCGAACAACGGCTGCGGCGCGACGCGCTCGCTCTGCTCGATCTCGTCGAGCAAGGCGAGGATCGCATCGGCGGCGGCTGGTTCGAGGCGGCGCACCAGCCCGGCGAACAGGGCGTCGTCGAGCCGGCGGACCAGCGCCTGGAGGCCGGGCCGATCATCAGCGCGCTGGCGGACCAAAGCGAGCAAGGCGGTGAAATCGCCATCGCGTGCCGCGGCCAGCGCGGCGGCGATATCGGTAGTGCCCGGCGTCGGCGCGGGCTCCTCCGGCGTGGCGGGCGCGTCGCCGCCCTCTGCGAGCAGCTCGGCCAGCAACTGCGGCAGCTCGGCACGGAAGCCGACCCGGTCACGCGTCAGCGCGGCGGTCTCGCCGAGCAGGCTCAGCAGCGCGGTATAGTCGATACCGAGCCGCATCGCCTCGCGCGACAGCAGATGCGCGAGGAAACGCCGGCGGTTGAATCGCGTGCCGGCGTCACGCAGCAGCAATTCGAGCGTCGCGATCCATAACAGCCGTTCGAGCGCCGGTTCCGCCAGCCGGTCGAGCGGCGGAACCGGCCGCGCGCGGTGCGCGAGCACGATATCGGCGATCAGCGCGAGGATCGCCGCCGCATCGGCCGGCGCGAGCGTGGCCAGCAGGCCGTGCAAGCCCGCAATGCCGATCTGGACCACCAGCCGTTCGAGCACATGGCCGCTGCGCGCATGACGGCGCAACAGCACGACCAGCGCATCGGGCTGCTCGGCGAGCAGGCTGGCGAACATCGCCACGGGATCGAGACGCTCGCCGGCCGGCGCCCAGGGTGTGGTCCCGCTGAGCAGCCAGGTCGTGAAACGCTGCAGCCGCGACGTGGCAGGATCGACCAGCCGCGCCTCGTCCGATGGCGTGACACGCGCGCGGTGCAGCGCCTCGCCCAGCGCCTCGCCAAAGGCGCGTTCCAGCGCGGCAAGCGCATCCTGTTCGAGATGATCGGGCCGCACATCGCCAAGCTGGAGATCGATCCGCGCGAGCTTCAGCTGCGCGTCCCTCGGCCCGAGCGCCTCGCACACCCGCTCGAGCACCGGCGGCATCAGCCGCCACGCCAGCGTCTCCAGCCGCGGGCGCAGCGCGAGCGCGGTATCGGCATCGCCGACCGCCGCGCGCAGGTCGATGCGGCCGATACGATGCGGCTCGGGCGTCACGGCCCGCGCTCGACCATTGCGGCGCTCACGCCACCTGTTCCGCCACGACGGTGCCGGAAAGACGTTCGGTCCAGCAGCCGCGCCGGTCGACCGGCCACACCGTCCAGCGCGTCGGCGGCCGGTTCGAACGGACCTGGCGTTCGATCACGATCCGCTCACTGCCGAGCGCCAGTGCCGCGCTGAGTTCGAGCCGGTCGGCATCATGGCGGGCGATCTCGACATCGTCATCGTCATGCACACCGACATACCAGAAGCGTGGCTGATCGAATGCGGCGGCGGGCAGCGCCTGTCGGTCGATCCCGATCCGCAACCGCCAGGCATGCAAGGGCACCGGTTTGACGGGATCGTCACCACGTTTGGCCGCCGGGCTTGCGCTATGGCGAACGAAATCCAGGCCGGAATAGGCCTCGTAATCGGCGAAGCTGCGCGCCGTGCCGCAGGCGAACGGACCGATCGGCCGATGGTGGAGAAAGCGCGCGACCTTGGCGAGGCTAGCGGCATCGCGCTCGGCGGCGGTGACGGCGACGCCCTGCCCGGCGACGTGGTCGTCCCAATGCAACGGGGTTAGGCGTCGCGGGTCTTGATGCCAGAGGACGTGGCGGGACGGGTGGAGCAGATCATAGCCGTGGGTGAAGGCACGGATCGCCAGCGTGATTTCTTCGCCGTAGAAATAGAGTTCGGGATCATAAGGTACATCGGCGACGAAGCGGCCCGGCGCGAACAGCAAATGCGCCGAAAGATATCGCGCGGGAACCGGCGCCGCGCGATCGGCGAAGTCCGGGCGTATCCACACGCCGGTGCTTGGCGTCCCATCGCCGCGAAAGCAGTACAGCTTGATGGCGGTGGGTTCCCCCGGGGCGAGCGGCTCACCCGGGGTGAAGGGTGCGCCATAGGTCGTCAGCAGGGGCAATGCCGACCCGCTACGCTCGGCCTGATCGAGCAGCAACGCATCCCACCCTTGCGCGAAGCGATGATGCGAATCGAGCTGCAGGAACCAGTCCTCGCCATCGTAAAGCTTCATCAGTTCGGCGCGCGCCCAGCAGGCCCCGCGGCTTTCGTACCAGGGCAGCGAGATCAGCCGCATCCGCTTGCGACCGAGATCGGGCGGTGGCGTTTCATCGGCGGCATATTGCCAGCAGACGCCGAAGCGCAGCGCATCGGGCCAGCGCGCCTTGGCGATACAGTCGCGCAACGTCGCGCCGAGATCATGGTCGCGATAGGCCGCGATCGACACGAAGATGGTCATCATAATCTCCTCATGCTGAAGACAGGCAAGCGGCATCGACCGGCCCGACGATGCGATCCAGCCAATGGCCGTGTCGATCGGTCGGCCAGACTGTCCAGCTGGCCGGCGGGCTTGGTGCCTCCAGCCAGCGGTCGATGACGATCGGCCCGTCGTCGGTCGCCGCCGCCCGCGCGATCTCCAGCCGATCGGCATCGGCTCGGAACAGCTCCGTGCCGGCATGATCGTGCATTCCGACATACCACAGGCGTGACCATTCCAGCGCCGGCGGCGGCAGCAGCGCGCGATCGAGCACGATGCGGATCTGCCAGCTGCGGGGTGCCGCCAGCTGGCTAAGCGGCTGGGCGATCGTCGGGATGCGTTCGCTGCGCTCCCCTGCCTGCCAGGGGAGGTGCCAGACCCGGAAACCACAGGCTCCCCACTGTCCCGCCTGGGCTGCGCTGGACGCGAGGATGATAACATTGCTGCCCGTCGGCGCGGTCAACACCGGGCCGCCGGGTGGTGGTACGATCACCACGGGACGCGGGCCGGCTGCGGCGATCAACGCACCGCATAGCGCAGGCGTGTCGGCAAAACCGGCGACCAGCAAATTTCGGTCGCCAAGCATTGCCGCAGAATATGCCTCGCCGCCACCATCACCCCGACCGTCGACAAAGCTCAGCGTCGGCGAGGCGCCGTAATGCTCGGCCAGCCGCGCCGCCCAGCCCCGCGCCCGCGCGGCGGCGCCCGACTGTGCCGCACCAGCCACGACGAAGCGGATCGCGATACCCGGCGACCAGGGCGGTGTGTCGTGCGGCGGTGGCGGGAAATCGCGATGCAATTGGGCGGCGGTCCCGGCGGCATAGATCCTGGCGGCGAGCGCAATATTGTCGCCATAGTGCGGATTGCTCTCAATCGCACGCTGCCCCCCGGCATCGCTGTGCGACCCGCTGTCGTGATGGAACAAGTGCCAGAGTTGCTGATCGGCCCGCGTGCTGACGCCGAGCCGCCCGAGCAAATGCGCCTTGTGCACCCACGCATTGTCTTCCATCCCCCAGCCGCGAAAGCCCTCGATCATGCCGCCGTGGCGGGCGAGAAAATCGCGCTGCACGAGGCCCATGGCGCCAGGATTGCCGCCAGACAGGGGCGCCAGGTTACGATCGCTGCGGCAATCGCCCGGCACCCGTTCGCCGGCCAGCACCGCGATGGTGTCCGCCTCATCGAGATAGGCGATGGTGGAATAGGGGAAGAAGAAATCGAACCCGCCGGCACGGCGCTCGTCCAGCGCACGCGGGACGAAATCGTGGCACAACAGCAGGTCACCATCGCACCACAGGATATCGTCCCGGATCGCCAGCGCGGAGCCGGCATTGACCGCGCGCACCTTGTCGAACGGCGGTGGGCCGGGGAGGAAGATATGATCCGCGCCTGCCGCTGCCGCAGCCCCCACGGCCAGCGGCGTCACACCATATTCGGCAACGATCACCTGATCCACCTGCGCCGCATCGCGCAGCCCGGTGAGCGTGCCGACCAGTTGCGGCAGCCGCGCCGCGCCGCCAAACGGGATCACGACGGAAACCCCCGGCCCGCTCACAGCGCAGCCTCGATCACGCCGTCGGCCATCGCGCCCGGATCGATCGCGCCATCGAGCTTGTCGAGCCAGCGGCCCTGGCAATCGGTAGGCCACACCGTCCAGCGCGCCGGCGGGCGCGACGAGGTGAAGCGGCGTTCGAGGATGATCGGCCCCTCGCCCGCGCCCAGCACGGCGCGCATCTCGGCGCGGGTGGCGTCGTTGCGGGCGATCTCGACGCCTTCGGCATCGTGGAAACCGACATACCAGAATTGCGGATCGTCGCGCGCCGCGGCCGGCACGATTTGCTGGTCGAGCGCCAGTCGCACGGTCCAGTGCCGGTCGATCGCGCCGCCCGGCACGCCCGCGCGAATTGCCGCCGGCGTATTCCCCTCGCGCGCCGCCGGGGTCGCGGTGCGCATGGCGAAATCGACGCCGGCATAGGCTTCATATTCGGCGACCGTGCGCTGGTCGCCGCAGCCGAACAAGCCCGTCGGTCGCGCCATCAGGAAATGCTGCACCTTGGCGAGGCTCACCGCGTCGCGTTCGTGCCATGGCCGTTCGACCGCGCCGCCGGGGACATGATCGTCCCAATGCTTGGTGCGGCCGTTGCGGGTATATTCGTGCCACGCGACATGCGCGCCCGGGTGGAACAGGTCATAGCCGTGGGTGAAGGCGCGCACCGCCAGGCTGATCTCCTCGCCGATGAAATAGAGTTCGGGATCGTACGGCACCTCGCTGACGAAGCTGCCCGGCGCGAACAGCATATGCCCCGAGACGAAGCGCGCGCGGATCGGCGCGCCGTGCAGTTCGGCCGGTGCGATGTCGCGGAACTGGAAGGTCGGGATGCCCTGCGGCGTGAAGCGATCGAAGCGCATCCGTGTCGGCGCCGGGTCGTGCGAGAGCGGGCCCGCAGGATCATAAGGCGGCAGATAGGCAGTCAGCACCGGCCGCGACGAGCCGCTCCGCTCGGCTTGGTCGAGCAGCACCGCGTCCCAGTCTTGCGCAAAGCGGTGATGCGAATCGAGCTGGAGGAACCAGTCCTCGCCGTCATGCAGCTTCATCAGCTCGGAGCGCGCCCAGCACGCCCCCTTGCTCTCGCGCCACGGCACGTCGATCACGCGCATCCGCCCGCCGTCCAGCGCGGGCGGCGGCGCCTCGCCCTCACCGTGCTGCCAACACACGGCGAAGCGCAGATCGCCGGGCCAGCGCGCGCGCGCCAGCGCATGTTCGATCGTCGGCACCAGTTCGGGGTCGCGATAGGCGGCGATCGAGATGAAGATGGTCACGTGGCTATGCCTTTCGCAGCCAATAGGGGGTGCCGCCGCTCTGGTCGGTGGTGATCACATCGCTGTCATAGGCGACCCCGCTCAGCACCAGGCTCGAGCTGATCGTCTGCTGCATCGAATAGCCGGGCGCGCCGATCTTCGGCGTCGAACTGCTGCCCGAGCGCCAGAATTGCTTGAACGGCAGGGTGACGATCTGGCTGGCGCTGAGCCCGCAGCTTGCCCCGATATAGATGCCCGGCACATAACCGCCATCGGCCACCGCCTGGGCCCAGGTGCCGGCATAATCGAGCACATTCTCGGCATTGGTCCCGGCGCGCACACCCTCCAGGTCGAGGAACACGTTGACGCCATAAGGCAGCCCGATCGCGGTGCAGTTGAGCACGGCATAATTGCCATAGTTCATGCCGAGCTGCCCGGTCGGATCCCAGGGCGAAGCGGGCACATGCTGGACGATCATCAGCGCCAGCCCCGCGTTGAGGATGATCTCCGCCTCGCCGCGGGTGATATTGCCCTGTGCGTTCTGCGGATCGGTGACCGAGGTGCGCGGCACGTAACGTACCGCAAAGGCGAAGCCCGCGTCGCGGAACGCCTTGGCCGTGCTCGTTGTGAGCGGCGTGTTGCAGTCGAAACCCCTACTGCCCGAGGGCGACTTCTCGACCTTGCCGACGAGGTTGGTGCTCGACGAGGTCGGCACGGGCGTCGGTGATGGCGTCGGCGATGGTGTCGGCAGGGGCGTGGGTCCGGGCGTCGGTGGAGGCGGCGTCGGAGACGGCAATGGCCATGGCGTCGGCTCCGGCGTGGGCACGGGGGTTGGCAGCGGTGTCGGCACGGGCGTCGGCAGCGGCGTGGGCTCGGGCGGCTGGTGCTCGCGCCACCACAGGAACAGCCGGAAACCCCAGGTCAGCGCCGGCCAGATCCAGTTGGTCCACAGCGCGCCGATCCGCTCCCAGAAGCTTGGGTCGTCCGGATCATCCGGGTAATCTGGTTCGCACGGCGTCGGCGTGGGCGTCGGCACCGGCGGGGTCGGCCCGGGCGTCGGCGGTGGTGTCGGCGCCGGGGTCGGTGTCGGCGTAGGGGGCGGCGTCGGGTACGGCGGCGCGGTCGGGCTCGGGCAGGTCGGCGCCGGCGTCGGTACCGGTGTCGGCACGGGCGTCGGCCGGGGGCTGGGCCGGACATGGGTCAGGAAATCGACCAGCGCGCGGCTCGACTGGGCCTGGCGCAGGCCGTGGCAGCCGCACTGCGCGTCGCCCCAGTCATGATAGAGATCCTCGAACCGCGCCATCTCGGGGGCTTCGAGGAACAGGCAGTCGAGGATGATATGCGCCGGGGTGTTGCCGCGCACGACGCGCTCCGCCTCGCGCCGCCAGTCGAGATCGCGCCACTGCGCGCACGTCGCCGAGATCGCCGCCGTGACGCGGAAATCATACTGCGCCGCCTCCTCGCGCGTCGCGTCGGACGGCAGGGCATCGCGCAACATCACCCATTCGACGACATGCAGGCGCGGCTGATCCCCGCTGCGCTGGCGGCGGTTCTCGCGCAGCAACTGGCGGATCGCGGCGATCGCCTGTTCCTCGTCGTCATGCTCGCCGAGCCACCACCATTGCCCGTCGCGGTCGACGCACACGATATAGATCGACACCGGCCCGCTCAGCGTGCCGATATGCTGCCCCGAGGGATCGGCCAGCACCGAGGCCAGCGCGTCGGGCACATAACGCCCAATCGTCGGCGACGGCCCGGGTGGCCCGCTGCCGCCTCCCGCGCCGAACGTCGCCACCGGTTTGAACAGCTCGCCGATCGAGCCGGACATCTCGTCGGGCAGGGGCCGGCCGAACGGGGGCGCGGTGGGGTCGTTGTCGGGGCTCCATGTCCGCCCGCTCTGGCGCGGGCTGCGATTGCTGTCCGGGCCGGGGCCGTCGATCAGGCCGAGCTGCAACCGGCTCAGCGCCTCGACGCCCGCCGTGCCCCGGCCCGAGCGCTGGCGGCGGAAATCGGTGCCGCGCCCGCGGTGCCGGGTCAGTGACGCGACGCGGCGCAGCATCGCCTGCTTGGTGCGGATCAGCGCCGCTTCGGCTTCCGCGCTGTCGCCGGGTGCGCCCTGCCCGCTGGTGATATGCTCGGCGTAAAGCGAGAGCAGCAGGTCGAGCACGGCATTGCGCCGCGCATCGACAGGGTCGTTCTCGGCGCTGATCACCGTCAGGCCCTTGTCATAGCCGGGCTTGAGCAATGCCTGCTTGATCGCGTCGGGCACGATCGTTTCGATCGACTGGGTGGCATAGGTCGCACCGCCCCCCGCATCGACCGAGAACAGCGTGCGCAGAAAGGCGATCTGGCTGAAATAATCCGCCAGCACCTGGTCGAAGGGCATGAGATAGCCCTTGAGCTGCTTCGCCTGCGCCTGGCGCAACGGGCTTGCCCCCGGCGGCAGACCGACATGGCTGATGCCATAGACGCGCGGGAACTGGTTCTGGATCGAGCTGTAGCTGGCCAGGTCGCGGTGCGTGACCCGCGGCGCGCCATAGTGTTGCTCATATTCCTCGCGCAGCGCGAAGCTACGCCGCTGCTCCTTCCAATATTGCCCGAGCAGCCGCCGTACCCGCGCCGCATTGGGCTGCACCATCACATTGTTGCGATAGAGGCGGATGGTGAACTGATGGTCGAGCGTCGTGCCCTGCAGCCACCAGATGCCATGCTTCGGGCGGCGCAGCATGGCCTTGGGGCCATGGACATGGGGCTCGCCCAGCACCGTGACCGCCGCGCTGTCGATGGCGAGCACGCCGGGCGAGGCGGACAATGCCTGGAGCAGGTCGCTGACCGCAACCTCGTCGCACAGATCGGCCAGCTGATCGTCGGCGATGAAGCCGCGCGTCATCATCGGCCCGGTGAACATCGCCGCGGTCGCCGCCAGCGCCGCGCGCTGGTCGCTGAGCGAGCGCCGCGCCGGCTCGGGTGCCAGGAACAGGCCGAGCGTGAACAGCGCCCGCGCCAGCGTCTCCGAAGGATCCGCCCCATCGGCGATCTGGATATCCGCCTCGACGCGCGTATCGACCATGCGCAGCACGCGGATCGTGCCGATATCCTCGCACAGCGCACGGTGGCCGCGATAGCATTCGCGCACCTGCTCGATCAGCGCGTCCTCGGCGCGGCACCCGCCCCCGGCATCCTCGTCGGCAAGCGCCAGGATGGTGACGTCGTACAGCCCGCGCACCGCCCCGCTCGCCGGCTGTTTGATCGGCGAGAACCATATATTGGCGACCCCGGGCACGCGATCCAGCACGACGCGGCGCAAATCGTCGGCGGTCACCGGGTTGCACGGCAGGATCGACCAGGCCGGCATCATGCCGTGGCGGCGCAGCGCGAGGCGATCGGCGAACGGCGCGGCCAGCAGGTCGGCGACCGGCAGGTCGGCGCGATAGGGCAGCTCGGTCAGCGCGTAGCAGAATTGCTCAAGGATGGTGACGCCGGGGTCCGAATAGTTGAAGTCGGTCCACACATCGCCGCTCATGCCATAGGCCAGCGCGACCGCTTCCTCGCGCAACGCGGCATAGTCGGCGCCCGGCACCGGCGACGGCGCGCGGTCGATCGTGCCCTGTGGCGTGCCGGGATCGCCGCTCATGACGACGGTGCCGACGTGACGGGCGGCGCATAAGGCTGATAGCTCGAAGGCCGCTGCACCATCGGCGCGGCCGACACGATATGCTCGTCCGCCTTGACCGAGGTGAGATAATACCAGCCGAGCCCGACCTCGTCGGTGTCAGGCCCGACCTTGAGCTCGACGATGCCCAGCACATAGTCACGGTTGCGGACGAACTCGGCGATGGCGCGGCGGGTATAATAATCGGCCGGGCGCGGGCCGATCGTCGCATCCGGCCAGGGCGACAGCCACAGCGTCAGTTCCTTCTTCAGCTTGATGCACCAATAGTCGACCGTGTCGTCGGCGGTGAAATCGCAGACGATCTCGACCTTCAGCCGCAGATAGGGCGGGTTGGTGACGCGCACCTCGACGAACGGGCCGACGCACTGCTCGATCACCCGGCCGACATCGGACAGCGTCGTCAGGTCGGCCAGCGGCGCGGTGGTGTCGACGACATTGGGCGTCTTCGCGCCCGGCACCGCCACCACCCACACCTTGCCCGCGGCATCGGTCGCGCCGGTAAAGCCATCGACCGCCGGGGCGACCTTGACCTGCCACAGCGACGGCTCGTTCTCCAGCACGATCCGGGCATAATCCCAGTCGGTGATGCCATAGCCCTTGTGGCGCAGCCGCTCCGCCATCCACATCTGAAACGCCGGGCCGCTGGCCGGCGGACGGCCGCCGAACGACTGCATCGGCTGATAGATCGAACCGATATTGGTCAGCTGGGTGACCGCCTTGCTGATCGTCTTGGCCGGCAACGGCACGCCCAGGCCCGACGCACCGCCCGGCCCGACCCATGAGGCGCTGAGCGCATTGGCGATGACCGCGGTGACCAGCGGCGCATTGGTCGTCCGATCCAGCGCGCGGACGCGCAGCCGCACCGGCTTTCCGGCCGGCGCGGAGCGCAACTGCAAGGTGATGATGCCGCTGTTGGACAGGTTGTTGGTGCCGTCCGCGACCATCGCCACCGGCTGCCAGCCATCCTCGGTATGTTGCGACCAGTCGGTCCTTGGCGGGTTGCTCCACCAGCCATCGGGGCCGGCGGTGAGCATGAACAGCAACGAGATCTGCGGCACCGGGCAGGACAGCTGGATATACAGCGCATCATTGTCGTCGACATTGGGCAGCAACGTCGTCAGCCCGGCCGCGACCGGCGCGCTCGTCCTGTTGAACGGCTCGATATGCTGAAACACCAGCCCGGTGACGGGCGCGACCGGCAATTGTGTGGTGGCGGGGCGCAGCGGCACGGCCGGCATGACCAGCGCATTGGGCCTGACCAGGTCGTCGGTCGGCGTCGTCGCGGGCGGCCGGGTCAGGTGGCGCGCACTGGCGGTATAGTTGATCCCCAAGCCGGCCGCGCTCGGCTGCCACGGCGCGTTGGGGATCGCCGGCGGCAACATCGCGGCGAGCGCGAGCTGCACCGCCGCGTCGAGCGTGTTGCGCGCCTGTCGGAGCGGTACCGTCGCGCCGGCCCCGAATTCTGCCTCATGCGCGTCGAGCCACACGACGAGATTGGCCAGCACCGCGGCCGGCCGCCCCGGCGCCGCGCCCCGCAGGGTGATGCGCTGCCACAGCGACCCGCCCTGCTGGGTGACGTCGGCCATCGCGCTATTGAGGTCGGCGCGCCATTTCTCCTGCGTTGCGGCACTCTGCCCGCTGGTCGCGATCGCCTGGTTGACCGACACCAGCGCCTCGCCGGTCATCGCCGACAGGGCCGCGTCGACCGCCGGGCCGATCGTCGCGAGATAGGTCTTTTCGGGCGCATCGCTGTTGATGCGCGACAGGCGGCTCAGCTCGCCGACCGCCTGCTTGCCATTGGCACCGCCATTGGGCAGCCCCGCGACATTGGCCTGGCCCAGGGCGGTGGACGCCGCCATCAGGTTGCTGGTGTAGAGGATGTTGCCGAACGCATAAGGCGGGTCGCTGAGTTCGAGCCGCAACGCGCTGGTCGCCGGGTTATAATAAGGCGGCACGTCCTTCACCGCCACGACCGGCACCTCGAGCAGCACCTCGGGCTTCAGCGGCGCGGCCGGGTCGGGCTCGGGCGGCAGCGGGCGCGGCGTTGCGGCGGGCGGCGGGGTGGGCGCGGGCCGTGGCGGCGGCGACGCCAGCATGGCCGATTCCGGCAGGACGAACGGTTGGGTGGCGAACAGCGGCTGCGACCCGGCTGTCGGGTCGACCTTCCACGGGCCGGGATTGACCACGCTGAAGCTGGCGCGAAAACTGCCATTGTCGAACTGCGCCGCCGCGGCGACATCGCCGTCGGCGTTGAGGATATAATCCTGATAATAACCTTTGAAGCCGGTAGAGGTGATCGGCAGCCCGGCCCATTTTATCGTCACCGACAGGGTGTCGAGCGGCTTCACGAACAGCTCGGGCGCGATGATGTCGAGGCCCGCGCCGAGCACCGGCGGCGTGCCGAAGACGGCGAAATTCTGGCTGCCGTCGAACGACCCGGTCGGCGTGACGAACTTCGCACCCGTGAGCCCGTCCACCGCGACCTCGATCGTCACCGCGCCGATACCCAGGCTTTGCAGCGCGACGCTTGCCCGCGCCATCGTATCGTTGCGGCCGGCGGCCGCCGGGTCGATACTGCCGATCACCGTCGGGCTGGCGGGCGGCTTGGAGAAGCTGTCCGCGGGCAGCAGGCCGGGCGGCGGGTCCGCCGCCGGCTTCGTGCCGATATCGACCAGCGGCGGCGCGTCGGTGGGCAGGATGAAGCGGATGATCATGCGATTGTCGTCACCCGGTCGACGCGCGAGTTGCGCGTCCACCGTCATCCCTTCGACCTTTATCCAGCCGCCGGCGGTCGTGTAATGCAGCACGAAGGTCTGCTGGATCAGTTGCGCGGCCAGCGTCGCCCTGTTGAGCAGCGCGGTATCCTCGCCGGCGAAGCCCGGCGCGCCCGGCGGCGTCGATGCCCCCGTCGTTGGTGCCCCGTTCGCCTGGGGCTGCGCGGTGATCACCAGGCCGATGTCGATCTGGCGATTGCCTCCGGTCAGCATCAGCACCGGCGAGGAGATGGTGAAGCCGAGGCTGGCTTTTTGCAGCGGGATCGAGCCATTCTGGTCCCGCCCGTTGCCGAACATGGCAAAGGGCTCGATCGCGTCGGGTGCGGCCGGATCGAGCGCGACCTCGCCGGTCAGCACGGTCGGTGGCGCCTTGACCACATGGCCCGCCGCGTCGGTGACCAATTGCCGGTTCAGGACGCGGTGCACGCTGAGGTTGACGACCTTTGCCGGCGTCACCTCCAGCGTATTCCGCGCGGTATATTGGATGGCGAGACCGGCCCCGTCAGTGCCGGCCGAGAAACAGGCGGCGCGCGGCACCGATGCCTGGTCGGCCGCCTGGGCCGAGGTGAAGGTCAGATAAAGTTCGTCGGGCACCGCGTCGACGGCATTTTGCTGCAGCACCTCGCCATAATAATAATCGACCAGCCGGCGCGGGAAACCGTTTATCTCGGCCCGGGCATCGCTGAACAATTTGGCGAAGGTGTTCCACAACGCCGCCTGCGGCGCATGGCCTTCCTCATGGAGCGAGGCCTGCAACATGATCAGCGCCTGGTCGTATCCGTGGCGCAACGCGCCGATCAGCGTGATCGAAATATCGTCGAGAATCTCGAACAGATGATCGTTCCAGCGCACGTCCCCGGCTGGTCCGCGGCGCGCCAGCGCGCGCTCCAGCGTCTCGTTGCCGAGATGGCCGTGCAGGCGTCGCAACGGGTCGGTCATCGCGTCGTTGCGCGCCAGGACGCCGGGGTGGCGCAGATAATCCTCCGCATTGCCCGGGTCGCCGGGGTCGCGGTCGTGGATCGCGATCAGCCGCGCCAGCACGGTGATGACGCGGCCGAGCAGCGCCGGGTTGCGCCGCGCCTTGGCGAGCTGGCGCTTGAGGTCGCGCTCGATGCCCGACAGGTCGAGCGCGGCATGGGTGGCGAGGATCACCGACCTGTCGCTGGCGAAGAACGGCGCCCAGTCGCCCGATACGCTGTCGTGCAGGTCGTAGAAATTGACGAGCGCGCCATAGCGCGCTGCAAAGGCGACGATCTGCGCCAGCGAGCGGCCATCGACCAGCAGCCGCTCGGGCGCCGGCGCACCGGCGGCGCGATCGGCCTGGCTCGTCGCATCGTTGAGGATGCGCGAGCTGGCCTGGTCGAGCAGGGTTTGCCCGCTCGTCACCCCGGTGCGGGAGGCAATGTCGCCTCGACCTGGTAATAAGGAAAGACGATGTTGCTGCGCGTGTTGGTCTGGCGCACGGTGTAGTCGATCGAGATCGCCACCCAGCCATCGAGAATGCTCTCGCTGACGCGGACATTGTCGACCGAGACGCGCGGTTCCCATTCGATGATCGCGCGCGTCACCATCGTCGCGATCTCGTTGGCGGTGGTGGTGGTCAGGGTGGTGAACACCTTGGAGATCAGGTCGACACCGTACGTCGCCAGCATCACCCGCTCGCCGAGACTCGTCGACAGCAGGATGTTGAGGCTCTCGCGGATATCGACGTCGCCGGCGACCATCACCACGGTGCGATGGACCGGGTCGAAGGTCGGCGGAAAGCTCCAGCCGCGCCCGAGAAACGCCGGCTGGACGGGCGGATAATCGTCGCCCGGCGGCGGCAGGCGGAGCGCGCGCGGCGGCTGGCTCATGGGTTGAGCGCCACGGTAATGCCCTTGATCTGGATCGGGCCGTCGCAATTGACCTGGGTCGAGGTGCTGGCCTTGGTCGACAGCGACGTCCCGGCCTTGATGTCGAAGCTGGTACCGGCCGACATACTGATCGATCCGGTCGCGCTGATCGTGATGTCCTTGGGGCTGTCGATCTTGATCCCGCTCTCGCTCATCGTGATGGTGTTGCCGGTCACGTCGGTGACGACGATGTTCTTGTTCTTGTCGTCGATCTTGATGCTCTGCTTTTTCGGCGTGGTGATCAGGATCGACGGATCGGTCTCGACGAAATCGATATGCATGCCCGACTTGGTCCACAGGCTCTTGATGCTGTTCTTGTCGTCGGGCGTGTAGGGCGGCGGATTGGCCTTGCTGTACAGGCTGCCGAGGATCACCGGATAGCGCGGGTCGCCGCTCAGGAACGCGACGATCACCTCGTCGCCGATCTCGGGATAGAAGTCCGAGCCGACCTTGTTCGAGGCATAATAGGAACCGAACCGCGCCCATACCCCGTCGGTCGCCTGGAGCAGCGGCAGCGTGACCAGCACGCGGAACTCGCCGTCCGGGTCCGCATGGATCTGCTTGACCGTGCCGACCATGATATTGTTGGCCGGCGGCAGCTGGCCCGAGGCGCCGGGCGCGGTGATCTGCGCCGCGCTTGCCGCGAACCAGCCGGGCGCAAGGCCGAGTTCGCAGGTGGTGCGCCACCATCCTTCGGCCAGTTGGTGATGCACGCCCGACACCCAGGCATCGCCGTTGAAACGCGCGCCGAGCCCGGCCAGGGTCACCATGCAGCCGGTCACCGCCAGCGCGCTGCCCGAGAAGCGCACCTCGCCGCGCAGCTTGGCGAGCTCGCTCTTGAGCAGTTCGGCCGAGGACCAGTCGGCCAGCTCGCTGTCGATCAGCGCACCTGAGCTCTGCTGATAATAGCTGGCCACATCGAACACCCCGGCCAGCGTGCTCGACGAAAGATTGCCCGGCGTGCTGACGCTGGAACTCGGCGCCGATGACTGGAGCAGCTTCTGCGTCCCCGGGTCCCAGGCGAAGCTCTTTATGGCACCGGCTTTCAGCTGGGTCGCGGCGTCGATCTCGCCTTTGAAGTCGAGGATCGATTGCCCCCAGGTCAGCGTCAGCACCGGGCTGGTGCTGGTCTGGGGCGCCGCGACGGTAACGGTGGCGTCGGCGACCATCACCACCATGCCGCTGGCCTCGGCGCGCATCACCATCAGGTCCCAGTCGGTGGCATAATATTGCACGATCGCCTCGTGCTCCACGCTGGTCGAGCTGACCTTGGGCGTCAGGCCCGAGACATTGCCGATCAGCTTGGTGCACAGCGCGCTGTCGGTGGTTTTCTGGAACACCGCATTGTTGCGCGCCAGCGTCATCGCCATCGCCTTGTCGGTCGCCTCGACCACCAGCAGCGAGGGGCTGTTGACGTTGGCCTCGAGCCCGTGGCGCTGGATCACGCCCGAGAAGATCTGCGTCTGGGTCGAGCCGTAACCGAGCGCGATGGTCAGCGTGGCGCCGGGGATCAGCGCGGCGGTCTCGCTGATCGGGAAGGTCTCGTCGGCGGCGCTGCCATCGGTGATCACCAGCCGGGCGCGCGGCAGGCGGTTGACCCCGGTCCACACATCGATCGACAGCACCTGGATGCTGCTGTCGAGCGCCGAGCCGTTCGTCTTGATGTCCCAGGTCGGCGGGACATTGGCGAGCTGGGTGGGGGAAGGCGCGGTCATGTGGGGCTCGATCCGCTCAGCGGCGGGAACAGCAATTGCGTTCCCGGCGGAAGCCCCCGGAAATTGGACAGGCCATTGAACGCGGCGACCTTGGCGTAGAAGCGGCTGTCGCCATAGATGCGGTGACACAGCAAAGGCAGCGTATCGCCCGCCTGAACCGTGACGAGATGCGTCACGTCGGGCGATCTTTTATAGGCGCCCTTGGCCAGTTGCGCCTCGCTGGCATAGGATTTGAAGGTCACCGCGACCTTGGCGCGCAGCGGCGTGCCGTCGGGCATGAACAGCGTGTAATTGGTGCTCATGCTGGTCAGCACGCACTGGAACTGCAGCTGCGCCCAGGCGAGGATCAGGTAATTGGGGCTGTGGATCGCGCCGTTGAGCGTCGCGGTCAGCGTGGTGAACTGGCTGATCCCGTCGGCGACGCCGTTGGTATAGCTTTTCTGGTTGCCCGGCGGCGGGATGACGCCGGTCGCGTCGAAGATCAGCTCGAACGAGACATCCTCGTCGGCGATGCGGTTGAATTCGGGTGACGGGCCGGGGCTGCCCTGCGCCTGGCGGTCGTTATAGCGGATCGAGGTCTTGCGGCTGTAGCTCGCCGGGTTGATCCACACCGTGAACGGGTTGTTCGCGCCCGACACCTTGGTCGTGAAACCCGAATCCGAATAAGCGGTGATCGTCATCTTGGTCGGTGAGGGTATGGGCATGTCAGCGCTCCTCGCGCTGGCGTAGGTTGCGCATCACTTGGCTGACGCAGCTGCTGACGATCTGGTCGATATGCGCCTGGGTCAGCGCCGCGCCGCCTTCGGGCTCACCAGCCGGACCGGGGCCGGCGCCATGTTCCGGCGGCGCCCCGGAAGGGCCCGCGCCGCCGACGGCGATATGAATGCCGATCTCGCTGATTTCCAAAGGCATCCGGTTTCGCCCCCCGCACCGCGATCAGACGCGCGCCGGGCGGCACAAGCCGCCGGCACGTCGCCGCGAAACCTCATTGTCGTGGCGCGCCGACATCTGCCCCGCGCCGGTCATATGGTGACCGCCGAAGTCGACGGCGGCGTCGGCGGCGTTACCTTGCGCGTGACGCTGCCATAGGAGATCTCCATCGTCTCGATCAGCACTTCGTTGCTCTTCGCGTTGAAGCCGCTGGCCTCCCATTTGACCGGCCAGGCATTGTCGAGCGTCCAGGTGATCAGCGCCTGCCCCTTGGGCGAGATCAGGATGACGTTGATGATCTGCGTGACGATCGGCGTCGACAGCGACGAGCCGACCGTCTGGTTGGCCCAGTCGGCGAACAGCGAGGTCAGCGTCATGTAACCGCGCTTGAGCACGAGGTTGCCATGCTTGGTCACCCCGGGCAGCTGATGGGCATAGGCGTTGAGCCCGCCCTCGATCACTTCCTCGACCGAGACATGCGGGTCGATCCCCGACACTTCCTGAAAGGCGGCATCGCTCTTGGGCTGCTGCGTGCCGCCGGTGCCGGGCACGATCGACACGCAAAAGGCAAAGGCCGGCGGCGGATAATAAGGCGTTGCGGCCGGCGTCGGTGTCGCGGCGGGCGTAGGAGGGGGCATTGTTCAACGGGTCCGCGAAACGAGCAAAGCAAGGCAATCGGGCAAGACGATTGAGGGCGCGGCAACGCGCCGCGCCCTCCGGGAGATCACTTGATCGAGACCGCAAGCGTCTCATAGGCGATCTCGATACTCTCGACCGCGACCTCGTTGCCGTCCGACTTGAGGTCGGTGCCGGTCAGCTTGGTCGGGAAGGCGTTGTTGAGCGTCCAGATCATGCGGGGCGCGCCGAGCTCGTCCTGGAGGTTCACCACCACGGTGGAGCGCGCGATGGTGTTCATCGCGATCGAGCTGAACCAGGTCCACAGATTCTGGTCGGTGACGAAGATGCCCTTCTTCATCGTGACGTTGCCGTATTTCTTCAGCCCGGGCATCTTGATCGGGGCGAAGATCGCGCTGTTGCCGGCGCGATATTCGATGATCTGGGCCTCGGCCTCGAGCCCGGTGACTTCCTGGAACACCGGGGTGCCGGGAATGCCGGTCACCGAGAAGTAGAATTTAGGAAGCGGCCAAGTCGTATTTTCGGCGGACATCTGATGTCTCCTGTCAAACTAAAGGGTGAGGGTCAGCTGCTTCAGCTGCCCATGGTCTGGGTGAAGGTCAGCTCGATGAACTCGGCCGGGTGAATCATTTGCAGGGTGACCGCGACGACCATGTAGCCGTTGAGCACATCCTGCGCGGTCATCGTCGAGCCGAGCCCGCAATTGACCGTGAAGGCATCGCTCGACTTGGCGCCCATCAGCCCGCCCTGCTGCCACAGGCCGGTCAGGAAGGCCGAGATCGACGAGGTGACGTTGGTCCAGGTGATCGCGTCGTTTGCCGCAAAGACGTAGCTTTGCAGCGCCAGCTTGATCGTCTGCTCGACATAGATGAGCGTGCGACGAACCTGGATGTAGCGATAATCCTGGCTGTTGCCGTCGAGCGTGCGCGCGCCCCACACCACATTGCCGCGACCGGGCTGGGCGCGGATGATGTCGATCGCCTGGCCGTTGGTCGGCACGTTGAAGCCGCCCTGCTCGCCGTCGCTCATGTCGTAGAGCGGCGACACCACGCTCGCGAGCGCGATGTTGGCCGGCGCGTTCCACACGCCCGACTGCACGTCGCTCTTGTTCCACACCCCGGCGATCGCGCCGCTCGGCGGGGCGACGTTCATCGTGTCGGCGATCTGCTGTTCGATCTGCGAGAAGACCGGCAACGCGTTGAGCAGCAGATTGTCGAGCGAGCTCTGCCACTGCGCCGTATTGCCGCCGACCACCGCCGGGTAATTGGCCGCCGAGCCGGAATAGCTCGACGTGTTGCTGCCGGCATTGGCACCCGTCAGCGGAAACGCCGCGGCGATCGCGGCTTGGATCGAGTCCAGCTGCGGGTTCTTGGTCAGCTTGGCGCTGTAATAGAGCATGTACGCCTGGGTCGTCAGGATGTTGTTGATCAGGCTGTTGTCGGCGCTCTGCAAATTGGTGAAGAGGATGTCGTTCTTCGACACGATCGAGGTGTTGAGCGCCGGGCCGTAAGCCGCGCCATAACTGGCGCTGGCGATCTGCGGCGCGATCGCCGTCCACAGCGCGTTCTGGCACGCGGTCATCTCGTCGATCGTGTTGGCCGTCATGCAGCCCGGCAAATCGAGGATCGCGACGCGGTCCTGCAATGCCTGGGCCTGGGCCAGCATGGCGACGACGATCGTCTGATAGTCGCCGGCGCCGAGCTGGCACGCCTCCGGGATGACGGTCATCGTCGGGCCCTTGGCATAGCCCGCTGCGTTGAGGCCGACCTGCAGGCCGCCACCCGCCGGATTGGTCGTATCGCCCAGCGCGATGGCATTGCCGGTCCAGCCGGCGACGGTCGGGTCGGTCGCGACCAGCGGGAATTCGTTGGTCCAGTAGCTGCCGGCCGAGACGATGTAGCAATTGCCGCCGCCATTGGCGAAGAACAGCCGCATCTGCCAGTAGAGGTTGAACTGGGTGCCCGTCGTGGTCGGCGCGAGCATGAAGCCGGTCGGCACCGGCGTCGGGTTGGCACCGCCCGACGGCGCGCCGCTGGCGGCGGCCGATGTGTAGTTGGCGACGAAGCTGGGCGACTGGACCGCGACGGGCGTGCCCGACCCGCTGCCGCCCGGGGTCGCCGGCGGCGGCATGGTCGAGACGGTGAAGGCCTGGGTCGCCGGGCCGCCGAAATAGGTGGCATATTCGGTCATCGACGAGATCTGGACCGGCTGGTTGTACAGCGACTTGCCGGTCACCGGATCGCCGGCGAACTGGGTATAGCCGATGAACACCGGCACGCCGGTGGGCACGCCGACGATCGAGGTGCCGAAGGCATCGATCTCGGTGATGTAGACGTTGGGTGTGCTTCGATTGAGATATTTGCTCGTCGCGGTCGCCATGACGTTGTCCTTCTCTGCTCGGCTTTCTTGGGGTTGATGGGTCGGGGGCTAATCTTCAGACATAGACATAGATTTCAGAGGCACCCGTCAGCGGGTCGCCGGAGGGCCAGACCGGAGCCGCCGGCGCGGTCGGCAGCGGGTTGACGGTGATACCGTCGCGTCCGCCGTTCGGCGCCTGACGCTGGCCGCTCAGGCTGAAGCGATAGGTCGAGCGACGCTGCAAGGTCAGCGCGGTGCCCGAGGCGAACACCACCGCCTGCTCGCCATTGGGCAAAGGCTCGGACGAGCGGGTGAAATCCGCATCGGGCCCGGTGATGGCGAGGTCGGGCGCGAGCACGCCGCGCGTCGAGGGCGAGACGATGTAGTAACGCCAGAAGGTATCGCGCGGCGCGAAGGACAGGGTCAGCGAAACCGGGCTGAGCATCCCTGCGGGCAGCACCACCGGGAAAGCGCCTGGCGCGCCGATGCCCTTGGCCGGCTGTGCAAGCAACAGGTCAATCACGCCGAAGCCGCCGGTCTCGCCGGGCGTGTAGACGTATCCCGCCGGCGCGCCCTTGGGCGCGGCGATCGGCTTGCTCGCAGCGCTGGCGAAAGTGGTGGTGTAATAGCCGGCGGGAAACGGCGTGAGGTTGAACGCCACCCCCGCCCCGCCCTGCGCCGTCGCGCTGGCCACCGGCGCGCCCGACAGATCGCACAGGCTGACGGTCGAACCGGCGGGCGCGGCCACCGCCAGCGACGCACCGGTCAGCGGGAAGAAAGCATCGGCACCGGTCGGCTTGCCGCCGCCGAACGTCAGCACCTTGTTCACCATGGCGGTGGCGAGGTTCGAGACGTGGAGATTCTGATCGAGCGTGTTGGTGGTGATCGGCAGATTGGTGATGCCGACGAAGTTCATATTGGTCGAGACGATCTGAAAGCTCAGCCGGCTCCAGCTATTGGCCTTGAGCCAGGCGACCAGCGCATCGACCTTGGCCGCCTCGACCAGCACCGCAAAGCCGGTCCCCAGATCCTTGAACAGCAGCCCGAGCGACGCCATCAGATTGGCGCAGGCCGGGGTCGGCACGACCGTGAAATCGGGGCACACCCCGCCACGATCATTATAATAACCATGCGCGAAGGCGACATTGAACAGCGGCAGGTACCCCCCGCTCACACTGCGCTTCGCCGGGGCCGCCGCGCGCGCCATCAGGGTGCCGCCCGCAGATCGGGTGCGCTGACCGCATAGGCACGGCCTAGCATCGCGGGCGCGTTGTAGGACAGCATGCGCATCTTGTAGAAGGCGCTGGGGAAATAACGCGTGCCGAGCATGCCCATGACGTAGTTGACGTCGACCGGCGTGAGATTCTCGAACTCCAGCGTCAGCTTGTCGATAGCCGGATCGAGCGCCGGCGCATTGTCGCGATTGAACCACGGGGTCTGCTGGAAATAGCCGATCAGCCGCGACAGCGCGGCGAGGCCGTCGCTGTAATTCTTCTCCATGAAGTTGGCCATGAACATCACATGGACATCAAGATAGAGCGGCGGGCCGACCACCGCGAAGCTGTCGCCGGGGGCGGAAGGCGGCTTGGCCGACATGGTGGTCTGCCAGGTGCTGATCGAGCTTTCGCGCGTGATGTTGTAGACGCACATCACGATCTTGTCGCGCGCGGCCGGGTTCAGCGCCCCGGCATGGTCCACCAGACTGGTCAACGAAATCCATGAATCCCCCCGCCGATCCAGATTTTCCAGATATCCGTTCGCAAGGTCGCAAATAGTTTCAAGCGAGTTGCGCAGAATATCGGTCGTCATGTCACCTATCGGCTTACGTTATTCATAACAATTAAGACGCACTTACCCCTCGCGTCAGACTTCTCATCTGACACGATTATTCACCCCGGTGAATCGAGCATTCTTTTATTAAGAAACCACGCAAACTCGAAAGCGAGTCCCGAAAAGAGACTCGGTATTACTCTCGGATGATATGATTCGCCTTGGTCAAGTCAAGGACGATTGGCTCCGATTCGGTGCGAGTTGAATCACTTAGCGGGAAGTAACCATCCTAACCGAGGAAATTGCTCAGTATGTCGGGGTGA
>NZ_JAQGLG010000125.1 GCF_028292965.1 Sphingomonas bacterium | reverse complement strand
TCTGTTACCTCTGATCGAGGGCACTACCGTGTCGACCAAACACGGCGCGGTGAAGACCGACCATATTCTGTTCATCGCCTCGGGCGCGTTTCATATCGCCAAGCCTTCCGATTTGCTGCCGGAGCTGCAGGGCCGCCTGCCGATCCGCGTCGAGCTGAAGGCGCTGACTGAGGAGGATTTCGTCTCGATCCTCAGCGACACCAAGGCGTCGTTGCCGCAGCAATACAAGGCGCTGATCGGCACCGAGGGCGTGACGATCGACTTCACCGAGGACGGCATCGCCGCCGTCGCGCGCATCGCCGCGCAGGTGAATGGCGAGATCGAGAATATCGGCGCGCGCCGGCTGCAGACGGTGATGGAGAAGCTGCTCGAAGAGGTCAGCTTCGAGGCCGAGGATCGCGCCGGCCAGACGCTGACGATCGACGCCGCCTATGTGGAGTCGCAGCTGGAGACCATTGCGCGGAATACGGATTTGAGCCGGTACGTGCTGTAAGCCCACCCCTTACTGCTCCCCGGCGAAGGCCGGGGCCCAGTTGGAGAGGTGGAAATAACGATACGCAACGTCAATCACTTCTGACGTTCCAACTGGGCCCCGGCCTTCGCCGGGGAACAGTGAAGGGTCAGGGCGCGCCCAGCGCCAGCAACGCGAAACTCGCCAGCCAATGCGTGCCCATATAGTCTTCGGCGATATGCGGCAGGCTCGCCGCGATATGGCGTTCGGCGGTCGCCTCCGCGATCCGCGACAGCGGATGATCAGCGCCGAGCGCCGCGCCGATCCCACGCCAGCACCATGCCCGGCTGAGGTTGAGCCCGTCGAGATGGGCGATCTTGCCGTCGCTGCGGTCTGAGACGATGGCGGGCGTGAACAAGGTTGCTGGCATGCCTGAGGCCAGATCGGGCAGGAAAGCGTCGAGCCATATCGCGAACGTGGTCTTGTCGAGCAGATCGCTCATCAGCAGCGCCTCGCAAAGAGCTGGCGACAGGAATTCGTCGCCCGCCGGTTCCCATGCCGGGCAATCCCGGTCCTCGCCAAACCACGTCAGCCCCCGTTCGCGGATCAACGCCGCTAGCGCAGGATCGTGATCCACCGCCCAGCGATAAGCCAGCACCAGCGAGAAGGCGCTGTTGCTGTGCGTGCCGACACGGATCGCATAGGTCAGTTTCGGCAGGAATGTCCTGAAGCGATCGGCAAAGGCGCGGGCCAGTGGTTCCAGCGCCGCGCCCCACTCGGCATCATGCCGCGCCGCCTCGCCGTGCAGCGCCAGCAACCAGGCCCAGCCATAGGGCCGCTCGAACGTGGCAGCGCCCGGCCGGGCGAGATAGGCCAGCTCGCCGGAGACCTTGTCGGGCACCAGCATGTCGTCGGCCCGCGCGCCGATTTCGCTGGCGGACGTCATGTCGGGATAAAGCCGCAACAAGGTCAGCAGCTGCCACCAGCCATGGACGCAGCTGTGCCAGTCGAAGCTGCCATGGAAGATCGGGTGCAGCAGGCGCGGCGCCACGGCATCGCCATCGTCGTTCAGCACATGATCGAGCTTGTGGGGATATTCCTGCCCGACATGGCCCAGCGTCAGCGTGGCGAAGCGCGTCGCTATGGCTTTGTCGAGGCGCGTCATCGCAGCACCGCCCATAACAACAGCACATTGAAGGCGAGCAGCGGCAGCGCGGTCGGGATCTGCGCCTTGATCACGCCGTTGCGGTCCTTCAGTTCGAGCAGTGCCGCCGGCACGAGATTATAGTTGGCCGCCATCGGCGTCATCAGCGTGCCGCAAAAGCCGGCGAGCATGCCGATCGCGGCGATCGGCGCGGGGTTGCCATGGTGCGCGCCGATCAGCAGTGGCAGCCCGATCGCCGCCGCCATCACCGGAAAAGCGGCAAAGGCATTGCCCATCGTCATGGTGAAAAGTGCCATGCCGAGGCAATAGACCAGCACCGCGCCGAACAGGCTGTCGCCGGGGATGAGATGGCCGATCACGCCGCCTACTGCATTGCCCACCCCGGCCAGCGCGAACACCGCGCCGAGGCTGGCCAGCATCTGCGGCAGGATCGCCGCCCAGCCGATATCGTCCATCAACCGCCGCCCTTCGGCAAACGGCGTGACCGGTGAGGGGCGGAGCCAGACGAGGCACAAGGCCAGCGCGAGCAGCACGCCGATTGTCAGCGCGACGAGCGTCGCCTGTTTGGGATCGACCAGCCCGGGCAGCTGCTTGAACAGCAGCGTGCCGATCAGCGCGGTGGCCGGGATGACCAGCGCGGGCACGAACAACCCGTTGCCGCGTGGCGCCGGCCGGTCATCGCGCGGCGGGCTCTTGCGCATGGCCCCGCTGCCGCCGAGCGCGACCAAAGCGAGCACCAGCACGCCGTTGCCGATGTCGCCGATCAGGTCGCCGGCGAAGAAGCTCGTCGCGATCAGCGCGTAAAAGGCGCCGCTGCCGAAACGGCGGTCGCGCAGCGCTAGCAAAGCGAAGGCGGCGAAGGTCAGCCCGGCGGCGGGATAGATGAGATTGAGGCCGATCATGACGCGCGTTTTCGCGCGGCGCGGTCGAACAGCATCAGACGCGTGCCGTGGATCACGAAGGCGGCGATCGCGGTCGGGATCGCCCAGACCGAGAGCTGGAGCGGTTCGAGTCTGATGCCATAGCCTTCGAGCACGCCCTTCATCAGCAGGATCGAACCGATCGCGATGAAGATATCCTCGCCGAAGAACAGGCCGATATTGTCGGTCGCCGCGGTCAGCGCGCGGGCGCGCTCGGGGTCGGCGCCGTCGGGCGCGGCGGCCTCGGCCATCGGCGCGATCAACGGGCGGACGGTCTGCGGATGGCCGGCGATCGAGGTCAGGCCGAGTGCGGCGGTGATCTGGCGGAACAGCAGGTAACCGAGCAGCAGCCGGCCGGTGGTGGCGCCGCGCAGGTTCGTGATCAGATCGCGAGCGCGGGATTGCAGGCCATAGCGTTCGAGCAGGCCGATCACCGGCAGGAGGATGTAAATGACGGTGACGATACGGTTGGCGTTGAACGCCTTGCCGAACGCGGCGAGGATGTGGAGCGGATCGATCCCGGCACACAGCCCGGTGACCAGCGCCGAGGCCGCGACCACCAGCAGCGGGTTGAAACGCAGCAGGAACCCCGCAGCGATCACGGCGATGCCGAGCAGGACGAGCATCTAGCGGCTCCGCTCCACGTTTTTCGTTACCGTGTTCCTGCGAAAGCAGGAACCCAGGGTTCGGGGCGCAGCGCTTGTGGCCCTGGGTTCCTGCTTTCGCAGGAACACGGTCGGTTTCATCGGCCCGCTCTCCCATAACCACCACCACCCGGCGTCGCGATCACGAACACATCGCCCGGTTGCATCTCGACCGAAGCGGTGGCGGCCAACACCTCGACCGTTCCATCGGCCCGTTCCACCCGATTCTCCCCCACCGCGCCGTCGCTCCCACCGGCCAGGCCGAACGGCGCCACGCGCCGCCGGTTCGACAATATCCCCGCCAAAATCGCGCGACGAAAGCGCACCCGGCGCATCGCGCCATCGCCACCGGCATGCGCGCCGACACCACCCGATCCGCCCCGGATCGAGAATTCCTCCAGCAGCACCGGAAAACGCGCCTCCAGAACTTCCGGGTCGGTCAGGCGGCTGTTGGTCATGTGGGTCTGCACCACCGCGGTGCCGGCGAAACCGCGCCCCGCGCCGGATCCGCCGGCGATGGTCTCGTAATATTGGCTGTCGGCGTCGCCGAAGGTGAAGTTGTTCATCGTGCCCTGCGACCCCGCCATCGCGCCGAGCGCCCCAAACAACGCATCGGTGACGACCTGGCTGGTTTCGACATTGCCCGCGACCACGGCGGCGGGGAAGCGAGGGTTGAGCATCGATCCTTCCGGCACGACAATCGTCACCGGGCGCAGGAAGCCGTCGTTGAGCGGAATGTCGGCGTCGATCAGCGTACGCAGAACGTACAGCACGGCGGCGCGCACCACCGCCAACGGGGCGTTGAAATTGTTCGGCCGCTGCGCGCTGGTGCCCGCGAAATCGACCGTCGCGGTGCGTGCCGCCCGATCGATGCGCACCGCGACGCGCACTACCGCGCCATCGTCCATCTCATAGGCGAATTCGCCATCGGGCAGGTCGGCGAGCAGCGCGCGCACCGCAGCTTCTGCGTGCACCTGGACATGCTCCATATAGGCGCTGACCGTCGCCAGCCCGTAATCCTGGGCCATCGCGCGCAGGCCATCGGCACCGCGCGCGCAGGCGGCGATCTGCGCTGCGAGGTCGGCGAGATTCTGCTCCACATTGCGCGCCGGCCAGTCCCCGCCGCCGAACAGCGCACGCAGTTCCTCGCCGAGGAAGCGCCCGGCGTCGACCACCAGCACATTGTCGAGCAGCACGCCTTCCTCACGGATATCCTTGCTGTCCGGCGGCATCGATCCCGGGCTGATCCCGCCGACATCGGCATGGTGGCCGCGCGCCGCGACGAAGAAGGCGGGCGTGTCGCCGCCTGCCACGAACACCGGCATGATCACGGTGATGTCGGGCAGATGCGTACCGCCGCGATAGGGCGCGTTGAGCGCATAGACGTCGCCGGCGCGCATACCTCTGCCGTCCGCGCCGCCACCACGCGCGCCGATCACGGTGCGGATGCTTTCGCCCATCGAGCCGAGATGCACCGGGATATGCGGCGCGTTGGCGATGAGATTGCCGTCGCGGTCGAACAAAGCGCAGGAGAAATCGAGCCGCTCGCGGATATTGACCGAGGCCGCGCTGCGCTGGAGCGCGGCGCCCATCTCCTCGGCCAGCCCCATGAACATGCCGGCGAAGATCTCCAGCCGCACCGGATCGGCGGTACCGGCGTCGCGCAGCACCGTGTCGCGCGGCGCATGGCGGATCATGATGATCGCGCCGTCATCGTCGATCGCCGCCGTCCAGCCGGGCTCGATCACCGTGGTCGATACGGTGTCGATGATCAGCGCGGGCCCCGCGACGCTGGCGCCGGGGGCGAGACCGGCGCGGTCGTGCAGCGGGGCGCGGTGCGCCGCGCCGGCGAGGAACAGATCGACCGTCGCGACGGGTGGCGCGGAAATGGCGGGCAAGGGAATGATCGGCGCCATATCTCCATTGCCGCCGGCGATGGCCTCGACGCGCAGCGCCTCGATCACCAGCGCATCGTCGCCAACAAAGCCGAAGCGCTGGCGGAATGCCGCCTCGAACTCGGCGCGCATCGCCCCGGGCACGCCCAGCGCGACGTCGATCGCCGCATCGGTGCGGGCATAACGCAGCGCGACCTGCGTCTCGGTCCGGATGGTGTCGGCCGCCACGCCCTGCGCGATCAGGCCGTCACGCGCCGCGGCATCGAGCGCGGCGACGGTTTCGACCAGCGCCGACCCGTCATCGAGCGCCAGCGCGACGCTCGCCTCGCGCAGCACGCGGCGCTCGGCCAGACCCATGCCATAAGCCGAGAGCACGCCGGCGAGCGGATGGATCATCACCCTGTCCATCCCCAGTGCATCGGCAACGAGGCAGGCATGCTGCCCGCCGGCACCGCCGAAACAGGCCAGCACATAACGCGCCGGATCATGCCCGCGCGCCACCGAGATCGCCTTGATCGCCCGCGCCATATTGGCGACGGCGATGGCGATCAGCCCCTCGGCGGCGGCGCGGCGGTCTAGGTGCGTGCCGGACGCCGCGATCTGCTCGTCGAGCCTCGCCTCGGCCGCCGCGCGGTCGAGCGGCTGGTCGCCGCCGGGGCCGAACAGGCGCGGGAAATGCCCGGGCTGGATCTTCCCGAGGATCAAATTGCAATCGGTCACGGTCAGCGGCCCGCCGCGCCGGTAACAGGCCGGCCCGGGCACCGCGCCGGCGGATTCCGGCCCGACCACGAAACGCCCGCGTTCGAAACGGCAGATCGATCCGCCGCCCGCCGCGACCGTGTCGATGCGCATCATCGGCGCGCTGACCCGCACCCCGGCGATGCTGGTGTCATTGTGCCGCTCGAAACGGCCGGCATAGAGCGAGATGTCGGTCGAGGTGCCGCCCATGTCGAAGCCGATGACATGGTCGAACCCGGCCCGCGCCGCGGTGCGCGCCATGCCGACGATACCGCCCGCCGGCCCGGACAGCAGCGCATCCTTGCCGTGGAAATGCGCGCCTTCGGTCAGCCCGCCGTTCGATTGCATGAACAACGGATGCTGCCCGGCACCAAGCGCGGCTTCCAGCCCTGCGACATAACGTCGCAGCACGGGCGAGAGATAGGCATCGACCACGCAGGTATCGCCGCGCGCGATCAGCCGGTTGAGTGGCGCGACGCGGTGGCTGATCGAGATCTGGGTAAAACCGACCCGCGCGGCGAGGTCGGCAAGTGCTTCCTCATGCGCAGGGTAGTGATAGCTATGGACCAGCACGATCGCGGCGGCGCGCAGCCCGGCGTCATGCGCCGCGCGGAACGCGGTCTCGGCCGCGATCAGGTCCAGCGGAACGAGTACCGTGCCGTCGACATCGACGCGCTGGTCGATCTCGATCATCCCGGCATAAAGCGGCGCGGGCAGCACGATATGCCGTGCGAAGATGTCGGGGCGATGCTGATAACCGATGCGTAAGGCATCGCCGAACCCCTTTGTAATGGCCAGCAAGGTCGGCGCCCCGGCGCGTTCGAGCAGGGCATTGGTGGCGATCGTCGTGCCAAGCCGGATATCGGCCGCCGGCAGCGGACCCGTGGCAATGCCGGTCAACCGGCGGATCGCGGCGACGGCGGCATCGTCATAATGTTCGGGGTCGTCGGAGAGGAGCTTGACGATCGTCGCCCGCCCATCGGGGGCGCGCGCGATGACGTCGGTGAAAGTGCCGCCGCGATCGATCCAGAATTGCCAGCCGGGGTGCGGGTCGGATGCGGTCACCTGCGGGTTCTAACAGATCGAACCACCTCGTCACCCGGACTTATTCAAGACCTGTCGCGTGTAGCGACATATACCACCCCGGCGAAGGCCGGGGCCCAATTGGAAACGTTCACGGTAGTGCGATGCGATCATACAGGTCTTCCCATCCGGGATTGAACCCTTCGATCTCACGCACTTTCCAGGCCCGCTTCCATTCCTTCATGCGCAGCTCACGCTGCCTTGCGGCTTCCCAATCGCTTTGCGCTTCGTACCAGACGAGTGTGTGACAGCCGTATTTCTTCGTAAAACCGTCCACCACATCGTTGCGATGTTCCCACACCGTTTCGCGAGATCGACCGATGAACCGATGTAGAGCGTCCCGTTGCGTTGGCTCGCCATGATGTAGACAAAGGTCCGCCCTTCCATCTCCTGGCTTTCCCAACTGGGCCCCGGCCTTCGCCGGGGTGGTATTGTTTTTAGCTTTCTTTCTCACCGAAACAGTTTCGGCATGACCTGCTTAAGGCTTCACCTTCACATAAGGCACGAAGCTCCCCAGCCGGCACATCGGCCCCGGAATGCCACTGCCACGCCGCACCGCGCGGAAGGTGTCGCCCTTGCACGGCCCGCCGCCGAACACTTCAAAGACCAGGATCGAATCGTCGTCGAGGCCAGGACAGACATCGGGCAAGTCGTTGCGCCAGATGCGCCGGCTGGATTCGCGATAGATCAGCGTGCGATCGTCGACCGCCTGCAAGCTGCCGGCGCGGTCCGCATTGAGACAACGCACCGGCGCGCCCGCGACGCGGCCGGTGAATTCGCTCAGCGGGTCGCGGTCACGCGTTGCCGCGGGTGCCGTGGCAGCGAGGCCGGCCGCGAGCAACAGCCCGGGCCGGAGGCTCATTTGCGATACGGCACGAAGTCGCCGAACGTGCAGCTGCCGCTCGGTATACGCGCCGGCAGGTCGACCGTCTGGACGATGTCGCCGCGGCAGAACTGGCCAGTATGGCTCTTGGTGACGATCGCGTCGCCATTGCGCAGCCCGAAACAGCCGCCGCCGGTGTCGTTGACATACAGTTCGCGGCGCGACGTCTTGTAGAGGATCTTGTCGCCGATGCGCTGCGTATCGTTGACGCGGCGCGGGTCGATGCAGCTCATCGGCTTGCCGGGCGTCAGGCCGTCGAGCGCCTTGGCAAGCGCGGCGCTGTCGCGCGCTTCCTGGCGAGCGCGGTAACTATCGGCGGACAAGGCGGCCGAGCCGACCAGCAGCAGGGCAGCGGGAATGACAAAGCGGTACATGGTCGCGACTCCTAATAGTCTCTCCGTGTCACACTATAACACATTCACCCCCTGAACGTATCCTTTACGGCGCGCCGTTCGGCGAGTTGTTCCGGCGTGCTCGCCCGCATGAACGGATTGGTCGCGCGCTCCTCGCCGATCGTCGTCGGCACCGTCGCCTCACCATTGCCGCGCGCCGCGTCGACATGGCGCATTCGCTCGACGATCGCTGCATTGTAGGGCTCGGCAACCAGCGCATAGCGGCCATTGGCCTGGGTATATTCATGTGCGCAATAGACGATTGTCTCGTCGGGCAACGCGGCCAGTTTCGCCATATTGTCGAACATCTGCGCGGCATTGCCCTCGAACAGCCGGCCGCAGCCCATCGCGAACAGCGTGTCGCCGGTGAAGGCCACCGCGTCGTCGGGCAAATGGAACACGATGTGGCCGGCGGTATGGCCCGGCGTCTCGATCACCCGTGCCACGTGTTCGCCGAGGCGCACCTCGTCGCCTTCGACCAGGGCGACATCCAGTGTCGGAATTTTCTGCGCCTCGGCAGCCGGGCCGCTGATCGTCGCGCTGGTCGCGGCCTTGATCGCCGCATTGCCGCCGGTGTGGTCGGGGTGCCAGTGGGTGTTCCAGATCTGGCTGATGGTCCAGCCGCGCCGCGCCGCCTCGGTCAGCACCGGTTCGGCTTCAGCCGGGTCGACCACCATCGTCTCGGTCGAGACGGGATCATGGACCAGCCAGATATAATTGTCGCTCAGCGCCGGAATGCGGACGATCTCTAAACTGGTCATGCCGGGGTTCCCGCGTTGAGCGCGGCCATGCCGAGCCGCTCGGTGATCGTCA
Source organism: Sphingomonas bacterium (assembly GCF_028292965.1). Lineage (GTDB taxonomy): Bacteria > Pseudomonadota > Alphaproteobacteria > Sphingomonadales > Sphingomonadaceae > Sphingomonas. Next base: position 6,713 of record NZ_JAQGLG010000125.1, on the reverse strand, counting down.
CGGCCGGTTCGGCGCGGGCGAGCGCGACGCCCTGACCGGCCCACAGGCTGGAATAATCGCCGCGCCCATCGCCCTCGGCGCGCGCCTTCAGGGCGGCGAGCGCGGCGCTGGCATAAGGGAAGGGCGGCGCATCGGCTTCGATCGCGCCGAGCGTCTCTATCAGTTTGTTGCGAAGCCCGCGCGCCAGCCCGCCGGTGAACAGGTTGGTGAACAGGCTGTCGTCCGCGTTCGCCCCGGCCAATGCGGCGCGGTGCACCGTGCTGGCCCTGCTTTCCGGGGCGACGAGATAGGCGGTACCGGCCTGTACCGCGCCTGCACCGAGGGCGATCGCCGCCGCCGCGCCGCGTTCGTCGGCGATGCCGCCGGCTGCGATCACCGGCAGGCCGGTCGCGTCGACGACCTGCGGGATCAGCGCGAACAGGCCGATCGGCCGGTGTCCGCGCAGGAAATGCCCGGCATGGCCGCCCGCCTCGAAACCCTGGGCGATGATCGCGTCACAGCCATGCTGCGCCAGATAGCGTGCCTCGGCGACGTTGGTGGCATTGCCGAAGATCTTCGCGCCGGTGGCGCGTACGCGGGCCAGCAATGCCTTATCGGGCAGGCCGAAATGGAAACTGACGATCTCGGGTCGCACCGCCTCCACAGCGGCGCAGGCGGCCTCGTCGAACGGGCGGCGCAGCGGCGGCGGCGTATCGGGCGGGCCGGCGCCCTCGGCAGCATAAAAGGGCGCCAGCCGTTCGCGCCACGCCGCATCGTCGGGCTGGCTGCCGAGCCGGTGCGCAAAGAAGTTGAGATTGCTCGGCCCGACCGCCGCATCGCGCACCGCGCGCGCCTGTTCGACGATCTTATCCGGATCGAGCACGGCGCAGGGCAGCGAACCGACCCCGCCGGCGCTGAGTGCGGCGATCGCCAGCTCGACCCCGGCGAAATTGGCCATCGGCGCCTGCACGATCGGCAGGCGCGCGCCGGTCAGGCCGAGAAAGGCGCGGACCGCGGCGCTCATCTTACCAATGGCCCGTGTTCGGCATCGAAGCCCAGGGTTCGGCGGGTTCGAGATGGCCGTCCTGCAGCAGCTCGACCGAGATGTTATCGGGGGTGCGCACGAACGCCATGTGGCCGTCGCGCGGCGGGCGGTTGATCGTCACCCCGGCATCCAGCAGCCGCTGGCAGGTGTCGTAGATATTGTCGACGCGGTAGGCGAGATGCCCGAAATTGCGGCCCTCGCCGTAAGGTTCCGGATCCCAATTATGGGTCAACTCGACCTGCGCGTCCTCGTCGCCCGGCGCGGCGAGGAAGATCAGCGTGAAGCGGCCCTTCTCGCTGTCGAAGCGGCGCAGTTCCTTGAGGCCCAGCAGGTCGAAGAACTTCAGCGTCGCGTCCGGATCGCTGACGCGGATCATGGTGTGGAGATATTTCATGCGCGAGCCTCCGCTGGGTGTGAGGCGGAGATAGGGGCGGCGGGGCGCGGGTGCCAGAGGGGCGCGCTAGGAACCTAACTGCCCTCACCCTTCCCACTCGGCTGCGCCGAGCGGGCCCCTTCCCTCTCCCATTGGGAGAGGGAGGGAGGCGCGAAGCGCCGGAAGGGTGAGGGCAGGGCGGTAGCGGCGTTAAGGGTGCGCCGGTGCCGCCGCCGGCGTATCGAACTGCCTGATCGCCGCCATCGCCGCCCGCCCGGCGTCGCTATCCGGCCGCAACTGCGCCGCCCGCGTCCACGCCGCCTTGGCCCGCGCCTCATCGCCGGCCAGCGCGGCGATATTGCCCGCCTCGAGCTGCGCCGAGGCATCGTCGCCCGCCCGTTTGAGCGTCTCGGCGATGTCGTGCTGCGCGCGTGGCAAATCGTGCATGCGCCGCGCCAGCGTCGCCGACAGCAGCCAGGCGAGCGGATCGTCGATCGCATCGACCAGCGCGCGGTCGATATCGGTGCGTGCGGCGGCGGTGTCGCCGCTCGCCACCGCGGCTCGGGCGCGGTCGAGCTCGGCCTCGCCACGTGGCAGGCCGACCAAAGTGGCCGACGCCAGTGCCGCGTTCAGTGCCGAGCGCGCGCGCGCCGGTTCGCGGCCGGCGAGCCAGGCGTTGCCGGCCTGCGCCCAGTAATTGGCCGCGCGCGCATCCTTGGCGATCTCGGCGGCGTTGGCGGCGGCTTCGAACTCGGCCGCGGCGGCAGCCCAGCGCAGCTCGGTCGCATAGGCCATGCCGAGACATTGCCGGGCAAGAAACCCGCCGCCCTGCATCCGCCACGTGCCGGCCTCGCGCTCGGCGGTGGCGGGGTCACCGGTGGCGAGATCGACGCAGCGATTGAAGCGCGCTTCGTCCGGCGAGAGTGGTGCGGGCGTCGCGGCCGGCGCGGTGGCGGGCGCGCGCGTCCGGGCGGGGACACGCGCCGGTGCCGGTGTGGTCGCCTGGGCGGCGAGCAGCAGGAACGAAAGCATCATCAGCGGGGCAACACTTCCTCGACGGTGCGGATCAGCAGCGCGATATCCTCGTCGCGCGACAAACGGTGGTCGCCGTCCTTGACCAGCACCGTCTGCACATCGCCTGAACGAAGCAGCTCGGCGAGCCGCGTGCTGTGGTGCCACGGCACATCCTTGTCCTGCATGCCGTGCAGGATGCGCACCGGCACGTCGATCGCGATCTCACCCTGCAACAGCCGGTTGGCCTCGCCCGATTGCCACAAGATCCGGGTGTAGGTCGTCGGGCTGTCGGCATAGGCGGAAGGCCGCTCGATCCGGCCATGCTGGAGCAGCGCCATCTTCTCGTCATGGGTGAAGCCCCAATCGGTGAAGTCGGGCGCCGGGGCGATGCCGACCAGGGCGGCGATCCTGTCGGGCCGGTCGCGCGCGACCAGCAGCATCAGCCAGCCGCCCATCGACGATCCGACCAGCACCGCCGGCCCCTCGACCAATTGGTCGAGCATCTCGAACACATCGTCACGCCAGCCGGCCAGCGTCTGTTCCTCGAAACTGCCCTCGCTCTGCCCGCACCCGGCATAGTCGAAGCGCAGATAGGCGCGGCCATGGGCGCGGGCCCAATCCTCCAGCGCGACCGCCTTGGTGCCGGTCATGTCGGAGGCATAGCCGGGCAGGAAGACGATCGTCGGGCCGGTGCCGGGGGTGTGATGATAAGCGAGGGCGGGGCGGGGAGAGGTCATGGGATGCGTTTAGGGGAAGGTGTTCGAGCGGTCATCCAAATTTCCCTCTCCCTGTGGGAGAGGGAAGGGGCCCGCCCGGCGCAGCCGGGTGGGAAGGGTGAGGGCAGGTTATCGTGAACCGTCCTGCCCTCACCCTTCCGCGCCTTCGGCGCTCCCTCCCTCTCCCAAAGGGAGAGGGAATTCATTCACTTCCCCACAAACGCCATCAACGCCGCCTGGAACGCCGCCGGCTGGTCGAGCATCACGAAATGCGCGCTGTCGGCGACATCGACAAAGGTGATGTGCGGCGTGCCGGCATAGGCACCGCGATACAGCGGTTCGGCCATCTCCTTGGTCGGCCCGGTCGCATTCCACGGATAGACCAGGGTGATCGGCGTCGCGATCCGCGCCAACTCGGGCCGCAGGTCGGTGGTCATGTCCTCATACAGCGCCTCGCCCGACACGCGCGGGTCCGATGCGATCACCCAGGCCTTCACCTTCGCCCGCGATTCCGGCTTCAGCGCGAGACGATTGGCCGTCGCCTCGGCATTGGCGGCATCGGCCGGCTTGCCGAAACCGGCTGCCATCTGGTCGCGGATCGCCCCGGCCTGCGGTTCGACCATCGCCACCGTCGCGGTCGGCACGAACAGCACCGCGATGAACGGCAACGCGTCGACCACCATCACACGCGAGACATGGTCGGGATGCGCGTGCGCGAACATCAACGCGGCGAGACCACCCATCGAATGCCCGACGATCACCGGCTGGCCGAGCTTCTCGCGCACGATATAGCCGTCGAGCTCGGCGACCAGCCCGGCGAGAATGCCGGGCGCGAGATTCTTGCCCGGCGCGTCCCCGCCGAAACCATTGACCTGGACGAGGATGACGCGGTGCCTCTTCGCCAGTTCGGGCACCACGCCGTCCCACACCGCGCGCGGGCTCGACAGGCCGGGGATCAGCACCACCGGGCTGCCGCTGCCCATGCTGGTGATCGAGATATGGTCCATCACCACCGGCGCGGATGCAGGTGCGACGACCGGGGCCGGCGCGGCGGCGCAATTGCCCGCGCCGGGTTGCAGCACGAAGGGCAGCGTAGCGAGCGCGAACAGCAGGTTGAGCTTGTGCATATTCATTGGTCGGACTCCTTGCTTGGGCTGGTGAAGATCTGTTCGATGGTCAGGCCGAAAAGCTCGGCGATCTTGAAGGCGAGCGGGAGCGAGGGGTCGTACCGCCCGGTCTCGATCGCGTTGACGCTCTGGCGCGAGACCTGGAGCGCATCGGCCAGATCGCCCTGGCTCCAGTCACGCTCGGCGCGCAGCACCTTGAGGCGGTTCTTCATGCCTCCACTCCCCGGTCCAGCGTCAGCTTGTTGGCGCAGCCGCCGATGCCGAGCCCGCCGAACCACAGCACGGCGACATAATAGGATTCGATGTGCGCGACGAGTTCGAAGCTCTCTAGAAACCCCCAGATCGTCGCCAGGCTGAGCGCGAAGCCGCTCGCCCACAGCGTCTGCCGGACCATCAGCATGCGGACATATTCGTCCTGCTCCTCAACCAGATAGAGACCGATCGCTGCGAAGATTCCGATGATCGGCAGCGCCGGCAGAATCGCCATGACATAGCTCAGCGGGCCGCCGATCAGATGATGTTTGAACAGATAAACGGCGCTCAGCAGCGTGACGGCATAGACTGCGCTGAGCGCAATGACCCGCTTGTTGTAGCGGCGTTGGGCGAGGGTCTTGATCATGGAAAGCCTCCTTTCGAATCAGTAAGGGACGCTTTACAGACAAGGAGGCTTGTCAGTCAAGGGTGGTTTACAAAATGAGTGGCGAGGTTGTCAGTCTTTCTTTCCCCCCTCCCGCTTGCGGGAGGGGAATCAAAGGAGACTCTTCCCCATCCGCACCAACGGCACCGCCACGCCATCGACCGGCGCTGCGCTGACGCGCTCGATCGCCACATAACCGCACGCCGCGTAGAGCGGCTCCCCAGCCAGCGTCGCCATCATCTCGGCGCGGGTGAAGCCGGCGGCGCGGGCGGCGTCCTCGCACAGCGACAGGATCAGCCGGCCGACGCCGCGGCGGGCAAAGGCGGGGTCGGTGAACATCGCGCGGACCCGCGCCGCGTCATGCGCCGGGTCGAGCAGGCGCGCGTCGCGCAATGCCGCGCTGTGATCGCCGCCATAGAGCGTGGCGCGCCGGCTCCAGCCGCCGCAGCCGGCAAGCCTGCCGGCTTCCCCGATCAGGAAGTAGCTGCCGTCGACGATCAACTGGGTGTCGAGCCCCATCACCGCGCGGCTCGCGGCGATCTCCGCTTCGTTCAGAAAGCCGCGTTGCAACTCGCCGATCGCGCGGTCCATCAGGGCGCGGATCGCGGGCACGTCGTCGAGTGTGGCGATGCGGTGAGTCAGGCTGTCCATCGCCCCTTGTCTCCATCCGGTGCAAGTGCCGTCAAGAAGGCGCACATCGCATCGACACTGTTAATCGGCTCGGCTAGGATAGGGCGATGGCTGATGTTCCCAATACGCCGTTGCTCGACACGGTTCATTTTCCCGCAGACGTGCGCAAGCTCCGCGTCGACCAGCTCCGCCAGCTCGCCGACGAGCTACGCGCCGAGACGATCTCGGCGGTCGGCACCACCGGCGGGCATCTCGGTTCAGGGCTCGGCGTGGTCGAGCTGACCACCGCGATCCACTATGTCTTCGACACGCCGCGCGACCGGCTGGTGTGGGACGTCGGGCACCAATGCTATCCGCACAAGATCCTCACCGGGCGTCGCGACCGCATCCGCACGCTGCGCATGGGCGGCGGCCTGTCCGGCTTCACCAAGCGCAGCGAGAGCGAGTACGACCCCTTCGGCGCGGCGCACAGTTCGACCTCGATCTCCGCGGCTTTAGGCTTCGCGATCGCGAACAAGCTCGCCGGCAAGCCGGGCAAGGGCATTGCGGTGATCGGTGACGGCGCGATGTCGGCCGGCATGGCCTATGAGGCGATGAACAATGCCGAACACGCCGGCAACCGGCTGGTCGTGATCCTCAACGACAACGACATGTCGATCGCGCCGCCGGTCGGCGGGCTGAGCGCCTATCTCGCGCGGCTGATCTCCTCGAGCGAGTATCTCGGGCTGCGCAGCTTCGCGAGCAGGATCACGCGGCGCATCTCGAGCCGGATGCACAAGGCGGCGTCCAAGGCGGAGGAATATGCCCGCGGCATGGCGACCGGCGGGACCTTCTTCGAGGAGCTAGGTTTCTATTATGTCGGGCCGATCGACGGCCATAATCTCGACCATCTCATCCCGGTGCTGGAGAATGTCCGCGATGCCGAGGAAGGGCCGATCCTCGTCCATGTCGTGACCAAGAAGGGCAAGGGCTATGCCCCGGCCGAGGCCGCGGCGGACAAGTATCACGGCGTGCAGAAGTTCGACGTGATCACCGGCACCCAGGCCAAGGCGCCGCCGGGCCCGCCGCAATATCAGAATTTGTTCGGCGAGCAGCTGATCAATGAAGCCGATCGCGACCCGACGATCGTCGCGATCACCGCGGCGGTGCCCTCGGGCACTGGCCTCGACAAGTTCGCCAAGGCGCATCCCGA
>NZ_JAQGLG010000108.1 GCF_028292965.1 Sphingomonas bacterium | reverse complement strand
GGGCGCCCACCCCTCGGTCCCCTCCCGCAAGCGGGAGGGGAAGAATCTGATGCTCGGTGCCATGCAGGATTTCGCGCTTCGTGTGCCACGGCTGATCGAGCACGCCGCGCGCGAGCATGGCGGGCGCGAGATCGTCACCAGTTGGGCCGATGGCAGCGAGACGCGCACCGACTGGGCTGGGATCGCCCGCGACGCGCGTAAGTTGTGCCAGGCGCTCGAACGGCTGGGCTGCGGCAAGGGCGACCGGATCGGCACGCTGGGCATGAACCACAGCCGGCATCTCGTCTCATGGTATGGCGCGATCGGCATCGGCGGGGTGATCCACACGATCAATCCGCGGCTGTTCGACGAACAGCTGATCTACATCGCCAACCATGCCGAAGACCGGGTGCTGTTCTACGACAAGCAGTTCCAGCCGCTGGTCGACCGGCTGAAGCCGCTGTGGACCAGCATCGAGCATTATGTCGTGTTCGACAGCGATGGACCGGACGGCTTCGAGGCGTTGATCGCGCCCGAGAGCGGCGATTACACCTGGGTCGAGGGTGACGAGCGCGAGCCGTGCATGCTGTGCTATACCAGCGGCACCACCGGCAACCCCAAGGGCGTGCTGTACGAGCATCGCTCGACCATGATCCATGCCATGGCCGAGGTCGCGCCGGCGGTGTTCAACATCTCGGCCAATGCGGTGATCCTGCCGATCGTACCGATGTTCCATGCCGCGGCCTGGGGCCTGCCCTTTGCTGGCGCGCTGGGCGGCGCGAAGTTCGTCTATTCCGCCGTCAATGACGCAGCCGTGCTGTGCAGGCTGATGAACCAGGAGAAAGTCACGCATTCGGCCGGGGTGCCGACGGTATGGCTGGCGATGTTCGGACATATCGACGCGACCGGCGAGATGCCGCGTTACCTGCAACAGGTTACGATAGGCGGATCGGCCGCGCCGCGCGCGATGATCGAGCGGATCATGGATATGGGGGTTACCGTCAAGCATCTGTGGGGGATGACCGAAACCTCGCCGATCGGCACGGCGGGCATGTATCCACCGCACTGGGACGAGATGTCGAAGGACGAACGGCTCGATCTCATTTCGCGCCAAGGGTCTGTGCCGTTCGGCGTCGAGTTGCGCGTCATCGATGATGAGGGCCTGGAACAGCCGCGTGACGGGGTCAGTTCCGGGCGCCTTCAGATCCGTGGGCCATGGGTGGTGAAGCGCTATTTCAAGGTGGACGCCGATGCGGTCGATGCAGACCAATGGTTCGACACCGGCGACGTCTCGGTGCTGCACCCCGACGGGACGATGCAGATCACCGACCGCGCCAAGGACGTGATCAAGTCGGGCGGCGAATGGATCAGCTCGGTCGATCTGGAAAATGCCGCGATCGGCTGTGCCGGCGTCGGCGAGGCGGCGGCGATCGGCGTCTATCACCCCAAATGGGATGAACGGCCGCTGCTGCTGGTGGTGCGCAAGCCGGGCAGCATCGTCACGGCCGAAGAGGTGGTCGCGCATCTGTCAAAACATGTCGCGAAATGGTGGCTGCCCGACGAGGTGCTGTTCGTCGACGACCTGCCGCACACCGCAACCGGCAAGCTGCTCAAGACCGAGCTGCGCGAGCGATACAAGGATTACCGCCTGGCCAGTGCGGCCTGAGCTTTCGGCTTGCGTTGATCGCTGAAAACGCGGCAGACTAGTCGTTTATTTCTCGCGAGGGCGCATGGCCGAGGCCGATCCGATCATCTCCACTGCCGCTGAAGGCGCAGCCGCCGTCACGCTGCCGGCGCGGCCCGAGGGGTTGCGGCTCGATCCGAAACAGACTGCCGTCGTCGTGATCGACATGCAGAACGCCTATGCCTCGGAAGGCGGTTATGTCGACCTAGCCGGGTTCGACATCAGCGGCGCGGCTGGCGTGATCGGCAAGATCGGCACCGTGTTGCAGACCGCACGCGATGCCGGGGTGCAGGTGATCTATCTGCAGAATGGCTGGGACAAGGATTACGTCGAGGCGGGCGGGCCGGGCTCGCCCAATTGGCACAAGTCCAACGCGCTCAAGACGATGCGCACGCGGCCCGAACTGTCGGGACAACTGCTGGCGCGCGGCGGGTGGGATTATGAGCTGGTCGATGCGCTGAAGCCGCAGCCGGGCGATATCACGCTGCACAAGACGCGTTATTCGGCCTTTTTCAATTCGCAACTCGATTCGACGCTGCGCGCGCGCGGTATCCGCAACATCGTGTTCGTCGGCATCGCCACCAATGTCTGCGTCGAGAGCACACTGCGCGATGGCTTCCACCTAGAATATTTCGGGGTGATGCTGGAGGATGCCACGCACCATCTCGGCCCCGAGGCGATGCAGCAAGCAACCGTCTACAATGTCGAGAAATTCTTCGGCTGGGTTTCGACCGTCGCGGATTTCTGCGGCAGCTTCGGCCAGTCGCCCAAGGAGTGAGATGATGCCTTTCGAACCGATCAATCCACCGCAATTCCCCACCCCGATCGCGCCTTATTCGGCCGGCGCCAAGGCCGGGAACACCGTCTATGTCTCGGGCGTGCTGGCGCTGGGCGAGGGCGGCACCGTGCTGCATGTCGGCGACGCGGCGGCGCAGACGCGCCATGTGCTCGACGTGATCAAGATCACGCTGGAGGCCGCCGGGGCGACGCTGGAGGACGTGGCGATGAACCACATCTTCCTCAAGGATCTCGGCGATTATGCCGCGTTCAACGGCGTCTATGCCGAGTATTTCCCTGGCGCCAAGCCGGCGCGCTATTGCATCAGGTGCGACTTGGTGAAGCCCGACTGCCTGGTCGAGATCGCATCCGTGGCGCATATTGCCTGATGCCTGAGGCGGCCGGCCTTTATTACGAAGAACATGGCCGGGCCGATGGTGTCCCGCTGATAATGTCGGCCGGGCTGGGTGGCTCGGGCAACTACTGGTCGCCCAATCTCGATGCGCTGGCGCGTTATCACCGGGTGGTGCTGTACGACCATCGCGGCACCGGGCGCAGCGACCGGGGGCTGCCGGAACATGTCACCGTCGCACAGATGGGCGAGGATATGCTCGCGCTGATCGATGACCTTGGTGTCGAGTGCGCGCATATCGTCGGGCACGCCGCGGGTGGCGTCGCTGGTCTGGCGCTGGCGCTCAAGGCGCCCGAGCGGATCGCGAAGCTGGTGCTGGTCAACGCCTGGTCACGGCTTGATCCACATTTCGCGCGCTGCTTCGACACGCGGCTGTCGCTGCTGCGCGACAGTGGGCCACGCGCCTATATCCACGCCCAACCGCTGTTCCTCTATCCGGCGACCTGGATATCAGCCAATTTCGAGCTGCTCGACGAGGAGGAAGAGGTGCACCTCGCCCACTTCGCCGGCGCCGAGACCTATGAGAAGCGCATCGCCGCGCTGCGCTCGTTCGATGTCGATGCGCGGCTCAACAGCGTGCAGGTCCCGACCCTGGTGATCGGCAGCGCCGACGACATGCTGGTGCCGATAACCTCTTCACAGCGGCTGGCCGAGGGTATTCCCGGCGCCGCGCTGGCGACGATGGCGTGGGGCGGTCACGCCTGCAACGTCACCGGCGCGCCGCAATTCAACAAACTCGTTCTCGATTTCCTCAGGAGCTAAGCCCATGCAAGTCGGCGTTTTCGT
>NZ_JAQGLG010000107.1 GCF_028292965.1 Sphingomonas bacterium | reverse complement strand
AGACGACGATACGGTTCAAGCCACGCGACCAGTGGCGTGCGGGGATGACGCCGGCGAAGCTGGTCGAGGAGCTGGATCGGACGGTGAAGCTGCCTGGCCTGACCAATGTCTGGGTGCCGCCGATCCGCAACCGCATCGACATGCTGGCGACCGGCATCAAGAGCCCGATCGGGGTCAAGGTGTCGGGGAGCGATCTGGCCGAACTGGATCGCATCGCGCGCGAGGTCGAGCGGGTGGCGAAGGGCGTGCCGGGCGTCAGCTCGGCCTTTGCAGAGCGTCTGACCGGCGGCCGCTATATTGACGTGAAGATCGATCGTGCCGCGGCTGGTCGATACGGCCTCAACATCGCGGACGTCCAATCGGTCGTCTCGGGCGCGATTGGTGGCGAGACCGTCGGCGAAACAGTTGAGGGGTTGGCGCGATACCCGATCAGCGTCCGCTATCCGCGTGAGCTGCGCGATAGCGTCAGCGCCCTTCAGGCACTGCCGGTGCTGACCCCATCGCTCCAGCAGATCACTCTCGGAACGGTCGCCGACATCCGCGTGACCGATGGCCCACCGATGCTGCGCAGCGAGAACGGGCGGCCTACCACCTGGGTTTATATCGACACGCGCGACCGCGCCCTGTCGTCAGTGGTCGGCGATCTTCAGCAGGCGGTCGCCCGCGACGTGAAACTCTCGCCCGGCGTGAGCATCAGCTACACCGGCCAGTTCGAATATCTCGAGCGCGCGGCCGAGCGGCTGAAGATCGTCATCCCCGCCACGCTGCTGATCATCTTCCTGCTGCTCTACGCCACGTTCCGGCGGCTCGACGAGGCGGCGCTGATCATGGCGACGCTGCCGTTCGCGCTCACCGGCGGCGTGTGGACGCTCTACCTGCTTGGCTACAATCAGTCTGTCGCGACCGGGGTCGGGTTCATCGCCCTGGCCGGTGTCTCGGCCGAGTTCGGCGTGGTGATGCTGATCTACCTGAAGCAGGCGCTCGCGGTGCGGGGAGCGACGCCCACGGCCGCACAGATCGATGAATCGATCCGTGAGGGCGCGCTGCTTCGCGTGCGGCCCAAGGCGATGACCGTCGCGGTGATCCTCGCCGGCCTGTTCCCGATCCTGATCGGACACGGGGTCGGCGCCGAGGTGATGAGCCGGATCGCCGCACCAATGATCGGCGGCATGCTGACCGCGCCGTTGCTGTCGATGCTGGTCGTTCCCGCCGCCTATCTGTTGCTGCGCCGACGCGCCGCAACTCCTGCATCCCAAGTTCACCTGGAAGGAGAAGTCCAATGAAGACCGTTACCTCGATCCTTCTCGTCGGCCCGGCGTTGCTGCTCGCGGCCTGCGGATCGAACGGCGACAAGTCGGAGCCGACAGCAGCCGGCACCGCTAAAGGCATGGCGATGCCGGATGCCGGCGCCGCTTCGATGGTCGGCAAGACCGTCAAGGGGGTCGGCGAGGTGACCGCTGTCGATGCGGCCGCAGGCAGGATCACGCTCAAGCATCAGGCGATAGCGGAGGCGCACTGGCCTGCAATGACGATGGCATTTTCTGCTCCGATGCCGATCGTCGCAAAGGCCAAGGTCGGCGAGCAGGTAGCGTTTGACCTCAAGCTCGGCGAAGCTGGCGGAGAGATCACCGATCTGCGACCGAGATAGGACCTTGCTCCCGGCACGTGGCCGGCGCCTCTCCCACCCCTTCCCCGCGCCAACGCCCGCTGCGGGGGTAGTGGCGTCAGGCCGGCGCGTCGGGCTCGCCCTCCTCGCGCAGATCGCGCACCAGCACGTTGCCGTTGGTCGTGTCGAACACGAGGTCGTCGGCATAGCTCGCCTTCGGGTCGCGCCGGTGATGCACCCGCTCCAGCGCATTGTAGATCAGCTTTTGCGCCAGCCGCTGCTCGCGTTCGGCCTCGCGCACGATCAGCGTCCAGCGTTGTTGCGCCAGCCGGTTGCCGTTCAGCGCCGACCGCCCCATCGCGCGCAGCACGGCCTGGTTGAGCGGCATCGTGGTGCGCTTGCCCTCCTCTTCCACCATGACGAAGCGGTACGCCTCGGCGAGGATCATGTCGCGGGTCCGCTCGTCCGCGCCGATCAGCCGGTCGCCGGGCGCCCCGGTCGCCCTGGGGCGCGGCGGCCGGCCCGCCGGATTGCCCGATTGCCCCTTGCTCCACGGCCGGCCAACCCGCCGTGTCGCGCCGCCCGGCACGGCCTCGATGGCTGCCGCCTCGTCATCATGATCGTCGCCGGCGTCACGCCGTGATTCACCTTCATCTCGTTCCACGCCATTCTCTCCCGTGATGTCATATTCGCCCGCCCTTTCAGCCGATTTCGCGCCGCGATTGAATCACGACGTCGCTGATCCCGCGTTGGTCGCGCTGCTGATCCGCCCGTCGCGCCCGCTGATCGGGCGCTGTTCCGCACGCTGTTCCCGCCGCTGTTCCTGCGACACTCACCAAAAGGTCATCACCTTGGAACCATGGGATAATTGCACGAAAACAACACTAATCGGCGGCGCACCAAAAACGCGCCATGCTGTTCCACGCAGCGGAACAGCGTGCGCCTGCCCGGCCAATCGGCTCCACAGCACCGATTCGGACCATTTCAGCCGCAATTTCAGTTGCCTCGCTGCCCATCTTCGCGGAATATCCCCCGCACCAGCGCTGCGGGGGCAAAGTCGCGGCGGGGCAACGGGTAGGGGCAAGGCGATGACATCACGTGGATTCCTGCTGTCGCTGGCGGCGGCAGTGGCCGGGCTGACGGCGACCGCCGGCGCGCAGGTCAAACCATCGACAGCCTGGGCCGACAAGACGATACCGGTCGAGATCTTCGCGCAGTTCCCGATGATCGATCAGCCGCGCATCACGCCCGAGCAGCATAACCCGGCATGAGAAAGGTAATCAGGATGCGCACGGGATTGCTCGGAGCCTTCGCCCTGCTGCTGGCCGGAACGACCGGCCATGCCGCGGACACCCCGCCGGCGACCACGGCCGCAGCGGCGACGCCGCCGACCGCCGAGCAGTTCGGCCGCCTGCCGTTCATGGTCTATCCCCAGCTGTCGCCCGACGGAACCCATGTCGCGACGCAGATCGCGATCAACGGGCAGCTGCGCCTCGCGATCATTCCGCTCGGCGACACCGCGCATATCAAGCTGATCAACCCGGGACAGTCCGACCTCAATGGCTGGTCGTGGGTCAACAACGACTGGCTGGTGGTGCGTATCGGCCAATCGAGCGCGGTCGAGGGGGATAATTGGTATCTGAGCCGTGCCATCGCGTTCGACGCAAACGGCAAGAACATGCGGGTGCTGGGCGGTGACAAGCTCGGGCAGAACGCCGACGACATATTGTGGATCGCGCATGACGGCACGCCGCATGTCCGCATGGCGTTCCAGACCTCGATCTACAGCGACAATCCCGGCTTCTGGCCCGAGGTGCGCGACTTCGACATCTCGACCGGCAAGAGCCGGCTGGTCGCACCGTCGACCGATCAGGTGATGAACTGGTATGCCGACGGCAAGGGCGTGGTGCGGCTCGGCATCGCCTATGACGACGACCGGCGCAGCTCGCGCGCGCTCTACCGCGAGGAGGATGGCGAGTCGTTCCGCACGATCGACCGGACGCATGGCCGCGGATCGTCGCTGGGCACCCTGCCGGCGCTGTTCCTGGCCGAGCCGGGCAAGGCGATCGCGATGGACGACAACAGCGGCTTCGACGCGCTCTACAGCTATGACCTGGCGACGCAGAAGACCGGCGAGAAGCTGTTCGGCGTGGCCGGCTATGATCTGGACGGCATCATCCGCTCCGACGACGGCAGCCGGATGATCGGCGTGCGTTACAACGACACCCGCGCGCGCACCCATTGGTTCGAGCCGGCGCTGGCGCTGGTGCAGAGCGAGCTCGACAACGCCGTGGGCGCGCGCAACGCGCATATCATTTCGTGGAGCCGCGATTTCGCGACGTTGATGATCTCGCTCGAATCGACCAACCGGCCGACGATGTATTTCCTCTACCGCCCGGCCGAGGGCACGATGCATCTGTTCGCCAATGCCGACGAGCATTTCGGCACGGCCAGCTGGGGCAAGGTCTCGACGATCCGTTACAAGGCACGTGACGGGACGGAGATCCCGGCCGTGCTCACCCTGCCCAAGAGCCGTTCGGCCAAGAACCTGCCGCTGATCCTGATGCCGCATGGCGGCCCGTTCTCGCGCGACGACGAGAGCTATGACTATTGGGTGCAGTTCCTCGCCAGCCGCGGCTATGCCGTGCTGCAGCCCAATTATCGCGGCTCGTCGGGCTATGGCAACGACTTCGCCAAGAAGGGCGAGGGGCAATGGGGCCTGGCCATGCAGGACGACCTGACCGACGCGGTCAAATGGGCGACCAGCCAGGGCATCGCCGATGCGAGCAAGGTGTGCATCGTCGGCGGTTCCTATGGCGGATATGCGGCGCTGCGGGCGGCGCAGCGCGACAAGGGCGTGTACCGTTGCGCGGTGTCGTTCGCCGGCGTGGCCGACATGCCCGGCATGCTGCGTTACAACGGCAGGTTCCTCAATGCCGGCGGGCGGGGCGACTGGCTGCGCAAGCAGGCACCGGACCTGAAAAGCGTCTCGCCGCTCAACTTCGCCGCCGACTTCTCGATCCCCGTGCTGCTGATGCACGGCAAGGCCGACATGACCGTGCCGGTCAAGCAGTCGCGCCAGATGGCCGACCGGTTGAAGGCAGCGGGCAAGGACTATCGTTATATCGAGCAGCCGCTCGGCGACCACCATCTGTCGCGCGAGGCCGACCGGGTTCAGTTCCTCCAGGAGCTAGAGGCGTTCCTGGCGAAATACGATCCGGTATGAGCATGATGCCCGGCGCGCGCCCGCCACATCTTTCCTTTTGCCGTATCGTCGGCTAAGGGCGCGCATCCTTTTCGGTAAACCCGAAGCACCCCAGAGGCTTGTTTGGCAAAAGAAGAACTTCTCGAAATGCGCGGCCAGGTGGTCGAGCTCCTTCCCAACGCGATGTTCCGCGTGCGGCTGGAGAACGACCATGAGATCCTCGGCCACACTGCGGGCAAGATGCGCAAGAACCGCATCCGCGTGCTGGTCGGCGACGAGGTGCTCGTCGAACTGACGCCCTACGACCTGACCAAGGGCCGCATCACCTATCGTTTCAAGTAAGCCGGGTACCGAGGTGACGAACCTCGTCCTCGCCTCTTCATCGCCTCGCCGCCGCGAACTGCTCGCGCGGATCGGCGTGGTGCCGTCGCGCATCGCCAGCCCCGACTTCGACGAGACCCCGCTCAAGGCCGAGGGGCCCGCGCGCTATGTCGTGCGCATCGCCGAGGGCAAGGCGCAGGCCGTGGAACGCGGCGCGGGCGAGGTGATCCTCGCGGGCGACACCACCATCGCGGTCGGCACGCGTATCCTTGGCAAGCCCGAGGACGAGGCCAATCTGCGCCGCATGCTGACCATGCTGTCGGGCCGGCGTCATCACTGCCTGTCGGCGGTGTGCGCGATCGACGCGGCCGGCACCAAGCGCACCAAGGTCTCCGATACGATCGTCATCTTCAAGCCACTCAGTGCAGCCGAGATCGATGAGTATGTCGCGTGCGGCGAGGGCATGGGCAAGGCGGGTGGCTATGCCATCCAGGGCCGCGCCGAGGGGTTCGTGCGCTGGCTGTCGGGCAGCCATTCGGGCGTGGTCGGGCTGCCGCTGTACGAGACGCGCGCGCTGTTGCTCGCCAGCGGGATCGCGCTTGGCTGAGTGGCTCTACGAGGCCGGCATCGGCGAGGCGCGCGCCGCGCTGGTCGAGCAGGGCGAGATCATCGAGGCACGGATCGAACTGGACGGCGACGCCTCCCGGGTGGGCGCGCGCCTGACAGGGCGCCTCACCGACAGCCGTGAGGGCCGCGTGACGCTCGATCACGGTGGCGAGGTGCTGCTCAACACCCCGGCACGCGGCGTGACGCAGGGCGCCGCGCTGACCATCGAGATCGTCCGGGAGGCGATCCCCGAGCCGGGCCGTGCCAAGCCGCCACGCGCGGTGCCGACCGACGAAGCGCCAGCCGACGCGCCCAACCTGCTCGCGCGCATCACCGCCAGCGGGCTGCCCGTGCGCCGCTTGCTGGCGCATGAACCGGACGCGCTCGAACAGGCCGGCTGGTCCGAACTGCTCAATGAGGCAACCAGCGGCGAGATCGCCTTCGCCAGCGGCGCGCTGCGCATGACGCCGACGCCGGCGATGGTGCTGTTCGATGTCGACGGCGACCCGCCGCTCGAGCCGTTGGCAATCGCCGCGGCGATCGCCGTGGCACGGGCGATCCGCCGGCACGATATCGGCGGTTCGATCGGCATCGACTTCCCCACCTTGTCCGGCAAGGCCGCACGCCAGGCGGTGGCCGAGGCGATCGACGCGGGGCTGCCCCAACCGTTCGAGCGCACCGCGGTCAACGGCTTCGGCTTCCTCCAGATCGTCCGCCGCCGCCCACGCGCCTCGCTCCCCGAGCTGCTCCGCGCCGATCCCGCCGGTGCGGCGGCACGCGCGTTGCTCCGCGCGATCGAGCGCACGCCACCGCCGGTGCCGCAGACCCACCGCGTGCCCCCGCGCGTCCACGCCAAGCTCGCCGCGCATCCCGAATGGATCGCCGAGGCCTCGCGCCGGGCGGGTACGATGCTTATATTCGAACCATCATGAGCCGACCCAAACCCTGCCCGCTGTGCGGCAAGCCGCCCGTCCCCGCCTTCAACCCGTTTTGCAGCGACGGGTGCCGCGCGCGCGACCTGCTGCAATGGCTCGGCGAAGGCTATCGCGTGCCCGCCGGCCCCGCCGATACCGCGGATTCAAGCGGGCTGGACAGCGATGGCGAGTGTGGGTAGGAGGCCCGCCTTGTCCGCGTTCGTTCGGATAATGCCCGGGTAGCTCAGTTGGTAGAGCATGCGACTGAAAATCGCAGTGTCGGCGGTTCGACCCCGTCCCCGGGCACCACTTTTCCCCTGCTAAAACAATATTCGAGGGAAAAAATTGCTCTTAGGGGAAGCTGGCTGTACGCTAGCACGGTCCTAGCGCGGCGCAGATGCCTGCTTACCTAAGTGCTTGAAAAAGCGTCTGATGGTGTGCGAAATTGCTCCTTGTTAGCACGGTCCTAGCGCAGTCAGCACACACCGCGTAACGAGGGTGCGCTACCAAAAAAGGAAGCGCCGGCATGGCGAGCAGCGCCGACAAGTATCAGATATTCCAAAGAAATGACGGCTCTGTCTGGTGGGTGCGGTTCAGTATCCCCGGTGAAGGCCAGATTCGAAAGAGCCTCGCAACGCACGACGAAGGTGAGGCCGAACGTAAAGCTGCAAAGGTTTGGCACGATGCGATGTATCGGCACGAACATGGTATGCGCGCGGTCCAGCGATCCTTTCGCGTGGTGGCCGAGGAATATGTCGAGCACGCTCACCAAATGTCCCGAACTGGGGAGAAGCGAGCCGATCGCGGCAAGCGCATAGAGGGCCTGGTCCGTCGATATTTCATTCCGTTTTTTCAGGAGAAACAGATCGACGCCATTCGAGATCAGGACGTCACGAGGTACTGGGCATGGCGAAAGACATACTGGACCGAGGGGCCGGGCAAAAACCAGATGGAGTTCACCTACGTCCGCAAGGGCAAGGTTGTCAGGAATAAGACTACGCAGATGCGTGGCGCTCCGAGCCTTTCCACACAGCGCGGCGAGGCAGTCGTCCTCAGCGAGCTTTTCAAGCAGTCGATTAAGTGGGGCTATCTGGGCAAAGGATTAGCGCCGGAAATCAAAGCCTCCCGCGTTCCGCCTTCACCACGACCTAGCTTCAGCGCCGACGAAATGGCGTTACTGATGAGGCTCGCTACGCAACGTGCATTCGATCCTACGGTGAATGAAGAAGTCCGGCGAGATCGAACTATCCTGCTTTCGTACGTGAGCATCGCCAGCCTGACCGGACTTCGACCCACAGAAATGAAGAATCTAAATTGGGGCGACGTTCTCGGTTACCGCGAGGGGTTATCCAAGAAGCTGCGCGATCGGGATATTCGCATTCGATGCCGTGGTAAGGGGAAAAGCCGCGAGGCTGTACCACTTGAGCTTGCATTGGCATATTTCGACGCTCTGTGGCGCCAGTGGCAGAAGGATCACGGAACCGAGCCATCCGACTCTGACCCGGTGTTTGCGAGCAAGGCTCGGAAACGGATAACCAAACTTAACAAGAGTCTGAACAGCTTACTTGATGTTGCCAGTCTTAAACGTGACCATCGGGACAAACCACGAGATGCTTACTCGTTCCGGCATTTCTATATAAGCCAGCAGTTGCTTGCTGGCGTCGATGTGTTTGCTCTCGCCCGCAATGCCGGCACGAGCCCCGATATGATCGACAAGCACTACGGCCAAGTCTCCAATGAGCAGATGCGAGAGACCTTGCGTCCGCAATGGAAATAGCATCGGCACGCCGGCTCGGTTGACGGGCTTGCGATATTAATGCTGGCTGTAGATTGGGCAGACGATGGCGGGGGGTCGAGATTGCAAATGGGGTTTGTTTTCTACGATACGGAAACGACGGGAACCCACACCAGCTTCGATCAAATTCTCCAATTTGCGGCGATCAAGACTGACGATGATCTGAAAGAGATTGATCGTTTTGAAATCCGCTGCCGCCTGATGCCTCACATCGTCCCGTCGCCGGGCGCATTGTGCGTCACACGCATGAGCATCGACCAGATCATAGATCCTGCCCTGCCAAGCCACTACGAAATGATTTGCCAAATTCGCGGGAGGTTGGCCGCGTGGTCACCGAGCATTTTCGCTGGCTGGAACACCCTGAGCTTCGACGAGCATCTGTTACGCCAAGCGCTCTATCAGTCCCTCCATCCGCCATATCTGACAAACACCGGTGGAAATTCGAGAATTGATATTCTGAAGATAGCTCAGGCGGCAGCGATCCTCGCGCCCGGTGCAATCATCGTCCCCGAAGGTGATAAGGGCAAACCTACCTTCAAGCTGGATCGGCTGGCACCGGCGAACGGCTTTGATCATTCGAATGCACATGATGCGTTGGCGGATGTTGAAGCCACGATCCACGTTTGCCGGATCATCCGCGATAGCGCGCCCGACCTTTTGGAGAGCAGCCTTCGCCTCTCGAATAAGTCGTCGGCTAGGACGTTCCTGGATACGGAGAAATGCTTCGTTCTCACCGAGAGCTATTACAATCGCCCTTGCCAGTTTGCGCTGACGAAGATCGGAGACGAAGGCGGGACGGCCCTTGCGCTGAACGTTTCGATGGACTGCGATCAGTTGCAGGCAATGAGCGATGACGAACTGATTGCGCGTTTGGCACGCTCGCCAAAACCAGTGCGCCGGATCAGAACGAACGCCGCACCTACGCTTCAACCGCTATCGGCTTACGAATATTTCGAGGGGGTTGCAGCGGGAGAATTAACGGAACGGGCAGACAGGATTCGCTCGAACGGCGAGTTCTGCGCGCGACTGATCCGCTTGTCGTCTCGCGACGCCTGGCCTGAATCCGAATATGTCGAAGAGCAGATATATTCCGGCTTCTTCGGTCGGGACGATGAACGTCGGATGGCAGCATTTCATGCTTCCGACTGGGAGGGACGCGCCGAGATCGTCGGTCAATTTTCTGATTTAAGGCTCATCTCTCTCGGCCGACGCATAATCTATGAACACCGACCCGAACATTTGCATCCTGAGGTAAGGGCCGGAATGGCGATAAAGACCAGACAACGGATGAATGGGGAAGCCGCTGCTAGTCCAGCCTGGACAACAATCGCAGCGGCCCGAGCGGAAGCCTCTGCGCGTTTGGCAAAGGGTGATCCTGATGAGGCCGACATTCTTTCCGGTGTCCTTAGGTATCTCGCCGCAATGGATATCCCAGCCTAACTCGCCCCCTCCCCGTCGCGAGCAGTACACTGATGCCCTACGAAGCTCATCTCGCGGCATCGGCAGGCGGACACGCGCTTGCTGCACCCGTTTAACCGGAGGGCTGCGTTGACGCTCGTTGAGCGCGTCGCGCCTGACGCGTTTCCGCTAGTTCCCCAGCGGTTGACGAAGCGTCGTTTTGGCGTTCGATCGGACGGCCTCACAATTGGAGGCATGCGATGAGGCAGGAATTTAGAGACCGTACGGGAATGCTGCGCGGTTGGTCCGAACAGGCGGGCAATCGGACCAACGCTCGCGATCGAACGGGCAACCTTGTCGGTTGGTTTGATCCCGCATGTGATGAAACACGGGATCGAACCGGGCGCCTTTTCGGGAAAGGCAATTTCTTGGTAGTTCTGATCATGTCGGCGTAACCGCCAAAACCCTCAACCGCCGAGGGCGCGCTTCAGGTTGCCACCCTCCGTATCAATCCATGCGATGATGGCATGCGCCCGATCATTTGCTTCGCGGCCGAACGATGCGAAATCACGAAACAAGAGCAAATCCGAGTTGATTTGGAGCCAACCGTCGCCTGGGTGAGCGACACTCGAAAGCATATTGTCATCGTCGTTCGCTAACAGCAAAAACACTTTGGCCGAGGACGTGACCTGCTGTCCTGTCTCCTGCTCCACCAGATCGCGAAACCATCCGTCGGACAGGTCAGGAAACCAGATGCCGGTTTGTACGAAAGACTTTGCGGGAATTTTGGGCGTCGCTGCGAGGTAGCGGTAGGCGCTGAATGTTCCTTCATCCGAGCTGTGCGCGGCCCAAGCTGTGTTACCTGCGGTGGCGGAAATCCGATCAACTCGCCGGTACATTTCACTTACGAGTTTTTCTAAACCATCCGACACCTCGATGAACGCCGAGAGCGAAGCGAGATCCCGATATCGTGGATATTCATTCGCCATGCCTCGTTGCTCCAAATAGGCTTTGTAGGCCTCTACCAAGCCTCGACTAAGTGATGAACTTTCAAGTGTCGCTGTCGCTTCGGCAAGAATTTTGGCTAGATGCCCCCAGCTTGACGGAATCTTGTCCAGCCCGGCGTATGCAGGATGCTCGTTGTTCTGGTCCAAAAAATCGGCGGGTACAGAGGTGTGGTGGGTAACGAACACCAACGCCTTCGTGAGGCCGAATGCGTTGAACGGTTGATCACCCAGCCATTTTCCGTAGCGATGAAGCTGGCTCTCAATCGATAGATCGTCGGCTTCTGTCTCATCGACCTTGTGTGCCACTTTATTCTCGAACAGCAGCCAGGGCTGGCTTCCAACCCAAACCATCATATCCGGACGCTGCCGCGTTGACGCAACTCCGTCACGTTCAATGGTAACCTGCGTCGTGATTGTTAGCTGCGCCACGACATCGAAAATCGCAGCCCGAGATTGTCCGGTCAACGTCGCCAGAAATGTTGTCATGGAATCCGGCGGTAGTGAACCGCACCGGGTCTGTCGGAGGCTGTTCGGTTTAAGTTACGCGGCCATGCGCGCCTCGTCTAGGATGGCGTAATATCGTTCTTCGGCCTCGGCTGGCGGGATGTTGCCGATGGGCTCCAGCAA
>NZ_JAQGLG010000080.1 GCF_028292965.1 Sphingomonas bacterium | reverse complement strand
CGGGCCTGACCGGCGTGCTCTACGTGCTCGACGAACCGTCCATCGGCCTGCACCAGCGCGACAACGCGCGGCTGCTGGTGACGCTGCCCTTCGCGTTCAGGATCTGATCGAGGGTCCCTTGCGCGACGATCTCGCCGCCATGGACGCCGGCGCCGGGGCCCATATCGATGATGTAATCGGCCGAGCGGATCGCATCCTCGTCATGCTCAACCACCAGCACGGTGTTGCCGAGATCGCGCAGGCGGCGGAGCGTCTTCAAGAGCATGTCGTTGTCGCGCTGGTGCAGGCCGATCGAGGGCTCGTCGAGCACATAGAGCACGCCGGACAGGCCGGAGCCAATCTGTGAGGCGAGGCGGATGCGCTGGCTCTCGCCGCCGGACAGGGTGCCCGAGGTGCGATCGAGGTTGAGATAATCGAGCCCGACATTGTTGAGGAAGCCGATGCGCTCGAGGATTTCCTTGAGGATGCGTTCGGCGATGGCGTTCTGCTGGTCGGTCAGCTCGGCCGGGATGGCGCTGAACCAGGCGAGCGCGTCGACCACCGACAGGCGGGTGACCGAGGAGATGTCGCGCATGCCGACCTTGACCGCCAGCGCCTCCGGCTTGAGGCGGGCGCCGTGGCATGTCTCACAGGCGGCGGCGCTCTGGTACTTGCTCAGCTCCTCGCGCATCCAGGCGCTCTCGGTCGAGAGCAGGCGGCGGTTGAGGTTGCCGATGACGCCCTCGAACGGCTTGCGCACGTCGTACGACTTGCGGCCGTCGACGAAGGTCAAGGTGACGGGCTTGCCGGCGGTGCCGTGGAGGATGACCAGGCGGACCTCGCCGGGGAGATCCTGCCACGGCGTATCGAGGCTGAAGCCGAATTCGCGCGCCAGGCTGCCGAGCACCTGCATGTAATAGGGGCTGGGCGGGTTGGACTTGGCCCAGGGGACGATGGCGCCCTTTTTCAGGCTGAGCGCGTGGTTGGGGACGACGAGATCCTCGTCGAACAGCATCTTCTCGCCGAGGCCGTCGCATACCGGGCAGGCGCCCTGCGGGGCGTTGAAGGAGAACAGGCGCGGCTCGATCTCGGCGATGGTGAAGCCGGAGACCGGGCAGGCGAAATTTTCCGAGAAGACGATGCGGTTGTCGGGGAGGCCGGTGCCCTTCATGTTGCCTTCGGTTTTGAAGGTCTGGGGCATTTCCTTCACTGAACTCCCCTCCCGCGTGCGGGAGGGGTCGGGGGAGGGGGTGGCCTCAAGCGCCGTGTTCGCGGCACTGCCCTCCCCTAGCCCCTCCCGCAGGCGGGAGGGGGACAGTTGCGCCACCGTCGTGTCGACCAGATCGACATAGGCCAGCCCTTCGGCGAGCTTCAGCGCGGTCTCGAAGCTGTCGGCGAGGCGGGTCGACATGTCCGGGCCGACGACCAGGCGGTCGACCAGCACCTCGATGTCATGCTTGTACTTCTTGTCGAGCGCCGGGGCCTCGTCGATCTCGTACAGCTCGCCGTCGATGCGGACGCGGGTGAAGCCGGCTTTCTGCCACTCGGCGAGTTCCTTGCGATACTCGCCCTTGCGGCCGCGCACGACGGGGGCGAGCAGATAGAGCCGCGTGCCCTCGGGCAGCGCCATGACGCGGTCGACCATCTGGCTGACGGTCTGCGCGGCGATCGGCAGGCCGGTCTCGGGCGAATAGGGGATGCCGACGCGCGCCCATAACAGGCGCATGTAATCATACACCTCCGTGACGGTGGCGACGGTCGAGCGCGGGTTGCGGCTGGTGGTCTTCTGCTCGATCGAAATCGCCGGGCTGAGGCCCTCGATATGGTCTACATCGGGCTTCTGCATCAGCTCGAGGAACTGGCGGGCATAGGCCGAGAGCGACTCGACGTAACGCCGCTGCCCCTCGGCATAGATGGTGTCGAAGGCGAGGCTCGACTTGCCCGAACCCGACAGGCCGGTGATGACCGTCAGCGTGTCGCGCGGGATGTCGATCGAGACATCCTTGAGGTTGTGCTCGCGGGCACCTCGAACGGAAATGTGCGTCAGCATAGCGGGCGTTTGTTCCAGATTTGTTCGGATTCGGCAAGGGGTGCCAGGGTTGGTTGAGAGATGGGTTTGCGGTGGGGTGAAAACAACCGTGGCAACAACGCGCCGGCGGCGCCGCGTGTCCCGAACATCCTATCCGCGCGGACAGCGGCGGTTCATATCGGGGGCGCAATCATTGCGCGGAATCGATCCGGGAGGGGTCCCTTATGCGTCATCGGGTTTTCATGAGGTTGCGCGCCGCGGTCGCGCTGGGGGCGATCCTGCTGGTCTGCCATGGCGCGGAAGCCGTGGCCAGGGCCAAGTCGAAACCCAAGACGCACAAGGTCGCGCCGAAAAAGGCGAAGAAGAAGGTTGTCGCGCGCGTCGTGGCGCCCGTGCCGGTGGTAGTCGCGGTGCCGGTCGCGCCCCCTGCTCCGCTGCCTCCCCCGCCGCCGCCGGCGGACGATGCCTATCTCTATCGCTGGATCGACGAGGCCGATGCATTGGCCGGGCTGTTCGGCGGGTCGGCGCCCGATTTCAGCTTCCGCTACGATGGCGGCGAGGACTGGGCGTGGCGCGCGAGCGACGGCCATATGATGATCGTCGAGCCGGTCGGCGATCAGCGTCGCGAATATTATTATGTCGCGGATTCGGATCGCCCGTTCCTCGTGCGCGATGGTTATTTCAGCTACGGCTTCACCGCCGATCGGCTGGCGGTGGTGTTCGATGCGGACGGGCGCGCGATTGCCTGGGAAGCGGACGGTTTGCGCGACCTGACGGCGCGAAGGCTGTTCCAGCGCGGCGTGGCATTGCACCGGGCTT
>NZ_JAQGLG010000078.1 GCF_028292965.1 Sphingomonas bacterium | reverse complement strand
GGCCGGGGGCAATACGCCGTCTCCTTTCCTTAACCAGAAAAAGGGCCGGAGCAAGCGCCCCGGCCCTTAATTTGCGGCCAATTTATTAGGCATGTCTACCCATAAATCGGACGGCTTCAGAAGCGGTAGCCAACCCCGACGGCGACCTGATGGCGATCGGTGTCGACGCTGAAATTGTTGGTGTTGGCGCCATTGGCATATTCGAACCGGGCATTGTTGTAGTTCGAGTAGCGATACTCGATCTTGGCATAGGTGTGCTGGCCGATGCCCTGTTCGACACCGGCGCCGAGACGCCAGCCGTCGAGGTTGAAATGCTGGCCCAGCGTGGTGGTACCGTTATTGGCGGTCAGATCGAGCCGCTGGTTGGTGTAACCACCCTTGGCGTAGATCAGCGTGTTGCTGCCGGCGCGGAAGCCCGCACGCACACCCGCATAGAGATCCCGACCGTTCTTGACCCGGCCATAACCAAGCGCGCCGGCGGCAACGGGGTTGTTGCTCACCTTGCCGGTCGAGCCGGTGACCTCGCCTTCCGCGCCCAGCACGATGCCGCCGAGCGCGACATCGTAACCGATATCGCCACCGTACAGCAGGCCGTTGGCCGAATTATTGTCGCTGATCGAGGAATTCTGGCTGCTGCCGGGCTGCAGCTTGTCATAGCCGAGCAGCACGCCGACGCGCGGGCCGGTGAAAGTAGTGGCATTGTCGTCGCGATCCTGTGCGGCGGCCGGAGCGGCGCTGGCGAGGGCGATCGCCGACGCGGCGGCGGTGAGAAGAAGCGTACGCATAACCAAGACTCCATTCATGTTTTCCCGGGCGAACTCGAACCCGAGAGGGCGCTGAATGCGTCGGCGCGGCTGCAAGTTTCATGAACGTAATACAACGAGGAAAAGCGTTGCTTTTGCGCCACAGGCGGTTGAAACCGCGACCATGGCTTCCAAGGCGCGTGCCCGACCAGAGCGCCTGGGGCGCGATTTCATCGCCCGCCACGGCGAAACCGTGTTCAATACTGCCGGGCGTTTGCAGGGCGATCATGCCCATACGCCGCTGACTCGTACCGGCTTCGCCCAGGCCGATGAAATGGGCACCGCGCTGCGTGCCGCACTCGGTGCGAAGCCGAAGCTGACCTTATGGGCGTCGCCGACCGGCCGCGCATTGCAAACCTTGGCGGTCATCGCCGAGCATCTCGATCTGGATTGGCACCAGGCGCAAACCGATCAGCGGTTGATCGAAATCGACATGGGCGGTTGGGGCGGACGTTATTATGCCGATCTTGCCATCGAGCGCGGATCGATCGTCGATCATGCGGCCGGCATGCTCGTGCCGGCACCCGATGGCGAAACATATACGGCGATCGCGACGCGCGTCTCGGCTTGGCTCGACGACACGGATGGCGACTCGGGCGACCGGCTGGTGATCATGCATGGCATTTCGAGCCGGGTGATGCGCGGCGTGATGACCGGCCTGCCCGACGTGCCGGGTTACCACGCCCCGGCGGCCGTCAGCCTGCCGCAGGGATCGGTGGTGATGATCGCCGGCGGCGTCGAGCATCTCGTCCATAACGGGCGCGGCGGGGAGCGCGCATGAGGCGGGCCGTGCTGCTGCTCGGCCTGCTTGCCGCACCGCTGTCGGCGCGCGAGTCGCTGGGCGTCTTCGGCAACTGGGGTGCCTTCACCGATCTCAGTCCGCCGCGTTGTTACGCCATCGCCCAGCCGGTGCAGGCCGGCGGCAGCGGGCGACCGTTCGCCAGTATCGCCACCTGGCCGGGCCAGGGCGCGCGTAACCAACTGCATATCCGGCTGAGTCGCGAGCGCGATGCGCGCGCGCGCGTCACTTTGTCGGTCGGCGAACGTCGGTTTGAGCTCGTCGCCGGCGGCGCCGACGCCTGGGCGGCCGATGCCCGCACCGATGCCGCGATCGTCACCGCGATCCGCGCCGGGCGCAGCATGAGCGTCGAGACCCTGGCGCGCAGCGGCCAGCCCTTTGCCGATGTCTATGCGTTACGCGGCGCCGCGACGGCGATCGACGCGGCGTCGCTGGCATGCATCGCCGGCGTCAAGCGCGCGACGCAGCGCTCCTGAAATTGCCGGTCAGGCAGCGTCCTCGGCCAGCGAACGGGCGAGTTGATCGCGCACCGCCTGAAGCGCGCCGAGGTCGACCGCCGGCATCGCGCGCTTGCGTTCGCTCGACAGCAATTTCTGCACGCCACGGATGGTATAGCCTTCCTGATTGAGCATCGCGTTGATGCGCATCACCAAGGCGACATCCTCCGGCCGGTAATAGCGCCGGTTGCCGGCACGCTGCAGCGGACGCAGTTGTGGAAAACGCGTTTCCCAATAGCGCAGGATATGCTGCGGCAGCCCGGTTTCGCGGGACAATTCGCCGATCGTGCGAAATGCACCAGCCGCCTTGTCTGAAGCGGCGGCCATCCTTGATATCAGCCGGCGCTGACGATGCGATCGCGCATCATCTGGCTGGCGCGGAAGGTGAGCACGCGGCGCGGCGCGATCGGCACCTCGACACCGGTCTTCGGATTGCGCCCGATGCGTTCGCCCTTGTCGCGCAGCACGAACGTGCCGAACCCCGATATCTTGACGTTCTCGCCCTTGGCGAGCGCCTCGCACATATTGCCGAGTATCTGCTCGACCAGCTTGGCAGAATCAGCCCGTGACAGGCCGACCTGGTGGTGCAGAGCCTCAGCGAGGTCCGCCCTTGTCAATGTTCCCGCAGGCACCATCGGTTTCCCCCTCCTCGGTGTCAGAAACTTAGCCTAACACAATGATCGCGCGAGTCGAAAGAGGTTTGTTACCGATATGTAACATCATTTACCGCGCAAAAAAGTCAGTATTGTACAGCCCGTTGCTGATTGAGCGATATTTCCGGCAACGCGCGCGTTAGAAACGCACCACCGCCGCACCCCAGGTAAATCCGCCGCCCATCGCTTCGAGCACGATCAGGTCGCCACGTTTGATGCGGCCATCGCGCACCGCGACGTCGAGCGCCAATGGCACGGAAGCTGCGGACGTGTTGGCATGCTGGTCCACCGTCACGACGACCTTTTCCGGCGCCAGGCCGAGCTTCCGCGCGGTCGCGTCGAGGATGCGGGCATTGGCCTGGTGCGGCACCACCCAATCGACATCGGCGGCGGTCAGATCGGCGGCACCGAGCGTCTCGGTCAGCACATTCGCGAGATTGACCACGGCATGGCGGAACACCTCGCGGCCTTTCATGCGCACCTTGCCGACCGTGCCGGTGGTCGACGGCCCGCCGTCGACATAAAGCAGTTCGTTATGGCGGCCATCGGCGTGGAGGCGGGTGGCGAGCACGCCGCGCTCACTATCGGCTTCGCCCTCGAGCACGATCGCCCCGGCACCATCGCCGAACAGCACGCAGGTGGTGCGATCCTCCCAGTCGAGGATGCGGCTGAAGGTCTCGGCGCCGATCACCAGCGCGCGGCGCGCGCTGCCGGCGCGAATCATGCTGTCGGCGATCTGCACGGCATAGAGGAAGCCCGAGCACACCGCTGCGACGTCGAACGCCACGCAATCATTGATGCCGAGCATCGCCTGGACCTTGGTCGCGCTGGCCGGGAAGGTCTGGTCGGGCGTCGCGGTGGCAAGCACGATCAAGTCGATGTCATTGGCCTCGCGCCCGGCGGCCGCGAGCGCGGCGCGGCAGGCATCGGCGGCGAGCGTCGCCGTGGTTTCGTCCGGGCCGGCGATATAACGGAAGCGGATACCGGTGCGTTCGACGATCCATTCGTCGGTGGTGTCGACCTGTTCGGCCAGTTCGGCATTCGATACACGCCGCGCGGGCAGGGCCGAACCGGTGCCGGCGATCACGCTGCGAATCATTTCGCCGGTTCTCCTGCGGGCTGGACGAGCGCGGCGGCGCGGGCGTCGATCTGGCGCAGATCCTCGCTGATACGCCGCGTCAGATCGTCGCGCACCATCTTGGCGGCGGCAGCGATCGCGGTAGCGACGCCGATCTCGTTGGCGCCGCCGTGGCTCTTCACCACCAGCCCGTTGAGGCCCAGGAACACCGCGCCATTGTGATTATTGGGATCGAGATGGTGGCGCAGCAATTCGGTTGCCGGGCGTGAGATGAGGAAGCCGATCTTCGAGCGCACCGAACTGCGAAAGGCACGCTTGAGCAGATCGGCGACGAATCGCGCGGTGCCCTCGGCTGTCTTCAGCGCGATATTGCCGGAAAAACCGTCGCACACGATGACATCGACCTCGCCGCGGGCGAGCCGGTCGCCCTCGATGAAGCCGACGAACGTCAGCGGCAGATGCGTCGCGGCCTTGAGCGCGGCGGCGGCATCGCGAATCTCTTCGGTGCCCTTCTGGTCCTCGGTACCGATGTTGAGCAGCGCGACACGCGGAGAAGCGAGATCGAGCGTAGTGCGGGCGTAGGCCGCGCCCATAACCGCGAACTGCAACAGGTTACGCGCGTCGCAATCGGTGTTGGCGCCGAGATCGAGCACCACGGTGTCATTGTCGCCGAGCGTCGGGACGCGTCCGGCCAGCGCCGGCCGGTCGATGCCCGGCATGGTGCGCAGCGACACCTTGGCCATCGCCATCAGCGCGCCGGTGTTGCCCGCGGACACGGCGGCGGCGGCGCGACCCTGTTTGACGAGGTCGATCGCGATGCCCATCGAGGTTTTCTTGGCGCGCCGGAGCGCCTGGCTCGGCTTCTCGCTCGACCCGACCAGTTCGGGCGCGTGGACGATCTCGGAGTGCGCGGTGAGATTGGGGTGAAGCTTCAGCCCCTCGGCGATCGCCGTTTCGTCGCCGACGAGAAAAAAGCGCATGTTCTCGAACCGGCGCCGCGCGCGCGCGACCCCGGCGAGCATCACTGCCAGCCCTTCGTCTCCGCCCATGGCGTCGACGGCAATCCAGGAGCTGTCAGACACGCTGGCCCCCTGCTCCTGTGCGGTCGTGCTCAGCCTTCGACCGAGACGATCTCGCGGCCGTTATAATGGCCGCAAGACGTGCACAGATTGTGCGGACGCTTGAGCTCGCCGCAATTCGGGCATTCCTGGAATGCATCGGCGGAGATCGAATCATGCGACCGGCGCATGCCGCGCTTGGACGGCGTAGTCTTTCTTTTTGGAACGGCCATTTCGGCGAAAACCTTTTAATCAGATCGGTACGCGCGATAGGCCCGGAAACAGGACCACGCAACCGGCGGCGAGCCGGCCGCGGATGGCACCAGCGGCCGGACGCATCGCGAAGACTGGCGCCTATAGCGATTCGCGCGGACGTTGCAACCCGGCGCCGCGGCTGGCACGGTAAGTGGCGAAAAGAAAACCAAAGGGGGGTGTTATGGACGGAACCATGTTGCCGGTCACGCTGATGGCGGCCGGCGGAAGCGCGCTTATCGCCTTCTGGCTGGCGCTGCGCACCGGCTCCGCACGGCGCGCGGCCAAGGTCAGCATTGGCGATGGCGGCGATATGAAGCTGATCGCCCGCATGCGCGCCCAGGCCAATTTCACCGAATATGTGCCCTTCATCCTGATCCTGATCGCGCTGATCGAAGTGACCACCGGCACTTCGACCTGGCTGTGGATCGCCGGCGCACTGCTCCTGGTCGGCCGCGTGGCCCACGGCCTGGGCATGGACGGCCTGCGCGGGGGCCGTTCTTTCGGCACCGCGACCACCTTCCTGCTGCTGGTCGGTCTCGGGCTTTACGCGGTGGCGATCCCGCTGCTCGCCTCGCACACGCCCAAGCCAACCGTGCTGACGACGGTGCCGGCGCAGGGTTAGCCGACCCTCTTTCCTCCCCATGCAGGCATGGGAGGAAAGAGAATTCACGCCGCCATCGCGCGGTCGCTGACGAACATGTTGTTGGCGCGCTCATGTGCGAAGGTGCTGGTCTGGCCGTGCCCGGGGATAAACACCGTGTCATTGCCCAGCGGCCATAGCTTGGTGACGATCGAATCGAGCAGCTGCGGGTGGCTGCCGAGCGGGAAGTCGGTGCGGCCGATCGACCCGGCGAACAGCACGTCGCCGACCAACGCGAGCTTCGACGGCGCGTGATGGAAGATCACATGACCGGGCGTGTGCCCCGGTGTGTGGTAAACATTGAGCGTCAGCTCACCGACGGTGACCGTATCGCCCTCGACCAGCCAGCGATCAGGCTCGAACGGCACGCCGCGAATACCGTAATTGCGCCCATCCTCGTCGAGTCGCGCGATCCAGAAACGATCATCCTCATGCGGCCCCTCGATCGGCACGCCCAGCTCGTCGGCGAGCGGCTTGGCCTCGCCGCAATGGTCGATATGACCATGGGTGAGGATGATCTTCTCAACCGTCACCTTGTGCTGGGCCGCAGCCGCCCTGAGCTGCGGCAAATCACCGCCGGGATCTACGAACGCGCCGCGCATCGTCGCGGTGCACCAGATCAGGCTGCAATTCTGCTGGAGCGGAGTGACGGGCACGATCGCCGCGCGCAAGGGAGGGTTGGCCATGCCCGCGAGATAGGCGAGGGCACGAATAGGGGCAAGCCGGGGGTTGCCGAGCGTGCCCGGCCAGCGCATCTGGCAGACGATGCTCGCCGACGAGACCAAGCCCTTCGTGTTGCTCGACGATGCCCGCCCCGGTGGTGCGGCGGCGCGACTCTATCGCGCGCCGCTGCGCACGATCGTCGCCGCGACGCCAGCCCAGGTGCCGGGCGCGCTGGCGGCATTGCGCGCCGCTCGCGCCGAAGGCCTGCACGCCGCCGGCTACCTTAGCTATGAAGCGGGCGCCGCACTCCAGCCGCGTACGCCGGTGCTGGCCGGTGACGGGCCGGTGCTGTGGTTTGGCCTGTTCGAGCAATTCGAAGAAATCGCGCATGATGAGGTGCCTGCCCTGCTGCCCGACCCAGCTGGGGCATGGGCCGGCGTGCCGTGCCCCACGATCGACCGTGAGACCTATGATGCACGGCTGGCGCGGGTGCAGGCGCTGATTTCGGCGGGCGATATCTATCAAGCCAATCTGACATATCAGACGACGGTGGCGATGCTCGGCGACCCGCTCGCGCTCTATGCCCGGCTGCGCGCCGCCTCGCATGCAGGGCACGGCGCGATCGTCGCGACGGGCGCGCGGACCTACCTCTCGCTGTCGCCCGAATTGTTCTTCGCGCTGGACGGCGACCGGCTGACCTGCCGGCCGATGAAAGGCACGGCGCCGCGGGGCGCCACGCCCGAAGAGGATCGCGCGCTGGCGGAGGAACTCGCCACCGACGACAAGCAGCGCGCCGAGAATCTGATGATCGTCGACCTGATGCGCAACGACCTGTCGCGCGTCGCAGTGGCGGGTAGCGTCGCGGTGCCGGCGCTGTTCGCGGTCGAGACCTATCCCACCGTGCTGCAGATGACCTCGACCGTCACCGCGACGCTCGCGGCGGACCGCGATGCCGTCGATGTGATCGAGGCGCTGTTCCCGTGCGGGTCGATCACCGGTGCGCCCAAGTCGCGTGCCATGGCGGTGATCGCCGAGGTCGAGGGCGCGCCACGCGGCCTCTATACCGGCTCGATCGGCCGTATCGATGCAAACGGGGACGCGATGTTCAACGTCGCCATCCGTACCCTGGCGATCGAAGATGGCGCGGCAACGCTGGGGCTCGGCTCGGGCATCGTCGCCGATTCGCGCGCAGCGGAAGAATGGGCCGAATGCGCCGCCAAGGGCCTGTTCGTCACCGCCGGCCAGCGCCGCTTCGACCTGATCGAGACCATGGCGTTCGACCCCGAGTCGGGCATGCCGCGACTCGAACGCCATCTCGCGCGAATGAAGGCCAGCGCCGAGCTGCTCGGCTTCAGCTTCGACCGCCACGGCGCGCGCAACGAACTGCAGGCCGCGACCTTCCGCCTGCGCACCGCGCGTCGCATCCGGCTGGTGCTCGCGGCGTCGGGCGCGCTGGCCATCGAGGTGGCGCCGCTGCCCGAGGCGCGCACCGGCCCGATGACGGTCAGCATCGTGCGCCGCCCGGCCGCGGCAAGCGATTTCCGCCTGCAGCACAAGACCAGCGACCGCGCCTTTTATGATGCGGCGCGGCGGACGGCAGGCGCCGACGAAGTGATCTTCGAAGATAATCAGGGTTATCTCACCGAAGGCAGCTTCACCTCGTTGTTCGTCCAACGCGACGGCGTGCTGGTCACGCCGCCGTTATCGCGTGGCTTGCTCCCGGGCGTATTGCGCGCCGAGCTGATCGATACCGGACAGGCGCTCGAGGGCGAGCTGACGGCGGCCGATCTGGCTGACGGTTTCCTGGTCGGCAACGCCTTGCGCGGATTGATGCCGGCGATTGTTGCGCCGGTCCTTGTTGCGACTGCGAAGAAAAGCGAGCTATAGGGCCGCCGCCTCCCCGAACCGAAGGGCCTCCGACCATGCACCCCTCCGCCGCGCTCGCCCGCATCAAGCCTTCGCCGACGCTGGCGATCACCACGCGGACGATGGAGCTGAAGCGCGCCGGCGTGGATGTCATCGGCCTCGCCGCAGGAGAGCCCGATTTCGACACGCCCGAATTCGTCAAGCAAGCCGCGATCCAGGCGATCCGCGATGGCAAGACGAAATATACCAATGTCGACGGCACGCCCGAGCTGAAAGAGGCGATCGTCGCCAAGTTCCAGCGCGACAATGGCCTGACCTACAAGACCGACCAGATCAGCGTGAACGTCGGCGGCAAGCACACCTTGTTCAACGCCATCGTCGCGACGGTCGATCCGGGCGACGAGGTGATCGTGCCGGCGCCGTACTGGGTGAGCTATCCCGATGTCGTGCTGTTCGCCGGCGGCACACCGGTGTTCGTGCCGGCGGGACCCGAGCAGAACTACAAGCTCAACCCCGCGCAGCTCGAGGCGGCGATCACGCCGCGCACCAAATGGGTGATCCTCAACTCGCCGTCCAACCCAACCGGCGCCGCGTATTCGGTCGCCGAATTGAAGGCGCTGGGCGAGGTGCTCGAACGCCACCCGCATGTCTGGGTGTTCGCCGACGATATGTACGAGCATATCATCTATGATGGCTTCGAATTCGCCACCATCGCGCAGGTCTGCCCGTCGCTGTACGAGCGCACGCTGACCGTAAACGGCTGCTCCAAGGCCTATGCCATGACCGGCTGGCGCATCGGCTATGCCGGTGGCGCGTCATGGTTGATCAAGGCGATATCGAAACTGCAGTCGCAATCGACCAGCAATCCCTGCTCGATCGCCCAGGCCGCCGCGACTGCCGCGCTCAACGGCGACCAGAGCTTCCTCGCCGAGCGCGCGCTGGCCTTCCAGGGTCGCCGCGATCTCGTCGTGTCGATGCTCAACCAGGCCAATGGCATCACCTGTCCGCGGCCCGAGGGCGCCTTCTACGTCTATCCCGAATTGTCGGGCCTGATCGGCAAGACCGCGCCGAACGGCAGGCTGATCGATTCGGACGAGGCGTTCGTCGCTTATCTGCTCGATGATCACCGCGTCGCGGCGGTGCAGGGAGCCGCGTTCGGCCTCTCGCCTGCATTGCGGATCAGCTACGCGACGTCGGACGAATTGCTGCGTGAAGCATGCGAACGCATCCAAACCGCCTGCGCGGCCGTACGTTAGGTTGGACGGCACCAGCCCACTCCCCCGCCCGGCCTCCCAACAGCGTACCCTGAAATGGGAGGCCGGGCGGGGGAGTAGGCTGGTGCCGCCCCTGTTTCAGCGTCGCTGAACCGACAACAAGCAAATTGGAAACCCTGCGTTCATCCTGAGGGTACGAAGCAGGTCTTGCCAATTCGCCGCACGACACGATCTATCGTGCGACACTGAAAAGACAGGATGATGACGATGCGCACTTTTTGGCGCGATAGTTTCACGCTTCGGCTGGTCGGGGGTTTCGTCCTCGGTGCGATCGGCGTGGTCGGTTTCCACGCGGCGAGCGTCGCCGGGACGCATGGCGACCGACCCGCGACGGCGGCGCACGCCGCACGCTGACCCGCTCATTGCCGGTGCTGCCGCCGGTACCTATTTTCGGCTTCATATTCCGCAACGGAAGAGAAAAGCCATGATCCGACCCCTGATCGCGACACTTGCCGCTGGCGGCCTCGCCTGGTTTGCGCTGGCCGGCGGCATGGCCCAGGCCGAGCGTGCCGTGCCGATCCCGGTCGCCGCGCATGACGTATCGCGCACGGCCAAGCCGCAGGTGGCGGTGCTCGCCGGCGGATGCTTCTGGGGCATGGAAGCGGTGTTCGAGCATGTGAAGGGCGTGAAGTCGGTCACCGCCGGTTATGCCGGCGGTACGCGCGACACCGCGACCTATGACCAGGTCTCCACCGAAACGACCAACCATGCCGAGGCGATCCGCGTCGTCTACGACCCGGCACAGGTCAGCTATGCGACATTGCTGCGCGTCTATTTCTCGGTCGCGCATGACCCGACCCAGCTCAACCGTCAGACACCTGACAGCGGCACCAGCTATCGCTCGGCGATCTTTCCGCAGAACCCGGTGCAACGCGCGGTCGCCGCAGCCTATATCGCGCAACTCGGCGCGACCCATGTTTTCCCGGCACCGATCGTGACCAGGCTGGAGACCGGCGGCTTCTTCCCGGCCGAGGACTATCACCAGCATTTCTTCGACCGGAACCCGACGCATCCGTATATCGTGCATTGGGACAAGCCCAAGGTCGCGGCATTCAAGGCCGGGTTCCCGGCGCTGGCGCGATAGTCCGCACCTTCTTCCCTTCCCCCGGCGAAGGCCGGGGCCCAGTTACGAACGGCCCGATGCTGG
>NZ_JAQGLG010000001.1 GCF_028292965.1 Sphingomonas bacterium | reverse complement strand
GTCCTGCCCTTGTCGGCGAATACCGCGGCGGCTGCCTTGTCGACAACCGCCTTCATCAGCTCGAGCTCGCGCCTGGTCGCGACGAGCGGGATCATCACCTCGGGGATAGGCGCGGCGCCTGATTTCTCCGCCACCTCGACCGCCGCCTCGAAGATCGCGCGAGCCTGCATCTCGTAGATTTCGGGATAGGTCACGCCAAGCCGGCAACCGCGATGGCCGAGCATCGGGTTAAACTCGTGCAATTCGGCGGCACGGCGTTTGAGGATGTCGATATCGACCCCGGCGGCACGCGCGACTTCGGCGAACTCGGCTTCCTCATGCGGCAGGAATTCGTGCAGCGGCGGATCGAGCAGGCGGATCGTCACCGGCAGGCCGGCCATCACCTCGAACAGCTGAACGAAGTCGCTGCGCTGTTCGGGCAACAGTCTGTCGAGCGCGACGCGGCGGCCGGGCTCGTCCTCGGCGAGGATCATCTGGCGCACCGCAGTGATCCGCGCGGCGTCGAAGAACATATGCTCGGTACGGCAGAGACCGATGCCTTCGGCGCCGAATTCGCGCGCGACCCTGGCGTCGAGCGGCGTCTCGGCATTGGCGCGAACCTTGAGGCGGCGCACGCCATCGGCCCATACCATCAGCGTGCCGAAATCACCGGCCAGTTCGGGCTGCACGGTCGGCACTTCGCCCATCATCACTTCGCCGGTCGAGCCGTCGATGGTGATGATGTCGCCGTCCTTTATCTCGCGCCCGGCGACACGCATCACGCCGGCCTTGGCGTCGATCGAGATGGTGCCGGCGCCGGACACACAGGGGCGACCCATGCCGCGCGCCACCACGGCGGCGTGGCTGGTCATGCCACCACGCGCGGTGAGAATGCCCTTCGCCGCGTGCATGCCGTGAATGTCTTCCGGCGACGTCTCGATGCGGACGAGGATGACACTGTCGCCGGCGGCGGCGCGCTTCTCGGCAGTATCGCTGTCGAACGCCACCTTGCCCGAAGCCGCCCCCGGGCTGGCAGGCAGGCCCTTGGTCAGCACGTCGCGCACGGCGGCGGGGTCGAGCGTCGGGTGAAGCAGTTGGTCGAGTGCGGCGGGGTCGACGCGGGCGACGGCCTCTTCGCGCGTGATCAGGCCTTCCTCGGCCATATCGACCGCGATCTTCAGCGCGGCCTTGGCGGTGCGCTTGCCCGAGCGGGTCTGCAGCATCCACAGCTTGCCCTGCTGCACGGTGAACTCGATGTCCTGCATGTCGCGATAATGTTTTTCGAGCAGGTCGAACACACCGGCCAGCTCGGTATAGGTTTCCGGCATCGCCTCTTCCATCGAGGCGGGCTTGGCGCCGGCGGTCTCGCGCGCGGCCTTGGTGAGATATTGCGGCGTACGGATGCCGGCGACGACGTCCTCGCCCTGGGCGTTGATCAGGAACTCGCCATAATAGGCATTGTCACCCTTGGCCGGATCGCGCGTGAACGCCACGCCGGTGGCCGAGGTGTCGCCCATATTGCCGAACACCATCGCCTGGATGTTGACCGCGGTGCCCCAGACGGCGGGAATGTCGTTGAGACGGCGATAGATCTTGGCGCGCTCCGACTGCCACGAGCCGAATACCGCGCCGACCGCGCCCCACAGTTGGTCGTGCACGTCCTGCGGGAAGGGCTTGCCCCATTGCTGCTCGACCAGGCCTTTATATTCGGCGACCAGCGTTTGAAGGTCCCCGGCAGTCAGGTCGGTGTCGAGGAAATAGCCCTTGTCTTCCTTTGCGATTTCAAGGGCTTCCTCGAAGCTTCCGTGATCGAGTTCGAGCACGACATCCGAATACATCTGGATGAAGCGGCGATAGCTGTCCCAGGCGAAGCGGTCGTCGCCCGAGGTGGCGGCGAGGCCCCGTACCGTTTCGTCGTTGAGGCCGAGGTTGAGCACAGTGTCCATCATGCCCGGCATCGAGGCGCGCGCGCCCGAACGGACCGAGACCAGCAGCGGATCGCCCGCATCGCCGAACTTCTTGCCCGTGACCTGTTCGATATGCGCGATACCGGTGGCGACCTCGTCCTTCAAGCTGTCGGGGAAAGCGCCGCCCTCATCGTAATAGCGCGTGCACATCTCGGTCGAGATGGTGAAGCCGGGCGGGACCGGCAGACCGATAGACGCCATCTCCGCGAGGTTCGCGCCCTTGCCGCCGAGGAGGTTCTTGTCCCCCTTGCCACCGTCCGAAACACCGCCGCCGAAGCGGTAGACATATTGCGTCATCGTGCCGTCCCTGACCTTGTTCGCCCTCCCACTGATGCGGGATGGGCGTGACCGGTTCTACCCGGTCGCGGCGACGGCGGTCTCTGCCCCCTGTCACCGATAAAAGTGATCCTCACCTTGCCCTTCCGCCACGCGGGAGGGCCAAAACTAGCCTTCGATCTTCGAGAAATCCGCCACTGCGTGCACCGCGGTGCGTACGCGCGACAGCAGACCGAGCCGGGCGATGCGCTTGTCCGCATCGGCCTCGTTCACCGTCACCTCTTCGAAGAACCGGTCGATCGGCCCTCGCAAGCTCGCTAATGCCGCCATCGCCCCCTCGAAATCCTCCGCCTGGATCGCGCCGCGTGCCTGCGGCTCGGCCTGATCCAAAGCGCCAACGAGCGCGCTTTCGGCGGGTTCCGGAACATATGACAGAGCTTTGTTCTCGCCCCCGCTAAAGCCTTCCTTCTTGAGAATGTTGGCGGCGCGCTTGTAGCCGGCGAGCAGATTGGCGCCGTCCTCGGTCGTCACGAACGCCTGTAGCGCTTGGACACGGGCGAGCAGGCGGACGAGATCGTCCTCGCCGCCAAGTGCGAACACCGCGTCGATCAGGTCGTGACGAACGCCGGCCTCGCGCTGCTGAACCTTAAGGCGATCGGCAAAGAAGGCGAGCAGTTTGTCCCACGCCGGGCCGATATAGGTGTCGTACACCGCGCCCTGGAAATCGCCGGACAGCAGCTTCTGCTCGACCTGCGCGCCCTCGCGCTGTTGCCACTCTTCGGAAACGTCGAGACCGAGTTCGCGGCGCACGTCGATCATGCGGCTGAAGCTTTGCTGTGCCCCGCCCCCCATCTTGCGACCCACGAAAAGCGCCGGACCGATCACCGCCGGGTCGGCCAGGCTACCGCGAATGCCGTTCACGGTGATCAGTTCGAGCACGCCGAGCGCCGCACGGCGCAGTGCGAACGGGTCCTTGGAACCGCTCGGCGGCAGGCCGACGAGGAAGAACAGCGACAGCGTGTCGAGCTTGTCGGCCAACGCCACGGCGACGGTGACCGCCGCGGTCGGCACGACATCGCCCTGCCCCACCGGCTTGTAATGGTCGCGGATCGCGGCGGCGACCTCGATGGGCTCGCCCTGCGCGCGGGCATAATAGCCGCCTATCAGGCCCTGCAATTCCGGGAATTCGCCGACCATGCCGGTAACGAGATCGGCCTTGGCGAGGCGCGCTGCGCGCTCGGCCATCATCGGGTCGGCGCCGCGCACCATGCCGGTTTCGGCGAGCCAGCGCGCCAGCTTCGCGACACGGTCTACCTTCTCGGCCAGCGTGCCGAGCTTTTCGTGGAAGACGATCTTTTCGAGCTTCGTCGCCTGATCGGCGAGTGGCACCTTGAGGTCGGTCTCGTAAAAGAAGCGCGCATCGCTGAGCCGCGCGGCGAGCACCTTGCGATTGCCCTCGACGATCTTCGCGCCGCCGTCCGCCGCGACGATATTCGCCGTGCAGATGAAGGCATTGGCGAGGTTTCCGTCCTTGCCGCGGCAGACGAAATATTTCTGGTTCACGCGCGCGGTGAGCTGGATCACCTCTGGCGGCACGTCGAGGAATGCCTCGTCGAAACGGCCGAGCAGCGGCACGGGCCATTCAGTCAGGCCAGCATTTTCGGCGACGAGACCTTCATCCTCGATCAGTTCGAGACCGGCCTCGGCAGCGAGCGCAGCGGCGCGGTCGCGGATGGTGGCGCGGCGTTCGTCCTGATCGACGATGACATGGCAGGCGCGGAGTTTCTCGACGTAATCGCTCGCCGAGCCGATGGTGATAACACCGGGATGGTGGAAGCGATGGCCGAGTGTCGCGGAACCGCTCGTGACGCCGGCGATCTCGCACGGCACCACGGCATCGCCGAACAGCGCGACGATGCCGTGGAGCGGGCGAACCCAGCGCAGGCTCTCGGTCGACTGTGAGGCTTCGCCCCAGCGCATCGCCTTGGGCCAGGGGAAGGCGCGGATGATTGCGGGGATCGCCTCGGCCAGCACCCCAGCGGTGGCGCGGCCGGGCTTGTCGATCACCGCGTAGAGCACACCGTCGCGCTCCACCAAGGCGTCGCGGGTCAGCCCGGTCTTGCGCAGGAAGCCTTCCAGCGCCTGCTCGGGGGCGTTGGCGCGCGGGCCCTTGGTTTCCTCGCTGACCGCGGCGGTTTCGGCCGGCAGGTCGCGGGCGATGAGGGTCAGGCGGCGCGGTGTGGCGTATGTTTCGAGCGCGGTCGCCTTGAGGCCGGCCTTGTCGAGTTCGGCAGCGAACAAGCGCGCGAGATCGTCACGCGCCTTGTCCTGCATGCGCGCGGGGATTTCTTCGGAACGGAGTTCGAGGAGGAAGTCAGTCACTGCAAATCCTCCCCGGCACGGGGAGGGGGACCGTCGGCCGAAGGCCGATGGTGGAGGGGGCGAGCCGCAAGCGACGCGATGGAAGCAGCCACGTCGTCGGCGTCCTTGAGGATATCAGCAGCCGGAACGTGCATTACGTTGTAGCCATTCTCGCGCAGGAAGATGTCGCGTGTTTCGTCACGCATCGGCCGATCGCCGCGATTATGCACTTCGCCATCCACCTCGATGATCAACCTGCTTTCTCGGCAGTAGAAATCCACGACGTACGGGCCGACCGGGTGCTGGTTGCGGAACTTTACGCCAGCCTTGCGGCCACGCAGGCGTTGCCAGAGCAGAACCTCCGGCAGGCTCATTTCCTTGCGGAGTTGACGGGCGGCGACCGTTTCAGGCCGCAGCGCTCGCGGCGCCCCCCCTCCACCGCGCTTTGCGCGGTCCCCCTCCCGGTTCCGGGGAGGATTTTCAGACGGGCTCACGCCGCCCACCCGTTCTTCGTCATCCACGCCTGGCAGCTGCCTTTCGCGAGATCGCGGACGCGGCCGATATAGGCCTGGCGTTCCGCCACCGAGATCACACCCCGCGCCTGGAGCAGGTTGAACACGTGGCTGGCCTTGATCGCCTGCTCGTAAGCCGGGATCGGCAGTTCGGCCTTGAGGCAGTTCTCGCACTCCGCGACATGCTTGCGGAACTGGTCGAACAGGCTGTCGGTATTCGCCACCTCGAAATTCCACGCCGACATCTGCTTCTCGTTTTCGAGGAACACGTCGCCGTACGTCACGCCCGCATCATTGAACGCCAGGTCGTAGATGCTGTCCTTGTTCTGGATGTACATCGCCAGCCGCTCGAGCCCATAGGTCAGCTCGCCGGCAACGGGCTTGCAGTCGAAGCCACCCATCTGCTGGAAATAGGTGAACTGCGTCACCTCCATACCGTCGCACCACACTTCCCAGCCCAGCCCCCAGGCGCCGAGCGTCGGGCTTTCCCAATCGTCCTCGACGAAGCGGATATCGTGATGGGTGAAATCGATGCCAATCGCCGCCAGCGAGCCAAGATACAGTTCCTGTAAATCGGGCGGGCTCGGCTTCAGGATCACCTGATATTGGTAATAATGCTGCAGCCGGTTGGGGTTCTCGCCATAGCGGCCATCGGTCGGGCGGCGGCAGGGCTGGACGAAGGCGGCGTTCCACGGATTCGGGCCGAGAGCGCGCAGCGTGGTCGCGGTGTGGAAGGTGCCGGCGCCCATCTCCATGTCGTAAGGCTGGAGAATCAGGCAGCCATGCGCGCTCCAATAATCATGGAGCGTGAGGATCATGCGCTGGAAACTCAGCGGTTGGCCGGCCAAAATCTGCACCTTCGCAACTGCGGTAAAAGGACCGGCGCGCTTTGGCGTATGGGCCTACAGCGGTCAATGGTGCGGCGACAGGCAGCGCAACGGGCGAGATTGACGACGAGACGTGCTGCCACCACGTTAACGGGATGATGCGTCACCGACTCGTGCGGCTGCCACGGGGCGGCGTGACGGCATTGCTGGCGGTGGCGACGCTATGGCCGGTGGCGATCGGTGCGGCACAACCACACATCCGCTACGCGCCCCTGCCCTATGACGAGCGGCTCAGCTGGCACGCCCGGCCGGTGCCGCACATCGCCTATGCCGCGTTGCCGCTCGACGAACGTATCGCGCCCGACGACCTCTCGCTCGACAGCGACGAGACCGAGGCGCCGACCCCGGCCGAGATGGCGGTCGCCGAAGCGCGGCTGGCCGCGTTGCGGCCGGTGCAGAATTACCGGCCCGACCCGGCAATCTGGCGGATTCGCGATCACGACACGGTGATCTATCTGTTCGGGACGATTCACATGCTACCGCCGGGCTTCAGATGGCGCAGCGCAGCGCTCGACCATGTCGTCGCGGCGGCCGATACGTTGATGGTCGAATCGGTCGATGATCGGTCCGCCGCCGATGCGCTGGGCGCGAAGGCGCCGTCGCCTTCGCTACTGCCGATCGCCGCGCGGGTTTCGCCCAGCCACCGTGTCGCGCTGGCGCATTTCACTGCAGGTCTGCCGCCACCGGCCGTCAAACTGCTCGACGGACTGCCGACCTGGATCGTCGCGGTGTCGGTCGGCTTCGTGCGCGAATATCGTGCCGGCGCCGTGCCCGGGCCGGGCGCCGATGACTGGCTGGAGCAGCGCTTCCGTACCGCAGGCAAACCAATAGTGCCGATCGAGGATGGCGAGAAGGTGATGGCAGCCGTCGGCGCGGTGCCTGAGGCAGAGCAGCGCCGCATGCTCGACGCCGCGCTCGATGCACCGCTGCCAACGCTGGGCAGGCTGCGCGCGCCGGCCCATGCCTGGGCGAAGGGCGAGATCGGAACCGGGTCGGCGCTGTCGGTCGATCTCAAGGGCAGCAGCGGCACGTCGGCGCTCGACGGGCCATTGTTGATCGACCGCAACCGGGCCTGGGCGACGACGCTGGCCACACGATTGAAACAGCAGCCCGGCACGGTGCTGTTCGCCGCCGGGGCGGGCCATTTTATCGGCAACGGATCGGTGATCGAGCTGTTGCGTCAGCGCGGCATTCGCGTGACGCGGATTCGGTGATGGCCGGCAGCAACGCGATTTCGTAAGGTTTCCGCGGCTAGCCCACTCCTTTCTCTTCTCGTTCGGGATTTCCTTTCGCATGCGTCGCAGCTTCGCTTTTCTTGCCTCTTTGTTTGCCCTTGCCCCTGTCATGGCATCTGCGCAGACCGCCGCCTCGCCCGCGCCTGGCGCACCGGCTGCCGCGTTCACCCCGATGGTCGATGCCGACCCCGCGCTGTGGGTGGTCAAGGATAAGGACACGACGATCTATCTGTTCGGCACGATCCATGTGCTGAAGCCCGGCCTCAGCTGGTTCGACGAGGCGGTGAAGACGGCATTCGACAAGAGCGACACGCTGGTGCTCGAACTGGTCATGCCCGACCCCGCCGCGATGCAGGCGCTGGTGATGAAGACCGGCTTCACGACCAGCGGCCCGACGCTGACCGAGCGCCTGCCCGAGCCGTATCGCTCGGCCTATACCGACGCGCTCAAGGGGCTCGGCATCCCGCCCGCCGCACTCGACCGCGCCAAGCCGTGGACCGCAGCGATCAACCTGTCTCTGATCCCGGTCCTCAAGCTCGGCTATGATCCCAATCAGGGCCCTGAGCATGTGCTGGCAGCGGCGGCTGCGGCCGAGCACAAGCCGGTGATCGGGCTGGAAACTGCCGCGCAGCAGTTCGGTTATTTCGACAGCCTGGCCGAGCCGCTGCAGATCAAGTTTCTCGAGATGACCGTGCGCGATCTGCCCAAGACCGGCAGCGAGATCGAGCGCATGGTGTGGAGCTGGAGCAAGGGCGATCCCGATGCGCTGGGTCGCACGCTCAACGAGGGCATGGTCGAGCAGCCCGAGATCGGCAAGATACTGTTGTCGGACCGCAACGCGCGCTGGGCGACGTGGATCGCCGAGCGGATGAAGAAACCGGGCACGGTGTTCATCGCGGTTGGTGCGGGACATCTCGCCGG
The DNA here is from genome assembly GCF_028292965.1 of Sphingomonas bacterium. Taxonomy (GTDB): domain Bacteria; phylum Pseudomonadota; class Alphaproteobacteria; order Sphingomonadales; family Sphingomonadaceae; genus Sphingomonas. The sequence continues at coordinate 5,733 of NZ_JAQGLG010000001.1, read as the reverse complement.
CGGGCAGAGCGTGCAAATGTGGCTGCGCAAGCATCACCTGAAGGCGGTGCGGGTCCGTTATTGATGTTGCGGCGGCGGCCCGGCCTGATCGCCGCCGCGCTAGCGCTACTGCTGCCGGCAAGTTGCGGTGGGCCGGCGCCGATCGAGGCGCGGCCGGCTTTGTGGCGGGTCAGCGATGGCGACACGACGATCTGGCTGCTCGGTACCATTCACGTACTGCCGGCAAATGTGCACTGGCAGACGCCGGCGATCCGCGATGCGATCGACCATGCCGATACGCTGGTGATGGAACTGCCCGATGATCCCGCGGGCACGACGCGGATGTTCCGTCAGGTCGCAATGGGGAAAGGTCTGCCGCCGATTGCAGGGCGCATCGCCCCCGGGCGGCACGCGACCCTGGCGGCGGCGCTGACCGCCGGCGGGCTCGATGCCGGCGCGGTGGATGGCATGAAGAGCTGGGCCGCGGCGTTCCTCATCGCCGGCGCTGCCAGCAACGCGCAAGGTGTCACACGCGAAAATGGCGTCGAGGCCGGGCTGATTGCCGCCTTCGCCGGCCGCCACCGGCCAAGCGTAGGGCTGGAGACGGCCGCCGCGCAATTCGCGACTTTCGACCGCCTGTCCGAGGCGGCACAACGCGTATTGCTGGAGCGCGCGATCGACAGCGCGGCGGGCGGATCGGCGGATTACCAGGCAACGCTCGCAGCCTGGGCGGCTGGCGACGAACGCCGCATCGCGGCGACGATCGACCCGGCCTTCCGCGCCGCGCCGGAGATCGCGGCGCGGGTGGTGAAGGCGCGGAGTATGGCCTGGGCGGGCAAGATCGCCGGACGGATGGCGAAACCTGGGCGGGTACTGGTCGCTGTGGGCGTGGGGCATCTGGTCGGGGCGGATTCGCTGCCGGCAATGCTCAGGGCGCGGGGGCTGAAGGTCGCGCGGGTGGAATAGGCGCATGGGTTGCGCAAAACCCCACCCTCCCCTATAGGCGCGCGCTTCCGGTCAGGGTCATCCCTGGAGGCCTGGCGGGAAGTTGAACCCATATCGTTTCGGAGACTGTGATGAGCGAACAATTGACGCTCGCCGCCGAGACGCGCGAACAGGTTGGCAAGGGAGCCTCCCGTTCACTGCGTCGTGAAGGCCGCGTACCCGCCGTTGTGTACGGCAACAAGCAAGAGCCCCTGGCCATCCATGTCGAAGAGAAGGCGCTGATGCGTCTGCTCATGACCGGCCATTTCATGAATTCCGTGGTGATGATCGAGAACGGCAAGACGCCGATCCGCACCCTGCCCAAGGACGTCGCCTTCGACGTCGTCACCGATCGCCCGGTCCATGTCGACTTCCTGCGCATCGGCGAGCACACCACCGTCCACGTCAACGTGCCGGTCGTGTTCACCGATGAGGAAGAGTCCAAGGGCATCAAGCGCGGGGGCGTGCTCAACGTGGTGCGCCACGAGCTGGAGCTGATCTGCGACGCGGCGGACATTCCCGGTGAGATCCAGATCTCGCTCAAGGGCACCGTGGTCGGCGATTCGATCCACATCTCGCAGGTCAAGTTGCCCAAGGGCGCCAAGTCGGCAATCGACGACCGCGACTTCACCATCGCGACGCTGATCGCGCCGTCGGCGCTCAAATCCGAGGCGATCGAACAGGCCGCCGAAGAGGCAGCCGAAGCCGAAGCGCAGCATGAAGAGCATGTCGCCGAAGTCGAGGCCGCCGAGGCCGAGGCCGAAGCAGCGACCGAAGAAGGTGGCGAGGACGCAGGCGAAGCCTGATCCACATCACCGTTTCGCGCTTTGCGAAGACATAAGCGGGCGGGGAGGCACAGGGCTTCCCCGCCCGTTTTCGTCGGCTATTGTGGCTGGCAGCAGATTGCCAGGTCGTGGGAGTATCGCGGTGAAGAGACTGATGTTCCCGGTTTGCCTGATCTGGGCGGCGCTGCCCGGCGCGGTGGCCGCGGCTGAAACGGCCTCACCCCTGCCCGCCGGAGTCGACCGCGATGTGTTTTGCCACATGCTCGTCTCCCAGGTTGCGGAGACGCAGGACAGCCTGCCCGATGCGGAGAAGGCCAAGCATGCCCGCTTGATGGAGTCGGTGCGCGAGGCGACAAGCTTCTATATCGGCTCGATCACCGCACGCCTGAGCGATGCGCAGATGAGCGACCTTGCCGCGCGCGCCAACAAGGCGCTGACGACCATCACCAGCGACGATCGCGCGACCGCTCTGCAATATTGCCTCAACGACGCCATGCGGCGCGCGAGCCATTATGCCGACCGGGTCGAAGCGAACTGACGCAGCGATGACGATGCAATTATGGGTCGGCCTCGGTAACCCCGGCACGCAATATGCGCTGCACCGTCACAATGTCGGCTTCATGGCGGCAGACACGATCGCCGAGGTACACGGCTTTTCGCCGGTGCAGAAGAAATTCCAGGGCTGGGTGCAGGAGGGCCGCATCGGGGCTGAGAAGATCCTGCTGTTGAAGCCCGCCACCTTCATGAACGAGAGCGGCCGCTCGATCGGCGAGGCGATGCGTTTCTACAAGCTGGCGCCGGAGGATGTGACGGTGTTCTACGACGAGCTCGATCTCGCCCCGTTCAAGGTCAAGGTGCGGCGCGGCGGCGGGACGGCGGGGCATAACGGCATCCGCTCGACCGATGCGCATCTCGGGCCCGAATTTCGCCGTGTGCGTATCGGTATCGGCCATCCCGGGCACAAGGAACGGGTGACCGGCCATGTGCTGGGCAATTTCGCCAAGGCCGAGATGGACGATCTCGCCGACCTGCTCGGCGCCATCGCGGCCGAGGCGCCGTGGCTGGCCAAGGGTGACGATGTGCGCTTCATGAACGATATCGCGCTGCGGCTGGGGACATCGACATGAGCGTAAGGCAGCTGTTCGCGACGCCGCTGTACGAGGGCGAACTGGGCGATTCGGCGTTGCTCGATGAGCTGGCCGATGCGTGCCGCGGGCTGGCCGTGGACGACCGTGCCGGGCGCGGCTGGTCGAAGGAGCATGGCTATCGCGGTTATACCTCCTACGCCTCATTGAACGACCTGCCGCTACGCGACCCGCGCTTCGCCGATCTGGTCAAGCTGCTCGACAAGCATGTCGCGCGCTTCGCGTCCGAATGCGCGTTTCAGCTGAGGGGGAAGCTCAAGCTCGACAGCCTGTGGGTCAATGTCCTGAAGCCCGGCGGCGCGCATTCGGGGCATATCCACCCGCATAGCGCGGTGTCGGGAACGATCTATATCGGGGTGCCGCCGGGATCGGGCGCGATCCGTTTCGAGGATCCGCGGCTGGCGATGCTGATGGCCGCGCCGCAGCGCCGCGACGATGCGCCCGAACCGTTGCTGCCCTTCGTCCATGTCGAACCGCAACCCGGCATGGTGCTGTTATGGGAAAGCTGGCTGCGCCACGAAGTGATGCCGAGCGCCGCCAGGGGCGAACGGATCAGTATCAGCTTCAACTATCGGCAATAGCCGGCACGAACCCTTCAGAAAGCGAAGGTCGCGACCATGTTGGCGACCGGGTTGAGGCCGCCACGTTCGCCGATGCCGCCGGTGGTGGCGTACCGGTATGAACGCGGCATCGACGCAATGGCGCGGGTGAGCATCGCGCCGCCTTCGACGCCGATGGTGAGGCCCTGCGCGACGGCGCGGCTGTAGCCCGCCGTCACCGCGGGCGTATAGCCGCGAAAACCGGCCCGGGGCGCTTCATCGCCCAGCCCGCGTGGGTTGTAGAGCACGCCGTGCGTGACGCGCTGCGCGTCGCCGAAGAAATTCTGCCGCTCGAACATACGAATGCCGGCGCCGATATGGAAGCCCTCGCCGTTCGGATAGAATTCGACCATCGAGCTACGCAATCGCTGGCGCATATGCACGGGATCGTTGAACAGCCCGGGCGACTGGTAGCGGCTGGCAATGTCGAAACGAACGCGCAGCACCTGCGTCAGCGCGCTGGCATGACGAACCCTAGTGTTGCTGACCCGGAGGTCCTGGAGCGACGCACTCCCGAGCGACGTCGCTCCAGGGCCGGCCAAAGCCGGCTGCGATGCAAGGCACAAAGCCGAAACGGCTATCCCCAGTGCTGCACGCATATCCAATTCCCCTGTTCGAAAGGCCGTCACCCCCATGCCGGCCTTCACTGAGCAGACCATGCTGCACTGCGACATCCTCACTCTGCCTGTCAGACAGCGCGACAAAAGGTTCATTTACAGCGATGAACGGAGAAAATGGCGTGGTTTTCGTTAACCGACGCCCAGATGAACGAGCGCGCCAGTGGCAGTTCAGGAACACCACGCCATGATGCGTGGTTGAGGGGGCATCGAGGAGACGATGCCATGAGCAAGTCATTGAAGATCTTATGGAGCGGCACCGCGATCGGCGCGGCATTGCTGCTCGCCGCCTGCCATCCCGGCAACCAGAGCAATGCCGACGGCAACAGCTATGCGCTGCCCGCCCTGCCCGCCACCTTGCCGCTCGCGGCGGGTGCCGCGACGGCGCCGACCTATGCGCCATCGGCCGACGCGCTGCCCGCTGCGCGGCGGCTGCGCACGGTGCGTGTCGCCGATCCGCGCAATGCCTATGCCTATGCCGATGACGCATGGGACTTTGGCGACGCGATCTTCGACGCACCGCCGGATTACGGCTTCGATTATGCAGGGACCGAGCCTTGGGCGTGGCAGGGCTATGACCAGTCGCTTACTTTCGTCGAGCCGATCAATGACGGCTATCGCTATTATTATTACCGGCCGGGTGCGGACGAACCCTATTTCATCCGCGATGCCGATTATGGCTATGGTTATGACGGCGACCAGCTGGCGGTGATCTACGGCCCCGGCGGCGCGATCCTGCCTTATGACAGCTACGGCCCGCGCATCGACTATGCCTCGCGCTATCTCGCCCGGGCACGCGACCTCTATGCCGCCTCGCGCGAGCGTGATCGGCGCGCGGTCAACGCCGCCAATTGGGCGGCGCGCGCGGCGGCGATATCGGCGGCGCAGTCGCGCTGGGCGGGCGAACGCGCGCGGCAGAGCGGATGGCGCGATTACCATCAGCGCGTCGCCCCGGTGGCCGATCGCCACTGGCAGGAAGAGCGCGTTCGCCGCCAGGCGGATGCGCAGCGCTTCGCCGCTTGGCGCCAGACGGATTATCGTGCCGCGCCGCCACCGCGCGTGATTCCGGCGGCATGGCAACAGGCACGCTGGGCGCGCGACAATCAGCGCTATGTCACCCTGCCCGCGCGCCAGCAGGCCGCAGGGTTGCGCGACGCCGGCGCCGAGCAGCAGCGCCGCGCGCAGGATCAGGCGACCCGCCAGCAGGCGGATCGACAACGCGCCTTCGGTCAGCAGCAGCGTCAGGCCGACGCCCAGGTTGAGGCGGCGCAGCGTCAGCAGCAACAGACGCTGGTCCAGCAGCAGCTGCGCGCGCAGCATGAGCAGCAGCGCGCCGGCGACATGGCCCGCATACAAGCCGACCGTGCCGGCCGCCAGGCAGCAATCGGCCAGCAACGCGCGCAAATGCAGGCGCGACACGATACCCAGCCGCAACAGGCACAGGGCCAGGCGCGCGATACCCAGCGAGCGCAGATGCAGGCGCAGCGCGCGCAGGCCGACGCCGCCCGTGTGCAAGCCCAGGCCGGCGCTCGGGAACAGGCTCGCGCCGCACAGGCTGCGGCACGCGGACAGGCGCGCGCGCAGGAACAGGCGGCAGGCCAGGCGCAACAGCAGGCACGCGCGC